>NZ_JBLLLQ010000005.1:180678-183794 GCF_047737915.1 Lysinibacillus sp. NPDC056185
TTCAACCCCACTGATTATTAGTCTTCACCAATCGGGCTTTTACGGGCAGTAAATTTCTCTGCATGTGTGAGGTGGGAGTCTTGTACTTGGCGCTTCGCTTTCGGTACAGGTCAATTACTGCTCGTTAATGCGGGATAAAGTGAAACTTTAATCAGTGGGGTTTTCTTCAACCCCACTGATTATTAGTCTTCACCAATCGGGCTTTTACGGGCAGTAAATTTCTCTGCATGTGTGAGGTGGGAGTCTTGTACTTGGCGCTTCGCTTTCGGTACAGGTCAATTACTGCTCGTTAATGCGGGATAAAAATCTGCATAGACCTTGATCTATAGCTTTAAAAAGCCTAGCAAGTTTTTACTATAAATGAAGGTGATTGTTCATTGTTGGAGTGACTTTTAACACTTAGATGTAAGGAAAATGTATTATGATAATACTGTATTTCCGAGCATAAGATGATAAAATATTAGAGAGCGAAGGAGTGCTTTCTTGCAGGGGATTCTTGCAGGTATATTAACGTCTGTAGATGTGATTGGTTTATATGTATTAATACCAAATGTTAGATATCGATTTTTTTTATCAGTTTGGACAGCTGCTTTGCATATGCTTTTCCCGTTACTAGGTTTCGAATTAGGACACTTTTTAGTGCATTTCTTCTTAGAGTGGGGACAATGGATTTCAAGTATTTTATTATTTTGCATGGGCTTACATTTACTATTATTTTCGCGAAAAGATGAAAAGGTTACTATTTCACCAATACTTTTAGCTGTGACTGCAAGCCTAGATACCTTTTCAGTAAGTGTTTCTTTTGGTATGCTACACTTAGAGAAAACAGTATTTATTATAAGTGCAGGTGTAAGTGCGCTTATTTGCTCTTATGGGTCATTAGTCATTGCACGAAGAAGTCAGGTCTTACTTGGCAATAAATTTCAAATCATTACAGGGATTTTTTTTATCATTATGAGTGTACTAGCTATCCGGCAATAGAGAAAACAATGGAGGGTGATAAGTATGAAAATACTATTTGTTTGCACCGGAAATACTTGTCGCAGTCCCATGGCAGAGGTTATTTTAAAACATAAACAAACTGACAATGTTGAGGTCCGTTCAGCGGGCATTTATGCCATGCCAAATGCGGGGATGTCTGCACATGCACAACAAGTATTATATGAAGCAAATATGACGCATCAGCATTTAGCAACACAATTATCAATAACTGAAATGGAGTGGGCTGATTTAATTTTAACAATGACAACAGCTCACAAAGACACAATAATCGCTAATTATCCAAATGCACAACAAAAAGTCTTTACTTTAAAAGAGTATACAAGCGAAGGTAGCATAGGAAATGTTGTAGATCCTTACGGTGGTAGTAAAGAAATATATAAAGAAACATTTGCAGAATTAACGGAATTGGTAGAACGATTAGTAAAAAAAATTGAAGAGAATTGAGGGTCTCTATGAAAAAACAGTTTGGCTTACGACTTAAACTAGTATTATTTGTCGGTATTCTTGCACTAATCACATACAGTATTAGTTTTATATTTATCGAATATTTACAACCTACCTTCTTCCCAGAGACTAATCGTAAACTGTTTGAAATTTTCACTTATGTGTCAGGTATTGCGTGGTCAGGTATTTTGGCTGCAGTTTTCAGCGTAATCTTAATTAAACCTTTACAGAAGCTCGAAAATTCAGCTTCCCGTGTAGCAGAAGGGAAAATTGGCCAAGATGTAGAAATGCCGAAAACAAGTGATGAGATTCGTTCTGTTGCAGAGGCATTCCAACAAATGGTGTTGAATTTAAGAGGAATGGTGGAAAGTATAGATAATAACTTCCAGCAAACCAATCAATCCATTATCCAACTATCTGATGAAGCAGCTGTTGCAACAAAAAAAGCAGAGAATATTGCTTCTACAGTAAAGCATATTTCTTCTGGTGCAGAGACATCTGCAACGGCAGTCCAAGATACAGCTGAAGCAATTGAAGATGTACGAGCTCTCGCGACAGAAGTTAATAGTAGAGCAGAGGCATCAGCAACGCAATCTAAAGAGATTTTACATAATTTAACGACAACAACAACAGCGATTGAAACATTAGTGAATAGTATTCAGCAAATCGCGGCTGGCAATACTGAGGCATTAGAAAGCATTCATCTATTAGAGGAAAATGCTGGACAGGTAGAGCGCATCATTAGCTTAGTTGGTGATATTGCAGCACAAACAAATTTACTAGCTTTAAACGCTTCAATCGAAGCGGCGCGTGCTGGTGAACATGGCAAAGGTTTTGCAGTTGTAGCTGAAGAAGTTCGTAGTTTAGCGGATGAAAGTGCGAAGGCGGTACAGGGCATTACTTCCCTTATTCAATCCATGCAACAAAACGTTGAAATTGTTGTAAAACAAATGAACCAACAGGTGACATTTGCGACAAATGAAGCCGCACGTGTATCAGAAACAACAACAGCAGTTGAAGGGATGTCTTCAAGTGTACATGAAATGGCGACAGCGATTGTAGAAATTTCTACACTTATTGAGCAGCAAATGCATAATATTGAAACAACTGCTCGTCAATCTCAAGAGGTTGCAGCCATTGCTCAAGAAACGTCAGCAGGTGCACAAGAAGTTCGCAGTGCAGCAGAAGAACAAGCATACGCAATTGAACAAATAGGAAAACTAGCAGAAGGTTTAAAGAAACAATCAGAAGAGCTGCATAAAATGATTCAACAATTTGATAGACAAGCATAAATGGTGAAGGTTTTAGACTGTAGATAAACTCGAATGAGGTTCGAGTTTGCTACAGTTTTTTTATATGTTGTATGAGGTTGTTTATGGTGCCCCCAGAGGTGATAGTGGCTGATAGATGAGGCGAAGTGACGGATAGAATTCGAAGCGACGGATGAAACGATCAGAACGGTGGAAAGAACTGCCGAAGCGACGGATAGAGCGATCAGAATGACGGAAAGAAGAGTCGAAGTGACGGATAGAATTCAGCGACGGAAAGAAGAGCAGCAACGACGGAAAGAACTGCCGAAGCGACGGATAGAGCGATCAGAACGACGGAAAGAAGAGTCGAAGTGACGGATAGAATTCGAAGCGACGGAAAGAAGAGCGGCAACGACGGAA
>NZ_JBLLLQ010000005.1:183888-222903 GCF_047737915.1 Lysinibacillus sp. NPDC056185
ACGTAAAGAACTGCCGAAGCGACGGATGAAACGATTAGAACGACGGAAAGAAGAGTCGAAGTGACGGATAGAATTCGAAGCGACGGAAAGAAGAGCGGCAACGACGGAAAGAACTGCCGAAGCGACGGATGAAACGATTAGAACGACGGAAAGAAGAGTCGAAGTGACGGATAGAATTCGAAGCGACGGAAAGAAGAGCGGCGACAACGGAAAGAACTGCCGAAGCGACGGATGAAACGATCAGAACGACGGAAAGAAGAGTTGAAGTGACGGATCTAATTCGAAGCGACGGAAAGAACTGCCAAAGCGACGGATAGAGCGACCAAAACGACGGAAAGAAGAGTCGAAGTGACGGATAGAATTTGAAGCGACGGAAAGAAGAGCAGCAACGACGGAAAGAAGAGCGGCAACGACGGAAAGAACTGCCGAAGCGACGGATGAAACGATCAAAACGGTGGAAAGAAGAGTCGAAGTGACGGATAGAATTCGAAGCGACAGAAAGAAGAGCAGCAACGACGGAAAGAACTGCTGAGGCGACGGATGAAGCGATCAGAACGACGGAAAGAAGAGTTGAAGTGACGGATCGAATTCGAAGCGACGGAAAGAAGAGCAGCAACGACGGAAAGAACTGCCGAGGCGACGGATGAAGCGACCAAAACGACGGAAAGAAGAGTTGAAGTGACGGATCTAATTCGAAGCGACGGAAAGAAGAGCAGCAACGACGGAAAGAACTGCTGAGGCGACGGATGAAGCGATCAGAACGACGGAAAGAAGAGTTGAAGTGACGGATCGAATTCGAAGCGACGGAAAGAAGAGCAGCAACGACGGAAAGAAGAGCAGCAACGACGGAAAGAAGAGCGGCAACGACGGAAAGAACTGCCGAAGCGACGGATGAAGCGATCAGAACGACGGAAAGAAGAGTCGAAGTGACGGATAGAATTCGAAGCGACGGAAAGAAGAGCGGTAACGACGGAAAGAACTGCCGAAGCGACGGATGAAACGATCAGAACGACGGAAAGAAGAGTCGAAGTGACGGATAGAATTCGAAGCGACGGAAAGAAGAGCGGCAACGACGGAAAGAACTGCCAAAACGACGGATGAAGCGACCAAAACGACGGAAAGAAGAGTCGAAGTGACGAATAGAATCCGAAGCGACGGAAAGAAGAGCGGCAACGACGGAAAGAACTGCCGAAGCGACGGATGAAGCGATCAGAACGATGGAAAGAAGAGTTGAAGTGACGGATAGAATTCGAAGCGACGGAAAGAAGAGTGGCAACGACGGAAAGAAGAGCCGAAACGACGGATGAAGCGACCAGGACGATGGAAAGAAGAGCAGGAGTGACGGATAGAACTCGAAGCGACGGAAAGAAGAGAGGCAACGACGGAAAGAACTGCCGAAGCGACGGATGAAGCGACCAAAACGACGGAAAGAAGAGTCGAAGTGACGGATAGAATTTGAAGCGACGGAAAGAAGAGTCGAAGTGACGGATAGAATTTGAAGCGAAGGAAAGAAGAGCAGCAACGACGGAAAGAACAGGAGAAGCGACGGATGAAGCGATCAGAACGACGGAAAGAAGAGTTGAAGTGACGGATAGAATTTGAAGCGGCGGAAAGAAGAACGGCGACGACGGAAAGAACTGCTGAAGTGACGGATGAAACGATCAGAACGACGGAAAGAAGAGTTGAAGTGACGGATCGAATTCGAAGCGACGGAAAGAAGATCAGCAACGACGGAAAGAACTGCCAAAGCGACGGAAAGAAGAGTTGAAGTGACGAACAAAACTCAAAGCGACGGATAGTACATCAAACTAAGAAAGTTCACATCAATTACGCCATACTCGCATTTTACATAGAATCCCTCTATAGTGCTAACTACTGGCAATACATAGAAAAAATATTGATATAGCATGTCCACTGCAATTGCAAAGGTAAAAAAACTTTAGAAGATAGAACATTGCAACAAAAGACTGTTATCCGAATTTATCAACATGATATTCACAATATCCACAGAAAAAGGACTTCAAAAGTGAATGTTTTGATGATTGATTACAAGAAATGTTCGTCTTTTAGGAGAAATCAGCATAAAAACGCAAGAAAAATCATGTTATTCTTGAGATAGAAGTGGTACACTAGTGTTGACTATAATTTCGAAAAGAGGGAACCCAGTGAGAATAGCAATTTCTTCTGATCACGGAGGCAATAACTTACGTCGTGAGATTATGCAGCTGTTAGATGAGCTACATATTAGCTACGAAGATTTTGGTCCACAATCTGCGGATTCAGTAGACTATCCTGATTATGCAAAACCAGTTACTGAAGGTGTTGCTAGCGGGGAATTTGATAAAGGTATTTTAATTTGTGGTACAGGCATTGGTATGTCAATTGCTGCAAATAAAATTAAGGGGATTCGCTGTGCTTTAGTGCATGATTTATTTAGTGCGAAAGCAACGCGTTGCCACAACGATTCTAATATTTTAGCAATGGGTGAGCGTGTTATTGGGCCAGGCCTTGCGCGTGAAATCGCTAAAGTATGGCTTGAGACAGATTTTGAAGGTGGCCGTCATACGCGCCGCATTGAAAAAATCGCTGAGCTTGAGCAGTAAGAAAAGCAATTTAGTTTGTTAATATATGTCCCTAAGCTAAAAAGTGTCATCAAAGAAATTGGAGTGCTTTTTAGCTATGTGACATAAATAATTTAGAATAAGGGGCTGAGCATAGTGGTTGTTCAACAAATACGAACACATTTGACTCAGTTACTCAGTGAATTTGAAGAGCAGGTAACTCTACGACCAAATACTATTTTTGTTGTAGGCTGCTCGACATCTGAAGTGATTGGTCAGAAAATTGGCACAGCGGGCGCGCTTGAAATTGGAGAAGCAATTTTTGAGCCGTTGCAGGCATTTGCAAAGAAACATCAACTACATCTAGCGTTCCAAGGATGTGAGCATATTAATCGTGCTATTACAATGGAAGCAACAACAGCAGACCAATTTGGTTATGAACCAGTAACAGTTGTACCAGTTCGTACAGCAGGCGGCTCGATGTCTGCTTATGCGTTTACACAATTTACAAATCCGGTTGTTGTGGAAGCTGTGCAAGCAAATGCAGGTATTGACATTGGTCAAACACTTATAGGTATGCATTTAAAGGCAGTAGCTGTTCCAGTTCGTACTTCTGTGCGAATGGTAGGAGAAGCGGTTGTGACAATTGCAACAACACGTCCAAAGCTGATTGGCGGAGAGCGTGCAGTATATAAATAAAATTACCTCTGAAATCAGTGGTATACAAAGAACGATTATACTTAGGAGGCTTTTTCAAACATGGCATACGAAAAATTAGCAGTACAAGACAAAGCAGTATTAGACGGAATTCTTGCGGAAAAAAAACGTCAACAAGCAAATATTGAGTTAATCGCATCAGAAAACTTTGTATCTGAAGCAGTAATGGAAGCACAAGGTTCTGTTCTAACAAATAAATATGCTGAAGGTTATCCAGGTAAACGCTACTATGGCGGCTGTGAACACGTAGATGTTGTGGAAGATATCGCACGTGATCGTGTGAAAGAAATCTTTGGTGCAGAATATGCAAACGTACAACCACACTCTGGTGCACAAGCAAACATGGCTGTATACCACACGATTTTAGAACCAGGCGATACTGTACTTGGGATGAATCTATCTCATGGCGGTCACTTAACACATGGATCTCCTGTAAACTTCTCAGGTATTCTATATAACTTCGTTGAATATGGCGTAACAGAAGATACTCAAGTAATCAATTATGAAGATGTACGTCAAAAAGCGTTAGAACATAAGCCAAAACTAATTGTTGCAGGTGCATCTGCATACCCACGAGAAATCGATTTTGCTAAATTCCGTGAAATCGCTGATGAAGTAGGAGCATATTTCATGGTGGATATGGCGCATATCGCTGGTCTTGTAGCTGCTGGTGAGCACCAATCACCAGTGCCATACGCTGATTTTGTGACATCTACAACACATAAAACATTACGTGGCCCACGTGGTGGTTTAATCCTTGCTTCGAAAGAATGGGAGCAAAAGCTTAACAAATCTGTATTCCCAGGTATCCAAGGTGGACCATTAATGCACGTAATCGCTGCAAAAGCTGTAGCATTCGGTGAAGCATTACAACCAGAATTCAAAGAGTATGCAAAACAAATTAAAGCTAATGCGAAAGCTTTAGCAGAAGTATTAATTGCAGAAGGTGTTGAAATTGTATCTGGTGGTACGGATAACCACTTGTTACTTCTTAATGTGAAATCTCTTGGCCTAACAGGAAAAGTAGCAGAGCACGCACTTGATGAAGTAGGTATTACAACAAATAAAAATACAATTCCTTACGATACAGAATCTCCATTCGTAACTTCTGGTATCCGTATTGGTACACCGGCAGTAACATCTCGTGGCTTCAATGAAGAGGACATGAAAGAAGTAGGTGCCATTATTGCTACGGTTCTTAGAAATCCAGAAGATGAAGCAGTAAAAGCTGAAGCAAAAGCTCGCGTAAAAGCGTTAACTGACAAACATCCATTATACGTATAATTTAACTTCTTTCAGCATACTGAAAGAGGTTAAAGCCTCCGGCGGATGTCACGGAATCAGGATGGAATTCTTTATGCAAGCACAAAGCCGATTCCAGACGCAATTATGCAGAGGTATAATTGATTAGATAAAGCTGTGGTTAAAGTGATAATGCACTTTAACCACAGCTTTTTTGCAATTGTCTGCAGTGCAAGCTGGACGATTTCTTGAGGATTAGCGTCAAGGACGAGCCATGGAGCGGGGGGCAAGATCCTGTAATAATTCCTCATAACCCACTTCTTATTGTTGCTGTCGCTACGCTTTCGCACAGATAAAACATATTGTTGCTGTCGCTACGCTTTCGCACAGATAAAACATATTGTTGCTGTCGCTACGCTTTCGCACAGAAATATATTATCCAAAGTGGAACGAAAATCGACCATACGTTTCGGTGAAGAGCTATTTTTTGCTAATTTGGAAATAAAATACTCTCATTTTTGAATTTATTTACATAAACTTAGTAGGAAAGGATATATTATATAATAGAGAGAGACAGATAATGTCCAGAATTGTTTTTATAAAAGTGACAATTTATTGAATGTTTATATACAATGTAAGAGAGATTTAACTTCTTTCGGCAATTATTTTCTGTACCGAAAGCGTAGCGACAGCGAAACGTCAGCTACAATTATGCCGAGTCATATTGATAGAGATAAAGGGAGGAGGGGCTGAGTGGTTACTAAAACAATGATCAAAGAACATGAAATGCTATTAAATACAATTCGTAGGTTAGGTGATAATTCTAAAGAAAGTTACGTTATTTTTGATGCAACAAATAACCATTGCATATTAGAATGTAATGATTCTTTTTGTACACTTACAAATACTACTCGTTCGCAAATAATAAATAACGATTATTTTTCATTGATGTCAAACGAAGAACAGACAACTATTGAAATGATTAAAGATAAAATACATAGCGGAGCCATAGTACAAGCAAAATTGCACCATAGTTGCTTCGACAAATCTCCTTTTTTGGCAGAGATACAAGCACTCCCATTTCAAAATAATAAAAATGAAACATTATTTGTACTAGTAGTTGTGAAGGATGTTACTTACTATCATACCGAAGAATTTTTAATGCGCCTTGAGAAAACTATGTACGAAGCGATTGAAAAGGACTATTCTTTTGATAAAAAGATGAGTGTTATTTGCAGTAGTCTAGATGAATTTTTTATGCCCAAAATATCAAGCATGGTGCTTGTCAAAACAGAGGCAGATCAATTACGAATTTTTAAAGGGAATGACAAAATAAAAGATTTGCCGGAGTGTTGTGATAACAAAGAATTTTTTAAAAGAGTAATGCAAGAGGAAACATCTATTCTAGTTAAGAGTTTGGATGAAATCGATATTCCAATAGAACATAAAATGTTTGCTAATGCATCTGAAATGCCATTTGGATGGTTTATGCCGATTTACAATCAACAACATCAAGCAATTGGATTGTTCGCAATTTTTTTAAGGCAACATTCTTGTGCTGAGCAAAAGTCTTTTGAATGCATGTTCCGAAAAATCGGTGCTCTTGTTGCATTGGCATACTCATATGCAAAAACACAAAAAAAGATATGGGATTTAGCCTATATTGATATCACAACGGGGCTGCCTAATCGACATGGTTTTTTAAACAAGGTAGAAAAAGAATACGGTCAAAATGGGAATATCAAAATCTTAAAGCCAAGCGAATTCCATCAAATTGTCGAGTTATATGGTCGTGAAGCGGGAGATGAACTTTTAAGACAAATTGCTAAACGTCTAAATGAAGAGAAGCATGATCATAAAGAATATATTGCTAGATTTACAAGCTCTAGTTTAATCATTGTAAATGCGACATCCGATGAAGATTTCTTCTATTATAAAAGGCGGATAAAAGAGATTATTCGTCAACCCTTTATTGTGGGTGGGAAGCAAATTTATATTACACTGAAGACTGGAATTGCTTTATACAACAATGAGATAAAAATTGCTGATGCGATTCGCTTTGCGGATAATGCTGTATCCTTTGCGGCCAATAAACCAGGTACTCATATGGAAATATTCACACTAGAAAGAAATGATGTGCTTGAGCAGCAAATGACAGTGTTAAACCATTTGGCACAAGCAATAAAAAATAAAGAAATCTCGGTGAATTTACAGCCAAAGGTTGATTTACGGACAGGTGAAATTCAAAGTATTGAAGCGCTTGCCCGCTGGATTTCTCCAAAACTCGGTTTCGTGTCACCGGCAATTTTTATTCCAGTGGCAGAAAGTGCAGGAAAGGTACGAGAAATCGATAATCAAATATTAGAGATTGTTCTTTCCTGGCTAGCAGAGCGCAAAAGATTAGGGAAAAAATTAGTGAAGGTAGCAGTAAATATTTCGCCTGATCATTTTTACTATGCTAATTTTGTACAGGATACACTGGAGCTCGTTCGGAAATACGATATTGATCCGAGATATATCATTTTAGAAGTAACAGAAAATATTGGGCTAGTTGATTTTCAGACTGCTTTTTCTATTATCCAGGAATTAAAAGAGTATGGCTTTAAAACTTCGGTGGACGATTTTGGAACAGGTTTTTCATCACTAAGTTATTTACAAAGACTGCCGTTTACTGAATTGAAAATAGACCGAAGCTTTATTAATGATATTCATGATGCTGCGACACTTGCTATTGTCCGATCCATTATTCAATTAGCATTAAACTTAGGAATGACTTCAGTCGCAGAAGGTATTGAAAATAAAGAGCAGGTTGAAATTTTACGTGCACTCGGCTGTACAGTAGGACAAGGTTATTTCTATTACAAGCCGATGACAATAGAACAGTTAGATGCAATACTCGATAAATAATCGCTATTATATGTAGCAAACATTCTTGAAAAGGAGTTGTCCCAAATTTATTTTTGAGACGACTCCTTTTTTCTGTTATACTAGGTGAGATAAAAATGAAATCCGAACGGTTAGGAGAGAATCCCTTTGAGCAAAGTATACGTATTTGATCATCCACTAATCCAACACAAGTTAACTTATATTCGTGATAAGAATACAGGAACAAAAGAATTTCGTGAGCTAGTAGACGAAGTTGCAACATTAATGGCATTCGAAATTACACGTGATATGCCAGTAGAGGAAATTGAAATTGAGACACCTGTTACAGTTGCTAAAACAAAAGTACTTTCTGGTAAGAAAATTGCGATTGTACCGATTTTACGTGCAGGTATTGGCATGGTAGATGGCGTATTAAATCTAATTCCAGCTGCTAAAGTTGGTCATATCGGTCTTTATCGTGATCCAGAAACTTTAAAACCTGTAGAATACTATGCAAAACTTCCTGCAGATGTAGAAGAACGTGATTTCATCATTGTAGACCCAATGCTTGCAACAGGTGGATCAGCAGTGGAAGCGATCAACTCACTGAAAAAACGTGGTGCGAAAAGCATTAAATTTATGTGCTTAATCGCTGCGCCAGAGGGTGTAAAAGAAATTCAAGAACAACATCCAGATGTAGATATTTATATTGCTGCACTTGATGAAAAACTAAATGACCATGGCTACATTGTCCCTGGTTTAGGTGATGCAGGCGACCGCCTATTCGGTACAAAATAATACTGAACAATATTCAATGGTATTAACAAAATTCACCAACGGAAAATAGGGATGACATTTTGTTAAAACGTATATCATGATGATAAGTTGATTGGAGTGGAGACTGGGCGACTCCTCGGGGATCAGCGTTACAGATGAGACCCTGCAGCGAAGCGAAGCGGCTCATCGGACGCCCCCAGGAAAGCGCCCAGTCGGAACGGAAATCAACCTCACGTTATGATGATAAGCCAATGAAAAATAGATTTAGTATGTAATTTTTAGGAAACTTAAAATTTTTGGGAGCGTCCTTCAATATTGAAGGACGTTTCATAGTATGTTAGGCGAATTACTTCTCTTGAAGTTCGACACTTGCTTCATATGATGACGATCAATGGGGGTAACCACTTTTCATACAAATAAAACAAAGGACGGTGCAAATCGTTTTGATGAAAAAATGGAAAGTAATGACGATTTTCGGTACGAGACCAGAGGCTATCAAAATGGCTCCACTTGTATTGGAATTACAAAAGTATCCTGAGCAAATAGAATCGGTTGTGACGGTAACAGCACAACATCGCCAAATGCTCGATCAAGTTTTAGAAACATTTAAAATTACACCAGACTACGATTTAAATATTATGAAGGATCGTCAAACATTAATTGATGTGACGACTAATGCATTACAAGGCTTAGACAAAGTCATGAAAGAAGCGAAACCGGATATTGTTTTAGTACATGGCGATACAGCAACAACTTTCATTGCAAGTCTAGCTGCATTTTATAACCAAATTGCAATCGGGCATGTAGAAGCAGGTCTTCGAACTTGGAATAAGTATTCACCATACCCAGAGGAAATGAACCGCCAGTTAACAGGTGTTATGGCTGACCTTCATTTCGCACCAACGGAAGTATCAAAGAAAAACCTTTTAGATGAAAATAAAAATCCTGACACTATTTTTGTTACGGGTAACACAGCTATCGACGCATTAGCTACAACAGTAAGTGAACATTACACACACCCTGTGTTAGAAAAAATAGGGTCAGATCGTATGATACTATTAACAGCACATCGTCGTGAAAATCTAGGTGAGCCTATGCGTCATATGTTTAGAGCAATTACTAGAATTTTAGCAGAGCATGAGGATGTACAAGTTGTTTATCCAGTTCATATGAACCCAGCTGTAAGAGAAATAGCGAATGAAATTTTAGGAGATCATAAGCGTGTACATTTAATTGAACCTCTTGAGGTCTTCGATTTCCATAATTTTGCGGCTAATTCTTATATGATTTTAACTGATTCTGGTGGCGTTCAAGAAGAAGCCCCTTCATTAGGTAAACCAGTTTTAGTACTTAGAGATACAACAGAGCGTCCAGAAGGTATTGCAGCAGGGACTCTTAAGCTAGCAGGAACAGAAGAAGAAACAATCTACTCTTTAGCTAAGCAATTAATAGAAGATGAAAATGCCTATGAAGCAATGGCAAAAGCATCAAACCCTTATGGTGATGGACATGCTTCTGAACGTATTGTGAAGACCCTTCTAGGATTTTTACAAAAAAGCAAGTAATATCCCCTTTTTAAAACAAAAAATGAGCCTAATGTACTAATTGTGATGGGTGGGCTAATTTACGAGCATATATGTGTCGTAAATTAGCTTTTTTTTGCACAAACGTGAACCATGATTTTGAAGCTATGAATTTTCATACACAAATTTGTCAACAATTTGACAAGAGTATAGTGGCTGTGAAGTTTTTCTCCTTTACTAATTGACTTCAAATATCTCCTATTGTATGCTTACAAAGGGTAATAATGATAAGGGTTTCTAATCGTAAATATAGGTTGAAACACTTGTTACATCAAGTTTCTACTAAATTGACAGTTCAAACCAAAAACTGTCGATTTGCAACGTTTTGTGCGTTTCGGGGTGTAAGATATTTTTTTGGATTTACACCTGTAATTTCAAATTAACGCTCTCCCGTTACTATTCCGCTGTGAGTAGTGTTTTTCACTGCTCTTTTCTGATTTCACATAGTGGTCAGCAAACGTTTCTTTACTCGAAAAAATGATTCAGGAGATTATAAACCAATGCTAGATTTGCATCACATTTTTGCTGTGCAGAAGAGAGCGTTATTTTTTTTGCTCGCACTCTGTGCATTAGGCTGGGGATTTACACCCTATCAGACGGTTTTTGCAGGCATCGCAATCGGTGCATTCTTTGGTACGTATAATTTTTGGATTTTAGTTCGCCGTATGGAGAAGTTTGATCGATCCATTAGTGAAGGGAAGAAAGTAGGCTCACTTGGTACAGCGCTTCGCTTTGCATCAGGTGTAGCGGCAGTCGCTTTAGCCATTTCGTTGCCAAACTATTTTCACTTAATTAGCACGGTCATAGGGCTAATGATTCCGTACGTTTTTCTCTTTGTCGAGAGAATAGTGTCACATGTAAGGAACCGCTAATGTGCTTTAAATTAGAAAGAGAGGTGAAAAATAACAATGAATCATGAAGCTCCATTAAAAGTAGTTGATTTTGGTTTGTTCAAGCTAACGTTCAACCTTTCAACTGTTATGATGTTACTAGTTGCGGCCGTAATCGTTTTCTTAATCGCTTTTATTTCAACTAGAAGCCTAAAGTTAAAACCTACAGGTATGCAAAACTTTATGGAATGGATTATGGATTTCGTAAAGAACATCATAAAAAGCAATATGGACTGGAAAACTGGTGGGCGATTCCACGTATTAGGTATCACACTAATTATGTTTATCGCTGTATCTAACTTATTAGGTCTTCCATTCTCGATCGCCTATAACGGCGAACTTTGGTGGAAATCTCCTACAGCTGACCCAACTGTTACAATGACGCTTGCAGCAATGATTTTAGCCTTAACACATTTCTATGGTATTAAAATGAAGGGGACAGGCCATTATGTTGGTACATTCTTCAAACCAATGTCATTCATGTTCCCGCTAAAAATCGTTGAAGAATTTGCGAACACTTTAACATTAGGTCTTCGTCTTTACGGTAACATTTATGCAGGTGAGATTCTACTTGGCTTAATCGCAAGCCTAGCAGCATCAGGTGCTGTTGGATTCATCGGAGCAATTGTTCCAATGATGGCATGGCAAGGTTTCTCAATTTTCATCGGCTTTATCCAAGCCTTTATCTTCACAATGTTAACAATGGTTTACATGGCTCATAAAGTGAGCGATGACCATTAATATAAAGCATACACCTTATGCTTGAACCCAAAAAAAAACAAACAATTCCAAGGAGGAAATTTTCAAATGACAGGTTCATTAGGTTTATTAGCAGCAGCAATCGCAATCGGTTTAGGTGCACTTGGTGCAGGTATCGGTAACGGTCTTATCGTTTCAAAAACAGTAGAAGGTATCGCTCGTCAACCAGAAGCACGTGGCGTTCTTCAAACTACAATGTTCATCGGGGTAGCATTAGTTGAGGCCCTACCAATCATCGCAGTTGTAATCGCATTCATCGTAATGAACAAATAATTCAGTTGTATACTGAATTCTAGTGGCGAAGCAGGAATCTCCAGATGAAACTTCGCCATTCATTTTGGAACTGATAAAAGCTATGTGTAAATATAGCTTTTTAAAATAGGTAGTTTTTCAAGTAATTAATTTATTATGTGGAAGTCAAAGCTCTTGAAGGGAGTGAAACAATCGTGTTTTTAGATTATCTTGTACTAGGCAGCGCTGAGCCAGGTTTCAATGGTGGCGATATCGCCGCAACATTAGTGATCTTCTTAGTGTTAATGCTTTTACTTAAAAAGTTCGCTTGGGGTCCACTTATGGGCATCATGCAACAACGTGAAGAATTAGTAGCTAGTGAAATCGAAGCAGCTGAAAAAGCGCGCAAAGATTCGCATCAATATTTAGAAGAACAAAAGAGCCTTCTTAAAGAAGCTCGTACGGAAGCACAATCGATTGTTGAAGGCGCTAAGAAGCAAGGCGAAGTGCAAAAAGAAGAAATTCTTACTGCAGCTCGCAATGAAGCAAACCGCTTAAAAGAATCGGCTTTACGTGAAATTGAGTCTGAAAAAGAAAAAGCTATTGCAGCTGTACGTGATGAAGTCGTTTCATTATCTGTACTTGCAGCATCTAAAGTCCTTAGCAAAGAGATTTCTGAGGCAGACAACCGTGCTCTAATTGAAGAGACGATTGCGAAGGCAGGGGAAGCTCGATGAGTAATTCAACTGTAGCAAAACGTTACGCACAAGCGCTTTTTGAATTAGCGCAACAAAAAAACATTCTTGCTGAAGTTGGAGCAGACTTAAACGAGCTAACAAAAGTAGTCAAAGAATCTCCTGATTTTTTAACACTTTTAAATGCTCCTAAGTTCTCTATCGAACGTAAGAAACAAATGGTAGCTGAAATCTTTGCAGGTGCAACTCCAGATGTTTTACACACAGTTCAACTACTTGTTGAGAAAAAACGTGTAAACGAAGTGAAGCTTATTGCGAACGCATATGCTGAGCTTGCTGCACAGGCACAAGGTACTGCAGATGCAACAGTATTCTCTACTCGTGCACTTTCTGCTGAAGAAAGCGCTAATATTTCTACAACATTTGCGAAACTTGTAGGGAAACAATCATTAAACATTACAAACGAAATTGATCCATCGCTTCTTGGTGGTATTCGTGTTCAAATCGGTAATCATATTTATGATAGCTCAGTAGCGAACAAGCTTGAGCGCCTAAAACGTGAATTAATCGGTTAATAATTTAGAAATGTGAGAGGTGACATACATGGGCATCAAGGCTGAAGAAATCAGCAGTCTGATTAAACAACAGATTGAGAATTATGAATCTGAACTTAAAGTAAGCGAAGTTGGTACAGTTATCCGTATTGGTGACGGTATCGCTCTTGCTCATGGCCTCGACAACGCCATGGCTGGAGAACTTCTAGAGTTCTCTAACGGTGTTATGGGTATGGCTCAAAACCTAGAAGAAGGTAACGTTGGTATCGTAATCTTAGGTCCATACGCTGACATCAAAGAAGGCGATGAAGTTCGTCGTACAGGTCGTATCATGGAAGTACCAGTTGGTGAAGAACTAATTGGCCGTGTTGTAAACCCACTTGGTCAACCAGTGGATGGACAAGGTCCAATCAACACAACAAAATCTCGTCCAATCGAAAGTCCAGCTTTCGGTGTAATGGCTCGTAAATCAGTACACGAACCACTACAAACTGGTATCAAAGCGATTGACGCTTTAGTACCAATCGGTCGTGGTCAACGTGAGTTAATCATCGGTGACCGTCAAACTGGTAAAACATCAGTAGCAATCGATACAATCTTAAACCAAACTGGTGAGAATATGATTTGTATCTATGTTGCTATCGGTCAAAAAGAATCAACTGTACGTGGTGTAGTTGAAACGTTACGTAAGCACGGTGCATTAGATTATACAATCGTTGTAACTGCTGCTGCGTCTCAACCAGCTCCATTACTATACTTAGCACCATTTGCTGGTGTTTCTATGGCAGAAGAATTCATGTTACAAGGTAAGCACGTATTAATCGTGTATGATGATCTTTCTAAACAAGCATCAGCTTACCGTGAACTTTCACTTCTTCTACGCCGTCCTCCAGGTCGTGAAGCATACCCTGGTGACGTGTTCTACTTACACAGCCGCTTACTTGAACGTGCTGCGAAGTTAAATGAAACATATCAAAATGGTTCTATTACAGCTCTTCCATTCGTTGAGACACAAGCTGGGGATATCTCTGCATACATCCCAACTAACGTAATCTCAATTACTGATGGACAAATTTTCTTACAATCTGACTTATTCAACTCAGGTGTACGTCCAGCGATTAACGCCGGTCTTTCTGTATCACGTGTAGGTGGATCTGCTCAAATTAAAGCGATGAAAAAAGTTGCGGGTACTCTACGTCTTGACTTAGCTGCATTCCGTGAGCTTGAATCATTTGCTCAATTCGGTTCAGATTTAGATAAAATCACACTTGCTAAACTTGAGCGTGGTAAACGTACGGTTGAAGTGCTTAAACAAGACCTAAACAAACCACTTAAAGTTGAAAAGCAAGTTGCTATCCTTTATGCATTAACTAAAGGTCACTTAGATGATATTCCAGTACAAGATATCGTTCGCTTTGAAGGTGAATTCTTAAGCTGGTTAGAAACAAACCACACAAACGTTTTAGATCACGTTCGTACTACAAAAGAACTTGCTCCTGATGCGGATTACGTAGCAGCTTTAACTGAGTTCAAAAAAACTTTCGCTAAATCAGAATAAGTTCGAGCTAGTCACTTGATTAAAAAACAAAAGGTGGTGAAATACCAGTGGTAAACTTACGCGAAATAAAAGGTCGTATTAATTCTACAAAGAGTACGAAACAAATTACGAAAGCGATGCAGATGGTTTCTTCTTCCAAGTTACGTCGTGCAGAGCAAAATGCTAAAGCGTACGTTCCTTACATGGAAAAAATCCAGGACGTAGTAGGCGCAATCGCTTCAGGAACAAAAGACAGTGGACATCCAATGTTAACTGCTCGTCCTGTTAAGAAAACAGCTTACTTAGTCATTGGTTCTGACCGTGGTCTTGCAGGTGCTTACAACTCAAGTATCCTACGTCAAGTACAACGTACAATTGACGAGCGTCATAAATCAAAAGACGAATACGTTATTTTAGCAGTAGGTCGTGTTGTTCGTGACTACTTTGTGAAACGTGATCATAATGTCATCAGCGATGTTATCGGTCTTCCGGACCAACCAACATTTGCTGATATTAAAGAAATCGCTCGTAAAGCTGTTGGTATGTTCACTGATGGTACGTATGATGAACTTTATATGTACTACAATCACTTTGTCAGCGCTATTGCTAGCGAAGTGACAGAGAAAAAACTTCTTCCATTAACGGATCTTGCACCTGCTAGCAGTAATGCTTCTTACGAATTCGAGCCATCTGGTGAAGCAATTCTAGAAGTATTACTTCCACAATACGCGGAAAGCTTAGTTTACGGCGCATTATTAGATGGAAAAGCAAGTGAACATGCTTCTCGTATGACGGCTATGAAAAATGCAACTGATAACGCATCTGATCTTATTTCAGACCTTTCATTGCAATATAACCGTGCACGTCAAGCGGCGATTACACAAGAAATTACAGAAATCGTTGGTGGAGCTGCAGCCTTAGAATAGGCCCAGCTTCCCAATGTCGTATAAGAATACGATAGGAGGATACACAGTAATGAATAAAGGACATGTTATTCAAGTAATGGGTCCAGTTGTTGACGTAAAATTTAACAATGGCCAATTACCAGCAATCTATAACTCATTAACAGTTAAGATTGAACGTCCTAATGAAGAACCAACAATTCTTGCATTAGAAGTTGCTCTTCATTTAGGTGATGATTCTGTTCGTACAATTGCAATGTCATCTACTGATGGCTTACAACGTGGAGCAGAAGTAACAGACTCAGGAAAAGCTATCTCAGTACCAGTTGGTGAAGTTACTTTAGGTCGTGTATTCAACGTACTTGGAGAAGTAATCGACTTAGGTGAAGAGATTCCAGCTGACGTTCGTCGTGATTCAATTCACCGCGAAGCACCATCTTTCGATGAACTTTCAACTACAGTTGAAATTCTTGAAACAGGTATCAAAGTAGTAGACTTATTAGCACCATATATCAAAGGTGGTAAAATCGGTCTATTCGGTGGTGCCGGTGTAGGTAAAACTGTATTAATCCAAGAATTAATCAACAACATCGCACAAGAGCACTCAGGTATCTCTGTATTCGCTGGTGTAGGTGAGCGTACTCGTGAAGGGAACGACTTATTCTTCGAGATGAGCGATTCAGGCGTTATCAAGCAAACAGCGATGGTATTCGGTCAAATGAACGAGCCACCAGGTGCACGTATGCGTGTAGCTTTAACTGGTCTTACAATGGCAGAATACTTCCGTGATGAGCAAGGTGCTGACGTACTTTTATTCATCGACAATATCTTCCGTTTCACACAAGCAGGTTCTGAGGTTTCTGCCCTATTAGGTCGTATGCCTTCTGCGGTAGGTTACCAACCAACACTTGCAACTGAAATGGGTAAATTACAAGAACGTATCACATCTACTAACAAAGGTTCTGTAACTTCTATTCAAGCGATCTATGTACCAGCCGATGACTATACTGACCCGGCTCCAGCTACAACTTTCGCCCACTTAGATGCAACTACTAACCTTGAGCGTAAATTATCAGAAATGGGTATCTACCCTGCGGTTGACCCATTAGCTTCGACTTCTCGTGCTTTATCACCAGAAATCGTAGGCGCTGAGCACTACGCAATCGCTACTGGTGTACAACGTACAATCCAACGTTACCGTGAATTACAAGATATCATTGCTATCTTAGGTATGGATGAATTATCTGATGAAGATAAACAAACAGTAGAACGTGCTCGTCGTATTCAATTCTTCTTATCTCAAAACTTCCACGTTGCGGAACAATTTACTGGTCAAAAAGGTTCTTATGTACCTGTTAAAGAAACTGTTCGCTCATTCAAGGAAATCCTTGATGGCAAATGGGATCATCTACCAGAAGATGCTTTCCGTCTAGTTGGATCTATTGATGAAGTAGTTGAAAAAGCGAAAAGCATGGGCGTAGAGGTTTAATACTAGGGACGAGGAGGAAAAAATATGAAGACAGTTCTAGTCAATATTGTCACTCCCGACGGCCCAGTATACGATTCTGAAGTATCAATGGTAATCGCTAAAACAACTTCAGGTGAAATCGGTGTTCTTGCAGGCCATATTCCTATGGTTGCTCCACTTGCAATTGGTGCAGTGAAGCTTAAAAAAGAAGACGGTTCAACTGAACTAGTTGCTTTAAGCGGTGGTTTCATTGAAGTTCGCCCTGAAAAAATCTCAATTTTAGCGCCATCTGCTGAAATTGCTGAAAGCATCGATGTTAAACGTGCTAAAGAAGCCGTTAAACGTGCTGAAGGTCGTCTTCAAGATAAACAAGATAACATTGATTTCAAACGTGCTGACCTAGCATTAAAACGTGCGTTGAATCGTATCAACGTTCATGAGGGTAATATCTAATTCAAATTTTAACGGGCAGATTCAACATCTGTCCGTTTTTTAACATTATGCTACCGTTTGAACGTATCGCTAAAGGAATTAATATGGAGGAACCGACATGGAAATATATGAGGCAATAGGGCAGGAAGCTTTAATAGGGATTTTATCGCATATATTTTTTATCGCTATTACTTTTTATGCACTACAAGCGTTTATACTAGAAAAAATCTTTAAGAAGAATAAAGTTTTTCAAATCCAATTAATTTATATTTTAATAAGTATTGCGATAGGATCAGCCGTTTCTAATTTCTTTCTGCAAATTTCAAACTGGTCAGGGAAGCTTCCGTATTTATTTTAATAGCCCCTTATTACTATCTTTACGTTAGTAATTGAACTACATATTTCACAGGGCTTTATAACATAATTTATGCGGTCCTTTGAAATATGTAAATATTAGTTTAACTTTTTTTAACGGATGTCTTTTGTACTGAAAGCAACGTAGCGACAGGTACAGAATTCTCCCATCTCTTAAGGTGATGAGATGAATTCGGACGCAATTATTCCTCGGAATAATTGATATAAATCCATTAGATTTGGTTTTTGTTCACAAATCTTTGGGTAGATATTAGAAATTAACGCTTTTCTTCCGTGTTATTGGTCATTCACAAAAAAAAAAATCATGCGTACAATAAATAAATAGCAAAATATCAATAAATGACGTAAAATAGTGATTTGGATGCTTGAACGAGCGTAAGAAAAGTTGTACTATAGAGTTGTTTGTTTACTGATTATGACATTATACTTCTTTTAAAATAAAATTTTGGTAGATTATTAGATTGAATTCGGAGGGACATAGGGTGGAAAAAATAATAGTGACTGGCGGCCAAAAGCTACAGGGAAAAGTGCGCGTAGAGGGCGCAAAAAATGCGGTGTTACCAATCCTAGCAGCGGCTTTACTTGCTTCTAAAGGAGAAAATGTAATTAAAGAAGTCCCTAACTTAGCAGATGTCTTTACTATAAATGAAGTACTTAAAAGTCTAAATGCGGCAGTTACATATATACCTGAGGATAATACAGTATATATAGATACAACAAAAGAACTTTCTAGTGAAGCTCAATTTGAATTTGTCAGTAAAATGCGTGCATCAATTTTAGTGATGGGTTCCTTACTTGCTCGAAATGGCTATGCTCGTGTTGCTTTACCAGGGGGCTGTGCAATCGGTTCCCGTCCAATTGAGTTACATTTAAAGGGCTTTGAAGCTATGGGAGCAAAAATTTCTTTTGGCCATGGATATGTAGAGGCGAAGGCAGAAGGACGTTTAAAAGGCGCAAACGTGTATTTGGACTTCCCTAGCGTTGGGGCAACTGAAAATATTATGACAGCTGCAGCCTTAGCGCAAGGAACAACTGTAATTGAAAATGCTGCAAAAGAACCTGAAATTGTAGATCTTGCAAACTTCATTAATAGTATGGGTGGTCGTGTCATCGGTGCAGGTACGAATACGATTCGTATCGAAGGAGTCGATACATTATATGGAACAGAACATCATATTATTCCTGACCGTATTGAAGCTGGTACATTTATGGTTGCAGCAGCAATTACAAAAGGGGATGTAACGATTGAAAATGCTGTTCCTGAACATATGACAGCATTAATCGCAAAGATGCGTGAAATGGGTGTAGAAATAACTGAGCTAGATGAAGGAATCCGTGTACGTGCTCCTAAAACATTAAAAGCTGTTGATATTAAAACTATGCCACATCCAGGCTTCCCGACAGATATGCAATCTCAAATGATGGCATTAATGTTAACTGCTGAAGGTACGAGTATTATTACGGAAACGGTATTTGAAAATCGTTTTATGCATGTTGAGGAGTTCCGTCGCATGAATGCCGGTGCTAAAATAGAAGGACGTTCTGTGTTTATCGAAGGGCCTGTAAATCTTCAGGGTGCTGAAGTAATGGCGACTGATTTACGAGCTGCGGCTGCACTAATTTTAGCAGGTCTTGTATCTGAAGGTGTGACTAGAGTGACAAAGCTTCATCATTTAGATCGCGGTTATGTTGATTTCCATGGCAAGCTAGCTTCACTTGGCGCACAAATTGAACGCGTACCAGTTGAGGAATTTATCATTAAAGAAAAAGCAACTGTTGAATTACCAACAAACTAAATAAATTTATAAACCCTTTGCTTACGAGCAGAGGGTTTTTTCTTCGTTAAGCGCTTTGCTACATTCGTTCAGTTTTATCGGAACGATTCTAAGATTTTTCGGATTGGTTTTTGTTTGTATCGGAACAATTACCTTCTGCTTACCTCGCCAACGTCCACATATTTTCAAGAATTCTAGCATATTATTCCTTATGAAAAAATGGATAATGAGTATAGGCATAATTTGTTTGATTGGAGCATTATATATGCTTCCTGTGGCATTTGGTGAAAGACTTACGGTTAAGAATTCGCCTGCAACAACAGAGCAAGCTTGTGAAATATTCATAGAAGTGGAGGGACAACAAGAGAAAATCCCTTTAGAAACTTACGTAACTGGTGTGGTAGCTGCAGAAATGCCTGTTTCATTTAAAAAAGAAGCTTTAAAGGCACAAGCTATTGCAGCAAGGACATACGCGTTGAAATCGACAAATTACGGTAAAATAGCTATCGCTCCTACTGTTGCTAGACAAGTTTTTTACAATAAGGAGCAAAGAAAAGCGAATTGGACTAGCAATTTCCCGGGGAATGAAAAGAAAATTGTCGAGGCTATTAATGAAACGAAAGGACAAGTTCTTCTATATAATAATGAATTAATTACGGCAATGTTTCATTCTACGAGCAATGGGAAAACAGAAAGTGCCTACGATTTTAGTGGTAATGATGTCCCTTATTTACAAAGTGTTGCGAGTAATTCGGATCTATCATCACCAAAGTTTTCAGCGATGAAAGAATGGACATTAGCTGAATGGAATGCGCTATGGCCTGTTAAATGGCAGGTAAGTGACTTCAATCGTATACAGTTTTTTGTAAATGATTCAGGACGTGTTGAGCGCATGCAGTTAGGTAAGAATGTATGGTCAGGACGAGAAGTACGAACACTTTTAGAAATATCATCAACGGATTTTAAAATTGACTATAATTCTGCCGCTGGAAAAGTACAAGTGAGTACGAAAGGATACGGGCATGGGGTAGGAATGAGTCAATATGGAGCAGAGGCTATGGCAAGTGATGGGAAAACTGCTGACGAAATTTTACACTATTATTATCAAGATATTGAAATAAAAAAGATAGACGCATGTTTAAAATAACTTCTAGTTGTTCACACTGCAACTAGAGGTGATGAAAATGAGAGAGGATAAAAATAGTAAAACTTCTCAAAATCAACAAGATGAAAAAGTTCAATTACAGAAGAAACCATGGTTTTGGCCAGCAGTTTACGCTGGTGGGGCTCTAATGCTAGCAGGTTTGCTACTTGGTTACAATAGTCTTGTATCCAAAGTAGAAGAAGCTCCGTCACCAAACGTAGCAGAAGTAGATTCAGGTCCTGTAGTTGAAACAAATGCAAAAACAGAAACAATGAAGTACCCGTTCAAAGAGGCGAATCTTAGTAAGATACAAGTTTCGCAAGAGTTTTATGAAGTAGAAGCTAATGCAGAGTCGCGTGAAAAAGCACTAATGGTATTTAATCAAACATTTACGACATCTTCCGGTATTACTCTTTCTATGAATGGTGAAGAATTTGAAGTACTTGCTGCTCTAAGTGGTAAAGTAAAACAAGTAAAACTTGATGCATTTACAGGCAATAAAATTGTTATCGAGCATGCAGATGGTAAGGAAACACATTATAGCTCTGTAAAAGACATTGCTGTCAAGGAAGGCGATGAGGTAACTCAAGGTCAAGTACTTGGAAAAGCAACTGACAATGAGTGGAACCAAACAGCTGGTGTTAGCTTGCATTTTGAAGTACTAGAAAACGGAAAATATATTAATCCGAAAAAATTACTAGCCTTTTAATTTATTTCAATGCTAGGACAAAAAGAAAAATGTTAGACCTAGATATAATAGGTCTAACATTTTTTTTGTTAGTGTTACATCATATTTTTCGAAATTTATATCATTTAGTTAAATGATATCACTATTTTGTCGATATTTTACAGGATAACTAAAATTGAGGAGGGATAATTGTATTTTACACGATTTCGTTTTCTCCTCTTATTTAATACTGAATTTTTTCGAAAAAAGAATTCTATGAATGCTTAAGACCAGCGAAAACACGGCTCGGAAAAGAAGGTATAAGTTGTTTTCATAACATTACGAATAGTATATTCACACAGGATTAATCGATACAACAGTTATCTGCTCAAGTTCTTGGGTTTGAATAAATTTGTATAGCAAAAAAATATAAGATAATCAGTTATGAAAGATACAGAGAGGTGATTTTGATGGAAAGTGATCTTCAAGATATTCGCAAAGAATCGAGGCCAATAATCTTTACGCTTATATTAGTCATAGCTACTTTTGCAGTTTTCTTTATTAGTCGTTTCGTGAATGAACCATACCTAACTATTTGTTTATGGCTATTCGCATTAATAGATATTGGATTTATTGTTTCAATGGTGATGGGGATTAGAACTAAAAAAACAAATATTATAATTTTAAGTGTCTTTGTCAATAGTCTATGTTTTGTAATTTTGACTATATTTTTATTATTAGTTAGCTTTGGGATAGGATTTTCTGAAGCATAATAAAAAAGTATGAAAAAAATTTTTACAACAGCAGTTCTAGGTATATTGTCCATTTCAATGTTGTTTACGGGGACAGATGCTAAAGCATTCAAATGAAATTAAAAATGAATTCCTGAAGAATCAGCTTTTAGAAAACATTAAGGTCGAGTACCCAAGTGCACAATATATTGATTTGACTGAGGAAGAATTACAAAAACAAGAAGAAGTAAATTTGGGAATCAGAGCTTCAGCTCCACCGTTGAATTATTTAGAAGTTTACGCTACTTATGAATATTTTAGCCCAAGTCAGTTGTCTTCGGTTTATGATCATGGAGGGAACGAACTTTATATAGTTACAGTGGAACTAGGATATGGCCACATTAGATATGCTAAATTTAATGGTCTTAATTTGAAAGAATATATGAGAGAGTCTATAAGACTTAGATGGCGATAATATTGTTGATGGATGGTATATTTGGTGGGATGCTAGTGGTACATTTAATTATCAAAACACTTCAGCGGATTTTCAGGGAATACAATGTTCGATTATATTTTTATTAAATAAAAACGTGGCGGAAAGTGGGATTATATGAATGTGAATTCTATTATGCCTCATCAATTAACATCATTCTATTCTAAAAATATTAGTGTGAAATTGGAAGAGTGATCTGTATTCCTCTTAGTGAAACGGTAGAGAATAGGGAGCAAAAAGATTCTTCTGCTATTTATAAAGAACTTTCGGGTAGATATGATGTCAGAAATGCTACCTTTGAAGAAATCATCGAAATGTCCGAAGCGATATATGGAGTAGGAAAAATATCTTTAAAGGAGCATGCTGCTTTAACATTTGATTATGACAAAGCCACTAACAATTTAAAATGGCGTGCATCAGGATATATTGCAGCAGATTTTGATATGTATGAAACGTTTGTTAATAGTGATGGGCAAAGAGACTGGATTGCGGAGTTTGACACAAGAGCATCGAAAGATTTTAAGTATGGTAATTTAATTGGTTATCAAAGTAAGATGAAGGTTCTTGATATTGTTGGAAAAAAAGAGTAGCGAGTGCTGCTCTTTTTTGGTTTGGTGGTAACTGAGGAAGAAGGTAAAACATGGCGGTTAAAAAATGCATAAAAAATCGGAATTTTATCGTGAAAATGTAAAACGTGTTCTGAACAGCTTTGTCCTCACATAAGGTGAAGAAATGCGCAGACGTGCATCTGATGCCATTTGTGAAATTGTGTGGAAAGGACGAAGAACGTGCACGAGCACATTCGGAAGCGCTGCATACGCCTCGGTGAATTATTGATTGAGACGCGTGAAACTGTGCGTGTCCTCGCGAAAATGACAGGTTATTCAAAAAGTACGGTGCACAAAGATTTAACAGAGCGACTGCCAACAATTCATGAAGGATTAGCTGAGCAAGTAAAGGAAATACTCGCCTACCATAAGGCCGTACGTCATATTCGTGGAGGAGAGGCAACGAAAAACAAGTGGAAGGAAAGAACGAGTCAAGATTGATTCGTTCTTTTTTGATGCAAAGGACAAGCTTCCTTACAGTCTCAGCACAAAATTGGGATAACATTGTTACATGTATATTAGTAGTGAAGACTTGGTGACTCCTTGGAGATCAGCGTAACAGATGGGGACCCTGAAGCGTGTCGGGGAACGAAGGCTAAAAGCATTACGTCCTGTGATAACACTTCGTGATCAACATCCTGCTGTTGTTGCTGACGCTACGCTTTCGCACAGACAAAAGACGTTGTTGCTGACGCTACGCTTTCGCACAAAAAACACCTGTTGCCTCGAACCCCCAGGAAAGTACCCAATCGGAACGGAAATCAACCCCACGTTAGGCGATGAGTCAAAAAAATGTTGAAACGATTTCTTCTTTTCAATAAGTGTTCATATAATTGAAAGAATGCAGTTCAGTTAACTAAAATTAGGTGTAATTACCAGTTCAATATGATAAAATATTCTAGATAAACAGATAAAAATGAACGTTATGTAGTTGGAAATGGCGGGAAGGAGAAATTATAAAATATGTTTTCGAAAGATATTGGCATTGACTTAGGAACTGCGAACGTATTAATCCACGTTAAAGGTAAAGGAATCGTCTTAAATGAACCATCAGTTGTGGCGATTGATAAAAAAACAAATAAAGTATTAGCGGTGGGAGAAGAGGCTCGCCAAATGGTAGGGCGTACACCAGGCAATATTACTGCAATTCGACCACTACGAGATGGTGTCATTGCAGATTTTGACGTTACAGAAGCGATGCTAAAACATTTCATCAACAAATTAAACGTCAAAGGATTTTTAGCTAAGCCACGTATTTTAATTTGCTGTCCAACAAACATTACTAGTGTTGAACAAAAAGCTATTCGTGAAGCTGCAGAAAAATCAGGTGGAAAAAAAGTATACTTAGAAGAAGAGCCAAAAGTGGCAGCTATTGGAGCAGGCATGGACATATTCCAACCTAGTGGCAATATGGTAGTTGATATTGGCGGCGGGACAACAGATATTGCAGTCCTATCAATGGGTGATATTGTAACGAGTGAGTCCATTAAAGTGGCAGGAGATATTTTTGATAATGATATTTTACAATATATTAAAAAAGAATATAAATTGCTAATTGGTGAACGTACTGCAGAAGCCATAAAAATTACTATCGGTACAGTGTTTAAAGGTAGCCGAAACGATTCAATGGACATTCGTGGTCGAGACATGGTGACAGGTTTACCACGTACAATAACGATTCACTCAGAAGAAATTGAACGTGCATTACATGAATCGGTTGCTATGATCGTCCAATCTGCAAAAAATGTTTTAGAAAAAACACCACCAGAGTTATCGGCTGATATAATTGATCGTGGGGTCATTATTACTGGCGGTGGTGCATTATTACATGGTATGGACCAGCTATTAATCGAAGAGCTAAAAGTACCTGTGTTCATTGCAGAGCAACCTATGGATTGTGTAGCAATTGGTACAGGCATTATGCTTGAAAACATTGATCGAGTGCCCGCATCCTTATAAAAACATAATGAGGTGATTCCTTTGTTTAAAGGGTTTTATACAGTTGCAACTGGTATGATTGCACAACAAAGACGAACAGAATTACTTACCAACAATTTATCAAATGCGAATACACCAGGATTTAAAGCAGACCAATCAACAATCCGCTCATTTCCTGACATGCTCATGTCAAGTGTAGGAAAAACGAATGCACCTGCTAACCAGCAAACAGGCTCTCAATATATGAGCCAAGTTGGCGCATTAAATACAGGGATTTATATGCAAGAAACATTACCAAATTACATACAAGGCCAAATCTATAGCACTGATTTCACAACAGATATGGCTTTGATTGATGGAAACTTACCGCAAAATGAAGATGGTACTTCTGGATCTATTTTCTTCCGTTTAGCACATCCAGATGGGGGCGAAGCATATACACGTAACGGGAATTTTACATTAGATGGCCAAGGCTATTTAGTAAATCCACAGGGACTGTATGTGCTATCAGACAGAGGTCAGCGTATCCAGCTACCGAATGATGATTTCCGCCTAGATGAGAACGGAGCGATTTATGTTAATAATCAGCAAGTAGCTCGTGTTGGAGTATCATTTTCAGCGAATCCGAACATGCTAAGTAAACAGGATAATGGCTTAATGCGAACAGAAAATGGTCAGAACTTACCGACAGCTTACGGTGCCAATGGCGTAGCCTTTACACTGAGTCAAAATTATCTAGAGGGCTCAAACGTAGACTCTAGTCGTACAATGACTGATTTAATGACAGCATATCGCGCTTTCGAAGCTAATCAAAAAGTGTTACAGGCTTACGATCGCAGTATGGAAAAGGCTGCAAATGAAATCGGGAAAGTATAATAGGCAAACTGGAGGCGTTTGAACATGCTACGTACAATGATGACAGCAACAAACACGATGGGGCAATTACAAAATAAACTAGATACTATTAGTAATAACATTGCCAATAGCAATACAGTCGGTTATAAAACACAAGAAGCTACATTTAATGAACTGCTGTATCAGCAATTTAATAATGATAAGCAAGACCGTGCTGACCGACAATCACCTGTTGGTATCCGTTATGGCTCAGGTGCAATGCTTGGACAAATCCAATCAAATCAAAAGCAAGGCACTTTACAAACAACAAATCGCGACCTTGACTTAGCTTTTACTAAACCAAAGCAATATTTCAATGTTTTGATGCCAGAAGGTGAAAATGGCACAAAAACAGTGTATACTCGTCAAGGTGACTTTTATTTATCACCATTAAATAATGGAACAGTAATGGTTGTAACTGCAGATGGATATCCATTGGCAAACTCAGCAGGACAAGCTATTACATTACCGGATAATGTAAAAAGTTTT
The DNA here is from genome assembly GCF_047737915.1 of Lysinibacillus sp. NPDC056185. Classification (NCBI taxonomy): domain Bacteria; kingdom Bacillati; phylum Bacillota; class Bacilli; order Caryophanales; family Bacillaceae; genus Lysinibacillus; species Lysinibacillus sp. NPDC056185. Next base: position 210,216 of record NZ_JBLLLQ010000005.1, read on the forward strand.
GCTATTAGTAATGGGGGCGTATTAGAGGCATCCTATCCAAATGGAGATATTATTCGTACTGATTTAGCAGTGACAGAGTTCCAAAAGCCACAGCTAATGGAGAAAATCTCTGGCTCCTATGTTGGATTGCCGAATAACTTAGCGCAGCTTGGATATACACAAGCTGAAGTTGTCACTGAATTACAAGGAGCAAATCGTCAGCAAATTGGCATGCAGAGCGGTTCGCTAGAAATGTCGAATGTAGATCTTTCAAAGGAAATGACGGATTTAATTCAGACGCAGCGTTCTTATCAATTCAATGCAAGAGCTGTAACTTTAGCAGACCAAATGCTTGGGCTCATTAATGGTATTCGATAGTAAATCCGTTATTACTGTTTAGTAAGTAATGAAGAGGAGTACAATCTATGACAAACGATTCAAGTCGAGGTTCTATGCAAACAAAAGAATCCGATACGCCACCAGAAGAGAAGAAACACGGCTCAAATGGAGAGCAACGAGAGGTTCGCTGGGTGCAAATACGGCTGATTCCGATTTGGCTTCGCGTTGTACTTATTATCATCTTAGTTGTTATTGCCGCAGTTGTAGGTGCAATGTTTGGCTATAGTGTAATTGGACAAGGTAAAGCCATGGACGTTTTCAAACCAGAAACATGGCAGCATATATTTGATATTATGAATGGTAAAGAATAAAATTATTCTTTACCATACTTTGTGTTTACATAAAATATCTTCATTCAGTAAGTGTCCAACACCTACTAAATGAAGATATAGCCTCTGGCGGATGCAATTACGCCAAGGCGAAATAGATATTAAGGGGGAAAAGAAAATGTTAACAGCAGAACAAATTCAAGCAATTTTACCGCATCGTTATCCTTTTTTATTCGTTGATCGTATCGTTGAATTAGAAGAAGGCAAGCGTGCAGTTGGTTTAAAAAATGTCTCTATGAACGAAGACTTTTTTAATGGACATTTCCCTGGCTATCCAGTAATGCCTGGGGTTTTAATAGTAGAGGCGTTAGCACAAGTTGGTGGCGTAGCGTTATTAAACGCAGATGAATTCAAAGGTCGTCTAGCTTTCTTGACGGGTATTGATAATTGTCGTTTCAAGCGCCAAGTAGTACCGGGAGATCAACTTCGATTAGAGGTAGAGTTCGTGAAACTACGTGGAGCAATGGGCAAAGGTCACGGTGTGGCCACAGTCGATGGAGAATTAGTATGTGAAGCGGATATTTTATTCGCTATTGGGCCAGAGCAACCAAAACAGGCTTAATTTGCAATTATAGGCTTAAAGATATAAAATAATGATGTCGAATAATGTCTTTACTGTTAATCCTTTTAATAGTTTATTACTTTCAGTGACATGAATGCAGTTAAAGATATCACGGATTGAAATGTTTTATAAAAATGCAATGGCGTATAGTGATTGTGAATTGAAATACATGTAATTTTAGTTTTGTTTTTAAAACGTAGGAGGATTATATAGATGTATAAGGAATTGTCTTCAGGGGTTAAAATTAGCATTACGCGTTCGATTTCAACATCTTTTGAATCATACTTAGCAAGTATTGATTGGAAAGAAGAGCGTTTTTCTATGGAAGACTTTATTGCTAGCTGGCAAACTTATTTTCAAGTAAATGCCGCATGGATCGAAAAAATCCCAGCAGATGTTTTGATGAGTACTGAATTCCATGAAGAGATGGCGCAAAAAATTGATGAAGTAATTGCAAAAATTTTAAATGAAGAACCAACAGCTAAGCAAATTGAAACAATCGAGGCCATGCAAAAAGAGCTAGGTACAAATTATAGCTTCAACTGTAAAGCAGAAGCAGCATACGTTGAACACCTATTAAAAGAAAAACAAAAATAGTTTGTACAAAAATCGGATAGTTCCCTCCTTTCCCGGGCAATCTATGTAGGATCACAAATACACACATTGTATTTGTTGACATAGCATCGAGAAAGGAGGATTTTTCTATGTGGAGAATGTCATTTTTGGCAATTATTCTTGCTGCTTTATTCCTTGGAGGTTGTAACTGGGGAAACAGAGCTGTTGAAACAAGACCAGCGGAGAATGTTAAACACGACGTTCGCCGAGGTGTTGAGAAAGTAGAAGACGTTGTAGAGCCGTCTCGAAGAAATGACGTTTACAATCGTGACGTAAATGGTGTTAACCGTAACACTGTTCTTCCTGAAGCTACAGCACCAGGTACTACTACACCAAGAACTACAACACCAGGTACAACAACAGTACCAGGAACTACTACAACGCCAGGAACAAATGCTGATTTAAATGGTACAAACACCGTACCAAATGCAAACGGCGTTGTTAAAGAAAAAATCGTCGAAGAGAAAGTAACGCGATAATATAAAAAAGAGTGTTCCTAACTAATGGAACACTCTTTTTTCGTTTTCGTGTGGGAGAAAATACGCGAATGGAAGAGGGCAATATCCACAATATTTGCGAGAGAGAAGTGAATACTCGCGGGGGAGAAGTGAATACTCGCGAAGAGAGAGTGAATACTCGCGAAGAGAGAGTGAATACTCGCGGGAGAGAAGTGAACACCGCGAAGAGAGAGGGAATACTCGCGGGAGAGAAGTGAATACTCGCGGAAGAGGAGTGAATACTCGCGAAGAGAAGTGAATACCCGCGAAGAGAGCGAATACCCGCGGAGAGAGTGAATACCCGCGGGAGAGAAGTGAATACTCGCGGAAGAGAAGTAAATACTCGCGGAAGAGGAGTGAATACTCGCGAAGAGAAGTGAATACCCGCGAAGAGAGCGAATACTCGCGGAAGAGAAGTGAATACTCGCGGAAGAGAAGTGAATACTCGCGGAAGAGGAGTGAATACTCGCGAAGAGAAGTGAATACCCGCGGAGAGAGCGAATACTCGCGAAGAGAAGTGAACACCCACGGGAGAGAAGTGAAATACTCGCGGAAGAGAAGTGAATACCCGCGAAGAGAAAGGAAATACTCCGGAAGAGGAGTGAATACTCGCGAAGAGAAGTGAACACCGCGAAGAGAGTGAATACTCGCGGAAGAGAAGTGAATACCCGCGGAGAGAAGTGAACACCGCGAAGAGAGTGAATACCCGCGAAGAGAGCGAATACTCGCGGAAGAGAAGTGAATACTCGCGGAAGAGAAGTGAATACTCGCGGAAGAGAAGTGAATACTCGCGGAAGAGAAGTAAATACTCGCGGAAGAGGAGTGAATACCCGCGAAGAGAGCGAATACTCGCGGAAGAGAAGTAAATACTCGCGGAAGAGAAGTGAATACTCGCGGAAGAGGAGTGAATACCCGCGAAGAGAGCGAATACTCGCGGAAGAGAAGTAAATACTCGCGGAAGAGGAGTGAATACTCGCGAAGAGAAGTGAATACCCGCGAAGAGAGCGAATACCCGCGGAGAGAGCGAATACTCGCGAAGAGAAGTGAAATACTCGCGGGCAAGATGGAAATACCCGCGCAAAGGTGAAAAACCTACTAAATATCCTCAGGAAGAGCGGAAAAATGGCTTCATATATTCCACTAAATTTTCGGGTAATTGGTAAACACGATTTTTATAAGAACCTGTATAGGGAAATTGAAATTTTCTAAGTAAACGATTTGCAGCATCAATGGAATGAATACCGAAAAATTCACGTAGCTGTTTATTGGTAATTGTTGATCCAACTAAGTATCGATAATCTTGTAAAGCTTCAGCAAAAATTTCTTCGCTTGCAAATTGACAGTACGAACATTTCCAAATCCCGCGAGCATAGTGCATTTGAGATTTGTATTGGCATTGCGGACAAAGTACACCTTGGCGATATCTTGAGGAATCAATAAAAGCCGTAATTTTCGGTGGCTGATGTCTGCAAAGTAGTTGTTGAGCTAATTGAGTTAACTGTTCATCGCTTAAAATGGGTTGTGTATATTTTTTAAAAAGGGAATGAAGATGTTTTTGAAGTCCAGAAACATGGAAAATCGGAATTGTATTTGGATGACTTGCAATAATCGCAGAGGGGTTGGCGATGATAACCGCACCCTCAATGGGGAGAGAATAGTTTTTGGAAATAACTTTAAGAAATTGCATATGTCGCTGGATCTGAGTAATTGCATTGGGAAATCCTTCGACAGTTCCATCTGGCTTCGTTCGAATACATTGATGTGTAATGTCGTCAAAATCAAGACGTCCGTTAATATTTTTTATTTCAACAACTAGCACAAAATTACTGCAAATAAAAAGCGTATCGAGTTGATGTGAATGCTGAGCAGAATTCATCAGAATTAAATTATGTAACACTAAAAAAGTATAGGGACATACTAATTCAAGTCATTCACGGTCAACTTTCCTTTCACCAGCAAAGCCAGCATCGAATCTTCGAAATTGCTCATTATAATAGCTAAAATCAGGGTCCTCTTCGAATAACCGCCTCTTTAAAGCCTCAAGCCACGATAATTTTAATGGCTTTTCCCTAACAGCAATAGTCAAGTGTAGTTACCTCCTATAAATTTTACATCGTATTGTACCTTAAAATCTCTACCTGTCCAATAAAAAAATAACGATGCAAATTTTTGCATCGTTAAATCGAGTTCAATCATTTTTGAGTTTTGGTCGTTCTTTCATACCGTGTAAGAAGCGGTCCAATAGCTTATCTAACGTAACTCCCTCAGCTAGTAATTCGGCTAGTAATTGCTCGGCATATTTCGAGCGTTTTGTCTTTAGCGTCCCTTTTAAAAGGACAGAGATGTGCTCGCCAATTTCTTGAACTGTATGTACGACAACCTGGAAAGGAGCAGGCTCATTATCTGGGAATGAAATAACCGCACGTACATTAAAGACAGTAGCATTTGTTAAAAGTTCATCAAAAATTGAACGATATTGCCGGTCCATAAACAGTTCGAGAATCCAAGATTGATGGCTGTTCTCCTGGTTAATAATAATACCATCGACTAAAGGGAAAGGTTGCATGCCATCTTTTGTGACAAGGTCAAAGGAAAGCATCTTAAATGTTTTCATTATGTAAAATCCTCCTAAGTCGGTCATCCTTTTTAGTATAACATATTCAATTAGCCCTGTTTAACTTCATTCAGCAAGTGTTTTGGTAGCGAAAGCGAAGCGTTAGGTACAGATGTCTCCCACCTCTAAAGGGGAGGGGCTCACTCTAAGAACGCCATGTCCTGTGGCATTACCGAAATGACCGACATCGAGGCCAAAGCTCAAAAGCCGATTTCGGATGCTACGCCGAAGCATAATTGATGATAGGGTCAATACTGTGTTTTCGCACAATTTTCAAAAACAGCGAAATTGTATATTTCAACGATTAGCATTTGCTATTACAGCGAAAAGCATTCAGCCAAAAAAATCTTTCAATAACTGAAAAGTAAAAGCCTCAATATACCCAATTTATGATTAAAAATTAAGGAAAATGTTAAAAATCGACTTTTGCCAATGTTGGATTAATTTTTGTAAGATGAGGGCAATCAAAAGCAAAGGAGGTGAATCAATGAACCAAGTCGGACTGGTCGGAAGGTTAACAAAGGATCCAGTGTTACGACACTTATCTGGAAATCGCGTGCAAGCACATTTTACTCTAGCCATTAATCGCAATTACAAAAACAGTCGTGGGGAAGTGGATGCTGACTTTATTCTCTGTACAGTATGGGGAAGGCTTGCAGAGCATATCGTCAAATATTGCGGAAAAGGCTCATTAATTGGGGTGAATGGTCGTATTCAATCAAGATCATTTTTAAATGAAGAAAGCACAAAGGTTTTTATAACGGAAGTAGTCGTAGAAGATGTCCGATTTTATCGGCTTAAGCCAAGGGATAGCGATGGGGCATTTGTGCCTCCAAAGCCACCAGATGAGCAGGAAGGCTTAAAGGATTTTGTGCTACCTGAGGCAGAAGTACAATTGCCAGCAATATAGCAGTTCTAGTGGGTACATACGGGGCAAGTGCCAAGTTGTCTGATCCGCCATTCTCCTTCTATTGCTTGCGCCGTAATCAATTTAGAAAGGAATGATGTCTACATTTCATAACGTAGTTCATTGCTGAAGACCGCACAGCAATGAGCAGATTAAACACAACTAAATATAAATATGAAGTAAGTAGGGGAAGAAGTAACAGTAAGATCCACTGAAATAAAAGAGCGCCAAGAACGTTGTGCTCTTGGCGCATCTCACATCTCACATCTTTAAAAATCGAGCTTCATTAAATCACGAAGTTCGTCATCTTCTAATTCAGTTAACCATTGGCTTGATTGAATTAGTTCTTCTGATAGTGCAGACTTTTGGGCTAGCATTTTATCGATTTTCTCTTCGATAGTACCAATTGTAACAAACTTATGCACTTGTACAAATTGTGTTTGGCCAATTCGATATGCACGGTCTGTCGCTTGATTTTCAACGGCAGGATTCCACCAGCGATCTGCGTGTAATACATGATTTGCCGCTGTTAAATTGAGCCCTGTTCCACCCGCTTTTAAGGAAAGGATAAATATAGGGAAATCTCCTGCCTGGAAAGTCTCTACTAAGCGGTCACGCTGCTGCTTAGGCATTGCACCTGTTAAAAAAGGTGCATCAATATTATATAGTTCACTAAAACAATGCTGTAGTAATTGCCCCATTCCAATATATTGTGTGAAAATGAGGCACTGCTCGCCGTTGTCCACGATTTCTGTAGCCATTTGCACGATACGTTCTAATTTCGTAGAACGAGTAAGCATTGATTCGGCATCCTCGAAAGGTTCTTTTAAATACAAGGCAGGATGATTACATAATTGCTTTAACTTACTGAGCATCTTTAAGACGCGTCCCTTTTTCTGAAAGCCTGTTAATTGCTCCAGCTGATCGAGCGTCTCCAATATATATCCTTCGTATAGAGATGCTTGCTCAGTTGTTAATGGACAGTACTCATGAGACTCTTGTTTATCTGGTAAGTTAAGCTGTAAGTGTGGGTCGCGCTTTGTACGACGAAGTAAAAACGCTTGAATTTTTGCACGTAACTTCTGTTTATGTGACTCAGACTCATCTCGTTCTATCGGTAAAATAAATTCTTCATTAAAGCGACCGAAGCTACCTAAATAGCCTTTATGGATAAAGTCAAAAATTGCCCATAGCTCCGATAAACGGTTTTCCACTGGTGTACCCGTTAAAGCAATATGATGCGTCCCTTGTAATTTACGAATAGCTCTTGATTGTAGCGTTTGCATATTTTTAATATTTTGAGCCTCGTCTAGCACAACGGTTGCCCATTCTACTTCCTGTAAAAACTCTGCATCCTGTGATACCGTGCCATAGGTAGATAAAATCACATGTGGTTTTTCTCTTCCTATTAGCTGTTTGAAAGCGTCCTCCTTTGCTCGATTCGCTTGATAATGCGTATGCACACTCAAGGAAGGAGCAAAACGAGCAAGTTCTTTTTGCCAGTTGCCTAGCACAGACGTAGGGCAAATAATGATGGATGGTTTTGTATCCTCAATTGTTTCATAAAGATGAAGTAAATATGAAATAAGCTGTACCGTTTTACCAAGACCCATATCATCAGCTAGGCATGCACCAAAGCCTTGTTCTCGCATGAAGACAAGCCATTCAAAGCCCTCATGCTGATAAGGACGTAATTCTGCCTGCAAAGATGTAGGAACCTGTACAGTAGGGAGTCCTTTTTTCTCCTGAAGCTGCTCCATATAGGATTTAAGCGATTTTTGCAATTCAAATGCAAAAATCGGGTCATCACGCATTGCATCATCGGCATCTTCTTCTTCGAGAGGTAAGGATAAATCCTCTGGTAGCTCACGGAATAGTAATTCACGAACGGTCCAGCTTTCATCTTCTGCTTGCTGCATCAATGCACGCATTTCTTGCATCCAGTTCGCATCAACTCGGAACCATTCAGTACCAATACGAATGAATTCGCGTTTCTCATCTACAAGTTTTTTAAATTGCTCAGGTGAAATGGACTGTCCATTCATAGAAAATTGCCATTTGAACGTTAAAATATCATCTAGTCCAGCAACTTTCTTTGTCGCTACATTGCCAGTACTTACGCGAACACGCATTTTTGACTGTTTTAAATCCTTTAGCCAAGCCGGTAATACAACGTCAAAGCCGAGAGCTTGTAATCTTGCTAAATCTTCACGTAAAAATGTTCGAACTTGTAAATCGTCAAGCATAATACGGATAAAAATATCGCGACGTAAATCTTCAATAGAAAGAAGATCTACAATTTGTCCTTGTTGTTGTTCAATAGCATCAGCATACATTTGCCATTTTGTCGGTAGAGCATCAGCAATTGGTAGTGACTGCTTTCGCGTAGCTGGCGTCCAGTAGTTTTTGGCTGTAGCCGTACTAAGTACTGTTTCTAAAAGCCAAACATCTGAATCTTCCTCAGGCTCGCCTAAGCGTAGGGAGACAGTAACTGTACCTGCTTGTCGTTCCTGCTCTAGTGGCCAGCCACCACGCAAGAAAAATGGCATTAGCTTTGGTAAATCAGACAGTACAAGACCTGTTTGAGCAAGCTTTTGCTGCACTGCCGTTTCTAATAAAGCTGTATCTTCACCGTCTATAGAGAATGTTAGTGCGGAAAAATCATCTGCAATCACTGCGTGTGACCAGAGCGAAGGCTCCTGCCAATACGTTTGTAAAGCAGACGTTTTTTCTAGCCACACCTGACTTTCTGCGTCTGCACCTTGCCAGTTAATAAAAGGATGCAGATAGCGCTGTGAAAAAATATCAAGGAGCTCAGAGGTTGAAACTTCAATCGTACGTTCTGAACGATTGGTTAATAAACCATAGACATTCGCTTCATAGTTAAAAAATAATGAAGAAATGAGTGAGTCTGCTTCCATTGCTGCACCATCAGCAGTAAATCCCTGTAACGTATAATATCCTTCCTGTGCTGCATGAATACGAAGCTGTTGCTTTTTTGAAAACGGGGAAGGAGCATTTATAGTCATCATACTAAGTTTCCTTTCTCAATTTCTTCCTGTAATGCACGAAGTCGTTTATACTCTGCACGAATTGTTTGCATATATGACTCAAAATAAGCAGTTTTACCAGCACGTTTTGCTGCACTGCGCATACTTTTCCAGATTCGTACAGCCTGCTTATAGTTCATTCGTGATTTTTGTGTAATTTCAGTCATGGCATATAGATGATATAAGGGCAATACTGTTGCAGGCGCAACCTGAAGCACATCTTTCAATCCACACATTTCTAAATAAGAAAGGGAGGAGAGATTTAACTGATGGAGGGCTGCCCATTCACGATAACGTCCTTTTTTAATAAGAAGGAACGAAAACGGTTGAAGCCCATAAACACCAAATGCACTATATAATGTAACTTCCTGTTCTTCCGTAAGCTGTATGTCTTCGTATAAAAGCTGAAATTGCCTTACATATTGAGCACGCTTTACAACTGGCACTGTTAGCTGTAAAAAGTCTTCGGTAAATGGTAGCATCGCACGTAAAATAATGGATTGTGCGTGTGATTCGCCAGCACGTTTTGCAAAAGTAGCCAGCTCAAATAGGTCCTGCATATGTTGTCCATCAATATGTGCAATGCTTTCCTGCAATAAACTTTCTTTTTGTAGCAGTACATAAAATAGCAGTTTTAATGACTGCAAGGAAATCTCATGTGAAGGATTCTCAAGGTTATTTATAAGTGCTAATTCCTGTTCACGACGCGGCTTTTCATAAAAAAGCACTGCCCAAAGTAGCATATATATTTGTAGTCGATCAGCAAATGATCCTTGTCGTTCCAATAAAAACTCTCGAACTAACTCCTGAATCGCATCATAAAATGGATCAGTGGCAAAAAGTCGTGATCGACCCGTTAGCTCTGTCAGTATACTTTCGAATGATTGAACACTTTGATCAATAAAATATTTCATATAAGGAGAATCCAAAGAATGTCCTTTTGTTTCATTTAAATGGCGCCATATTGTATTAAAGATGGATAGCTCCATAAAAAGCTTATAAAGTGGCTGCCACTCACGTTCGAAAGGCATATGCCGTTGAAGTCGCTCCAATGCATCTGTTCGTATAGCAGAAAGGCCATACCCTTCTAGAATTCGCCCAGGTGGCAATAAACGTTTCATGACTTCATCGACCATCAATCTCCAGCTTTCTGGACTTCGTTCATCTGCTAATGATTTTAATTGCACTGATTTTTGCGCGCGCCAAGCACTTGACCAATTTTGTACTGAATCAAAATATTGATAAAGAGCAAGCAATGCACCAACCTGATGTCTACACCATTTCAGCTGGGGACAGTTACAGTGCAGCTCCTCTTTGGCAAAATCAATTTCTACAGTAGCAGGTCTTACATCCTGTACGCTTGCATATAATGTAGAACTCGCTCCATTAAAACGTTCAAAGACAACTGATCTATTCCGCACTGAAAAAACAGCACGACGCACTAGCTCTTCGTCTTCAGTAGAGGAAGGATGTAACGCCTGTTCAGCTTCCTGTAATTTGGTAAGGATAAATTCTTGGTGTTCCTTAGCTAATTGGGCAATAGACAATGCCATAACCTCACTCCTTTCAAAATGTATAGCTAGTGAGCATGTGTAAATATGAAGGAAAAAAGACTGTCCTTCCATTATACGATTAAAATGCGTACATGATAAGCTGAATGATTTGAAATAAAAAAATCAAGGAGAAGATAGTTAACAAGATAATCGATATGTGTTAAAATCTGAATAATCAGAATAAATAAGGAGGGATAAGGATGATGCAAGTTCAATATATGAAGCCATTTTACACAAAAATCACGGGAGACAAACTACGTCTCGTGTTTGCTTATCAATATTTCTCTATTTTAAAAGAGAATGAGATTTTCCATTTCATTCCCATCGAAGGTAAAGAGATGATTATCAACTTGAATACACAACAAATTGAAAATATATCCGAGGTATTTGTTTTCCAGAAAGGGAATCGTTTTATCCGACTGCCATTATATCAATTATTATTAATTACAAATGTTCATGAGCATCTAGCACCGATTCTTGAAAGCGCTACTCCAAAGCCTCAGTTACCACTTGTATCTTCAGTGACTGTTGGCGAAGTAGATCAGCTCATTACAGAATTGGAGCAGCAAAACATTGATTATTTAATCGATCAGGCATTACTAGATCATAATAAAGATCTCTTTTTTGAACTACTACAACAAAAGAACCATCAACTCGGAGGTTTCGAAAATTGAATACACGGTATTGCAATTAAGCACCTACTTTTCATATGTGAAAAGCAGGTGCTTTTATATATTAGTGGGTCTAAAGTCTGAAATATGAAAATAAACTAAAAGATATCACTATATAGAACCTACTAAATTAGAATACATTACCAAAAAAGTTTAAATGAATTTAACACAGACCGATATACATAACAATAGGGGGTGGTGAAATGATGCTTGGCAAATGGTCAGCAACGGGGATGTCCATTTTAAATAATATGAATAGACATTACGGTGCAATGAGCAAGGCAATGCTTCGAATTTCTACAGGCTACCGCATCAATAGTGCTGCGGATGATCCAGCGGGACTTGCGATTTCCGAAAAAATGCGTGCGCAAATTCGCGGCTTGAACATGGCAGCGAAAAATATCCAGGACGGTATTTCACTTGTTCAAACAGCGGAGGGTGCACTAAATGAAGTACATGATATGATTCAGCGCATGCGCGAGCTCGCAGTCCAGGCGAGCAATGATACTTTAACAGATAGTGATCGGGAGAACCTCGATAAGGAATTTCAAGAATTGAAAAAAGAAATTCAACGCATCTCGAAAGACACTGAGTTTAACACCAAGACATTACTAGATGGGGATTATGCTACAAACGGTATTAAAATTCAAGCAGGTGCCAACGCAGGCCAAAGTATCGAGCTATTTATTGGCAATATGGGTGCTGGAGCACTTGGCTTGGACGATAAGACATCCATCGCAACTCGAGATGACGCCAACAAAGCAATTACCACAATGGACGAGGCTATAAAACATGTATCAAGCGAGCGCTCAAGACTAGGTGCCTACCAAAATCGGCTAGAACACGCCTATAATGCGACCGTAAACACTGCAGAAAACCTACAAGATGCCGAATCCCGCATTCGCGATGCCGATATCGCAAAAGAAATGATGAACATGGTAAAAGCGCAAATCCTAATGCAAGCAAGCCAATATGTACTAGCAATGCACATGCAACAAGCACAATCAATTCTAAAACTACTCGAAAGCGGAACAACGAGGAATCCCTGATACTAAAGGAGATTCCTTTTTTAATTGGAGTTAGATCTCTGAGAGGAAAATGAAAACCGCTGATAAAGAAGAGAGCATCGCTGATAAGAGTGAGACAATCGCTGATAAAAAGGAGAACATCGCTGATAAGAGTGAGATAATCGCTGATAAAAAGGTAAACATCGCTGATAAGAGTGAGATAATCGCTGATAAAAAAGTAAACATCGCCGATAAGAGAGAAACAATCGCTGATAAAAAGGAGAACATCGCTGATAAGAGTGAGATAATCGCTGATAAAAAGGTAAACATCGCTGATAAGAGAGAAACAATCGCTGATAAAAAGGTAAACATCGCTGATAAGAGTGAAACAATCGCTGATAAAAAGGTGAACATCGCTGATAAGAGTGAAACAATCGCTGATAAAAAGGTGAACATCGCTGATAAGAGTGAGACAATCGCTGATAAAAAGGTGAACATCGCTGAC
>NZ_JBLLLQ010000005.1:223002-240402 GCF_047737915.1 Lysinibacillus sp. NPDC056185
TAAGAGTGAGACAATCGCTGATAAAGAGGAGAGCATCGCTGATAAAAAAGAAACAATTGCTGATAAAAAGTGAAAACCGCTGATAGACATGCTATAATCGCTGAAAGGATCCTAAACTAGCTGATAAACCTATTAAATTTAATATAGAAAAGGAGAGAGTTGATTGATTGTAAAACCCTTCGTACCATCTCCATTGACAAAAGGACTCCAAGCTCTTGTGACTCGGATGCAGCCCACGCACCCACAATATCAAAATTTTCAGCAGGAACTTAAAAATAAAGAAGCTGGTGATTTTGGTGAGCAATATGTTATGAAGGAACTACAGCAAATAGCACTGCTCAATGATTGCTACATTTTCCACAATGTAATACTTCCCTCTGTTCTTCCCATGCAAATTGATATTTTACTCATTGTCCCCAACGCTATTATTCTATTAGAAATTAAAAATATTCGAGGAACTGTCCATTTTAAAAGTGACCCTCGCCAGCTCATTCGAACATCGGAATCTGGAGAGGTTCACGTTTTTACGCATCCTGAAATTCAACTTGAACAGTATATTCAAAGTATGAAATATTTCTTAGACACCCAAAATGTATCTATCCCCATTTATGGAGCTGTTGTTTTCCCATTTAATAATGTAAATATTCATCGAGAAGACGGACGATTGCCAATTTTAATGGCAAAAGAGTTACCGATATTCCTGCATAAACATTTAGAGAAAAACAAAGAGACAGCAACAATGACAGAAATCAAAAACATTATTTTGTCACATTTACAGCACAGAACGCCATTTCCACTTTGCCAATACTATCAAATTGATGCCTCTGCTTTGCGACGGGGTGTTTATTGTGAAAACTGTGGGGAGTTTGGGATGGAGAAATTGCGCATGACTTGGTATTGTCAAAGTTGTAAATTTCAATGTAAAAACGCACATATACGAGCACTACTGGATTATCACATGCTAGTAGGAGATACAATATCGAACAGTGAATGTCGTGAGTTTCTGAATATAGAGAGTCAGTATGTAGCAAAACGGCTTTTACAAAAATTAAATTTATCAAGTACCGGGCCAGATCGAATTAGGAAGTACCATTTGTCCAACTTATATTGGAATTCGCCGCTAAAAGAGTGAGTTACGCCGCTAATCAAAGGAAGAACGCTGCTAAAACATCAAAATTGCGCCGCTAACCAAGCAAAGAACGCCGCTAAAACCCAAGATTCCGCCGCTAACGGGCAAGACTCTTGCCAAATGACAGACTTAAAATAGAGTTCGCCGCTAAAAGAGTGAGTTGCGCCGCTAATCAAAGGAAGAACGCCGCTAAAACATAAAATTGCGCCGCTAACCAAGCAAAGAACGCCGCTAAAACCCAAGATTGCGCCGCTAACGGGCAAGACTCTTGCCAAATGACAGACTTAAATTGGAGTTCGCCGCTAAAAGAGCGAATTGCGCCGCTAACCAAAGGAAGAACGTCGCTAAAACATCAAATTGCGCCGCTAACCAAGCAAAGAACGCCACCAAAACCCGAAATTCCGCCACAAACAGACAAAACTTTTGCTAATTGGACACAGAAAACAGTTTCAAAATAACAAATTAATTCACACTTTCATTGGAAAGATGTATACTATAATGCAGAACAAAATGCATCACGCATTTATAGAACATATAACATAACTACTCGTTTTTGAAAACGGAAGGAAGAATAGAGAATGACTAAATCAATTTGTGTCGTTGGACTTGGCTACATCGGTTTACCAACGGCTGTAATGTTTGCCAACCACGGCATAAAAGTACATGGGGTGGACGTAAACCCGGCAGCAGTAAAAAGTATTCAAGAGAAAAAACTGCATATTGAAGAAAATGGATTGCAGGAGCGCCTGAACAAAGCAGTAGATGAAGGATTTTTAACGGCGTCAACGACACCACAGGAAGCGGACGTATTCATCGTTGCTGTTCCATCGCCAATTAATCCTGATAATACAGCGAATTTAGAATATGTGCGTCAAGCTACGGCTTCGATTGTGCCATTCTTGAAAAAAGGTGACCTTGTCATTCTTGAATCGACAGTACCACCGAAAACTGTAGAGCACATTATGCTACCAGAATTAATCAAAGCAAATCTTGAATTTGGTATCGATTTATTTGTAGCACATTCACCAGAACGTGTTATTCCTGGTCGTATTTTTGAAGAATTAGTGAACAACGACCGTATCGTTGGTGGGATTGATGACAAGTCTGCACAAATGACAAAAGAGCTTTATCAAACATTTGTGAATGGTACAATCCACCTTACAGATGCAACTACAGCTGAGTTAGTAAAAGTAATGGAAAACACTTACCGTGATGTAAACATTGCTTTTGCCAATGAGCTTGCAAAATTAGCAGAGAAGTTAGACGTAAACATTTGGGAAGCGATTAAATTTGCGAACTATCACCCACGTGTAAATGTTCACTTCCCGGGTCCTGGTGTAGGTGGTCACTGTATCGCGGTTGACCCTTGGTTCCTAGTTGAGCTAGGTGGCGAGACAGCACAAATTATTCACTTATCCCGTAATACAAATGATAGTATGCCAAGCTTTACAGCACAAAAAACACAAGCAATCTTAAATCAAAACAAAATTGCTGGTGGCAAAGTAGCTGTTCTTGGACTAGCCTTCAAAGGTAACGTAGATGATATGCGCGAAAGTCCATCTACAATCGTTATTGACGAGTTACAAAATCTTGGATTAGAAGTTATTTCATACGATCCACACATTAAAGAAAACAAACATGCTACACAAACACAAAGCTTAGAAGAAGCTACAAAAGATGCAGATATCATCGTTGTTCTAACGGATCATAATGAATTCAAAGCATTAGACACTGCAGAAGTTACAGCGAAATCAAAAATCGTCTTTGATACGAAAAACTGCTTAAAACGTGATAAATGGGAAGAAGCAGGCTTCCAGTTCCACCTTTTAGGAGATGCGAAAAACCGATGAAAGAAACAGTACTTGGCATCAATGTCAATACGGAAGGCTACGATGAATTAATGGAAATGGCATTCGGGCGTATTGAAAAAAAGCAAAAGGCGCTCGTTGTTGCCATCAATCCGGAAAAGATTATCAAGGCAAAAGAGGACCCTGCTTTAAAGAAGCTGCTTAACGACGCGGAATTTCAAATTCCGGATGGCATTGGTGTTATTCTTGCTTCCAAAATTCAAAAAGGGCAAATTCGTGAACGTGTTACAGGCGTCGATATGATGATGAAGCTTTGCGAGGAAGCTGCAAAACGTGGCAAGCCTATTTTCCTTTATGGAGGGAAACCGGGTGTTGCAGATGCGGCAAAAGCAAAGCTAGAATCATTATTCCCTTCTATTAAAATAGTCGGCACACAGGACGGCTATGAAAAGGACGAACAGAAGGTACTTGACCGCATTAATGAAGCACAACCCGATTTACTTTTTGTAGCGATGGGCAGTCCAAAGCAAGAAAACTGGATTAATGCAAATCGCGATCAATTGCATCCAACCATTTATCAAGGCGTGGGTGGATCATTCGATGTGCTGGCGGGTACAGTTAAACGTGCACCAGAGGTTTTCCAAAAATTTGGTCTTGAATGGTTTTATCGATTAATGAAAGAACCGAAGCGTATCAAGCGTCAAATCGCACTTCCATTATTTTTATTGGAAGTGGCAAGGCAGAAACGTCAATAATTTTAAAAATTGGTATTGTCGTTTTAAATTGAAAGTGTTAGACTGTATTTGTATAGGAATTTCCTCTATGAAATAAATAGAATTCCCTGCAAGGAAACAACGGTTGGTAGCCCAAGCGAAAAAAGCTCAAGCATTTATATGCTTGAGCTTTTTTCGTGTCTAGAAATATAATTCTACACTTAAAACATAGATGCATTATCCAAAGATCCCACAGAACATTCACCGAAACGTCTTCTTTTTTACGCCATTACATTTTCCATAGAACCAAAAAGAATTACCAATTTTCATATCTATATAATTGGATGTCGGACCTATAATTGTTATTTGTTGTAAAAACGTTGAACATTTAAGGATCGTGTTCCAAATTATTGTTGGAAAAGATGTGTAATAATACTTGAAAAATCAGCTTAAATAGATAACAATGGTAAAAGAGAGTTGCATGCCCATGTTTTTCCGGAAATGAATTAGAAACTTTCCCAAAATATGATTGACAACTTTTAGGTATGCAACTATACTTTTATGTGTAGTTGTTTATTTACTGCAATTCTATGTATTTGTAGTAGAGACATATTTTATGAACTTAGAGGAGGAAATTTTTCAATGGCTAACCAACCAAAGAAATACAAAAAATTCGTAGCAACAGCTGCTACAGCTACATTAGTAGCAGCAGCTATCGTACCAGTGGCTTCAGCAGCAAGTTTTACAGATGTAACAGACACTAACTCGCACAAAGATGCGATCAGCTCTCTTGTAGACGCTGGTATCATCAAAGGATATCCAGATGGCACATTCAAACCAGACCAATTTGTTTCTCGTGGTCAAGTGGTTAAATTATTAGGTCGCTGGTTAGAAACTGAAGGTTATGAAATTCCAACTGACTGGAATTCAAACCAACGCTTCAACGATCTACCAGTAACAACTGCTGATAAAGAATTAGTGCAATATGCTGCACTTGCTAAAGATGCAGGCGCATTTAATGGCGTAAACGGCAACTTAAACTACTCACAAAATATGGCACGTCAACAAATGGCAATCGTTTTAGTTCGTGCTATCAAAGAAATCCAAGAAGTAGATCTAGTTAAAGAGTACAAAGATGCTAAATTCACGAGCGAAATCTCTGACTTAGGCGGTCTTAATACTGAACAACGTGAAGCGATCACTGCTTTAGAGTATGCTGAACTAACAAAAGCAGCTACACTACCAGGTAAAGCATTCAAACCAAATGACACAATTACTCGTGCTCAATTCGCTTCTTTCTTAGACCGTACAATGAAACTTGAATTCACAGCTCCTGCAAAAGCTGCTGTAAAAGCTATCAACAACACAACTGTTGAAATTACATTTGACAAAGAAGTTGAAAACGTACAAGCTCTTAACTTCGAAATCAAAGATTTAGAAGTTAAAAACGCAGCTGTAAAACAAACTAACAAAAAAGTTGTTGTTTTAACTACTGCATCACAAACAGCTGACAAAGAGTACACTGTATCTCTTGCTGGCGATGAAATCGGTAAATTCAAAGGTGTTACAGCTGTAATCCCAACTAAAGTTGATATCGTAGACCAATCACTTCAAGGTAAACTTGGGCAACAAGTAACACTTAAAGCACAAGTAACTGTAGCTGAAGGTGCTTCTAAAGCTGGTATTCCAGTAACATTATTCGTACCAGGTTCTGCTGATGGAATTAAAGCTCCAGTTACTGTTGAAGCACTTACTGACGAAAATGGTGTAGCAACTCACACTTATACTCGTTATGCTGCAACAACTGATGCTGTAACTGTATATGCAACTGGTGATCGTTCAAAATTCTCAACTGGTTATGTATTCTGGGGTGTTGATACAATCCTTTCAATTACTGAAGTAACTGAAGGTGCTACAATCAACAACGGTGCTAACAAAACTTACAAAGTTACTTATAAAGACGCTGTTACAGGTAAAGCTGTGTCAAACAAAAACTTAAATGTTTCATTCCTAGAAAACATTAATGTTACTCCTGATAAATTACAAAATGTAACAGTTAATGGTGTAGCTGTTAAACAATTAACTAATGATACAGCTCCAGTTGCTGCACAGGTTACAACTGATTCTAAAGGTGAAGCTACATTTACAGTATCAGGTACAAACACTGCTGAAGTAACACCGGTGGTATTTGAAGCAAACAACACAGTAGTAAACGGTTCAACAGTAATTGACTACAAATATGATGCTTCAGATTTACAAGTACGTGGTGCTAAAGTTAAATTCTCAGCTATACAATCAGACTACAAAATCGATGTTACTCGTGAGGGTGGCGAAAATGCAGCTATCGGTTACGAAAATGGTCGTGAATACAAAGTAGTTGTAAAAAATAAAAATGGTGAAGTTGCGAAAAATGAAGTAGTAAACGTTGCGTTTAATGAAGATATTGACCGTATCATCAGCACAAATACGGATGCTTACTTCGTAGAGTTAGATGATAATGACAACCGTATTTATAAAAATGATTTAAAACATATCACTGTTACAACTGACTCTAAAGGTGAAGCAAAGTTCATCATTGCTAATGATAAAGAAAGCACATATGGAACTCCTGTAGTTTGGATTGATATTAACAGTGCGTATGTAAACAAACAAGGTGTCCTTGATGAAGGTGAACCGAAAGCTGTTGCACCAATTACTTACTTCGAAGCAGAAAAATTAGAAGGTGCTTCATTAAAAGTTAAGAATGCTAATGGTAAATTTAAAGCTACAGCAGATTTAAAAGGCAATGTAGCGGCAGAATTTAAAGTAGAACTAGTTAACCAAAGTGGAGAGGTAACTACGATTGGGACACTTGGTGATGTAACTTATACAATTTACAACACCGGTTCTAGTGTACTTTACCTTGGAGACGCTGGTTCAACAACGGTTTCTGATAACGATAAAATTTCACCAAACCGTAGCAAAACTGTTAAATTAACAAGTTCAGAAGTGTTAAAAGTAAGTTCTGTTGATGGTAAATCTGGTTCAGTTAAAGTTGTAGCAACTGGTAAAGCAACTAACGATAAAAAAGATTTCAACTTTATTGCAAAAGAATCAACTGCTAAATTCACTGCAACAACTGATGTATCTAACTTAGAAAAAGGAAATATCGTTTCATTTGATACTTCTAAGAAAACATTAACAATTGAAGGTAAAACTGCAATTAAATTTGCTGGTGAAACAGGTAAAAAATATGCTTACCGTGATGAAGATAACCGACCAGTATCAGAAGAAAACTTCGTAAAAGCATTAAAAGCTGCAGCATTAGCTGGAGGGAAAACTGGTTTAGAAGTTACTTATGAAGTAAAAGGTGATGACATTACTTTCTACCTTAAAGCAGTAAGTGCTGATGCTCCAGTTGATACAGCAACTGTAGCAGATGCTGCAGCAACAGCTTTAAAAGAAGCTAAAGAAAAAGCAGCAACTCATAAAGAAGCTGATTACACTGCAGAATCTTATAAAGCATTAACTGATGCATTAAAATTAACTGAAACTACTACTGCAGATAAAGAAGCTAAAACAAAAGCTATTGAAGCTGCAATCAACGGATTAGTAGCAAAAGCTGACGCTGCAGATACTGCATTAAAAGCAGCTAAAGCAAAAGCAGATGCTCTTAATGCAGCTGATTACACAGCGGCATCTTATAAAGCAGTAACTGATGCAGGTAATTTAGCTGAGGGTACTACTGCAGAAAAAGACACTAAAGCAAAAGCTATTGAAGCTGCTATCAAAGCATTAGTAGAAATGAAAAAAGCAGAAGCTCCAACAGCTACAGCTACAGTAGATGCTGCTGGTAAAATTGTTACAGTTACATTCTCTTCAAACGTAACAATTGCAGATGGTCAAACAATTACTGTTGACACTAAAGCAGGTACTGTTGCTAAAGTAGACACTGCAGCTACTAGTACAACAATTACATTTGCAGATGCTCCAACAGCTGATGGTGAAGGAACAATTACTGTTAAAACTCCAGCAAATGCTACTGAAAAAGCTGGTAACTTCACGTATGAAGTAAAATATGTTGAAGCAACTAAAGCGTGGACAGTAACTTCTAAATAAAACTAAACGAAACGTTACTTTATAAACTAGCTTGCTAGTGAAATAAGTAGATTATGGCCCCGTAGATATAACTTTAATTAGTTTGACTCTACGGGGTCTTTTCTAACTATCGATTTTGTATTCATCAGGGAAGTTCTGATGCGTGGGAACAGTTCCGTTTGCTCACGAGCCTAATCCTCCTGCATCCAGTGCGAGTGTCTATCCGCTTAAAGGGGTGAAGTCAGGTGAAGTCGTACTCAAGGAATTGAGGCGGGGTTCTTTAAAAAATGGCTATGGCTAGGACGACGAATCCATGTAGGCTGTATGTGTCGATTATGTATGCGTAAATTGCTAGGGGTTCATGCATAATTCTTTCATTTGCAATAATGAGGAGATCATCTGCATAATTTGGGAACTGTTAAACAGATGATGGGCATACTGTATAGTGGGAGCCTAAGGTCATTAAAAAGAGGGAACAAGACGATGGAACGTTTGAAGTCTTTTCGGAAGAGGTTCGATAGAAAACCTACGAAGCCGAAGAGATGGCAGCGGGTTCATAGTAGTGTGGATTGCTAGCCGATTGGACTTGTATGGTAACATATGAGAAGGGTAAAACTAGTAGGAGCGAAGGAACCCAGTCAGTAGTAGTTCTAGGAGAAACTTATTTCCCCAAAAATTTGTTTCTTTCAATATGGTATTTTCCAGAGGCAATCATGTATGAGATTGCCTCTTTTTTTAGTTAAGAGAAGTATAAACTAGCCTCTCAACCTGTAACTGGTTGAGAGGCTATTTCTTTTGATATATATATTTTGCCTTTGCTTTTATCGTTATGCAAATAAGATGGAATGTGTAATCTCTATGTAGGGTTAATTTGTTTATATGTTATTAATCTGATGTAAATTATCAATTCTCTATAGAATGTGTATATTTCCACTATTACAATTCATTAACATAATATAAATACTATAAAAATAGTGTATTAACAATAATATGTTTACATATATATGTAGTGGGGAAATATGTTTCGAATAGTTTTACTATTGATGGCACGCCGTATGCGATGAAAGTCGCCTGTACGGTGTAGGCCCAAACCGAAAGCCTAGATAGAGATATATGGTATAAGGTGGGAATAGCAAAGATAAGTTTACTTTGTCGTTAATGCATTCAAACGACACTCATGCGAATTTAAATAATATTGCTAGAAAGGTGACAGCAGTTAAGGAGGTTAGAGCCAAAAAACCTGATGCATTACTATTAGATGCAGGAGATGTTTTCTCTGGAACTTTATATTTTAATGAATTTAAGGGACAGGCTGATTTAGCATTTATGAATTTAATGCGTTATGACGTGATGACATTCGGTAACCATGAATTTGATTTAGGTTCGACACCTGAAGGACATCAAGCCTTAGTTGATTTTATTAAGGGAGCACATTTCCCATTCGTTTCAGCTAACGTAGATTTTTCAAAGGATGCAAAGTTTAAAGGTCTATTTACGGATCTTATCTCAAGTGAGCCACAAAAAGGTAAGATCTATAACGGGATTATTAAAGAAATAAATGGTGAAAAAGTGGGGATTTTCGGCTTAACAACTGCGGAAACAAAAGAGATTTCCTCTCCAGGCAGTGTTGCATTCAAAAACTACATCGAGGAAGCGAAAAAAGCGGTAAAAGCTTTTGAAGATAAAGGTGTCAATAAAATAATTGCCTTAACGCATATTGGCTATGATGATAACCCTGTATATGATAATGATCTTATTCTAGCAAAATCTGTAGAAGGTATCGATATTATTGTTGGTGGGCATAGTCATACACAGCTTGATAAACCAACCGTTGTAAATAAAAATTCGACTGGACAAGCAAAAGATCCAACGGTAATTGTACAAGCATATCAGTACAATGATTATTTAGGTACTTTGGGCGTTACTTTTGACCAAAAAGGTGTTGTCATTGAGCATAATGGTGCTTTATTAAAAGTAGCTGATTATGCTGAGGATGCACAAGCAGTAGAAATGTTAAAGCCTTTTAAGCAAAAAGTAGAAGAAGTTTCAAAGAAGGAAATTGGTGCAGAAGCTTTAGTAGCGTTAGAGAATCCACGTACTGGTGGAGATAACACAAAGCCAAGTGTACGTAGAAACGAAACACCTTTAGGTAATGTTATTACAGATGGCATGCTTGCGAAAGCGAAAAAGTATAATGCAAATGTCATTATGGCTCTTCAAAACGGTGGAGGTATCCGTGCTGGAATTGATCAAGGACCTATTACAGTTGGTGAAGTAATAACTGTACTTCCTTTCGGTAATACATTAGCGACAATGTCTTTGACAGGAAAAGAATTGAAACAAGCATTTGAAATAAGCGTTGGGCAATACCCAGCTGAAAATGGTGGTTTCCTACATGTTTCAGGTGCAAAGGTAGAGTTTGATTCTTCTAAAGCAGCAGGTCAACGTATCGTAAAAATTTCATATAAGGATGCACAAGGAAATTACAAAGAAATTCAAGATAACGAGACTTATACAGTTGCAACAAATGCATTCACTGCAAAAGGTGGAGATGGCTTTGATGTCTTTAAAAAGGCATATGAGGAAGGGCGAGTGACAGACTTAGGCTTATCTGACTGGGAAAACCTTGCTGAACAACTTAAGTCCCTAGGCAAAGTCAATCCAAAAATTGAAGGAAGAATTGTAGACGTTGCTAATAGTCTAGTACCTGATAAAAATATCCCAGAGTCAGAATTCTCTGGTACAGCAGACAAACCAAAAGTGTATGAAGGAAATGTAACAGTAGATGTTAACAATATTTCTTTATTAGAAAATGCGGTAGTGAAAGGAAATTTAATTATAACAGGTGCTTTAAAGGATGAATTATCTTTTTCAAACATACAAGTAGAAGGGAATCTGGATCTTTCAAAAACAGATGCTAAAAAAATTAATTTTAATGGAATCACAGTTAATGGAGAAACAATTCAATAATTCTTTTGCAAAGTCTTCTCTTAATAGAGGGAAGGCTTTGCATTTTAAAAACTAACTTTCCTAAATTTGAAAGGAGAATTGACTAGATGCCAAAGAAGAATTGGAAGAAGCCGATAAACGCCTTTTTAGCAACAACCTTAGTCGCGAGTGTTGCCGCACCAGTAGCACCTCTCACTGTACAAGCTGAAACATTAGCAAAGGATTTAATTATTTCAGAGTATATAGAAGGAAGTTCCTTCAATAAAGCGGTTGAAATTTATAATGGTACAGGCGCCGCGGTTGATTTAAGTAATTATACGCTAGAACTTCATACGAACGGGGAAGTTACCGCGAAAAATAAAGTGAATCTGACAGGTATTCTAGAAAGTGGGGCTACCTATGTTTTATATCATAAAGATGCAGCGCCTAACATTAAAGCAAAAGGAAATCTAGAAAACTCAGCTGTTATTAATTTCAATGGAAATGATCCAATTGTATTAAAGAAATCTGGTGAAATAGTCGATTCTATTGGGCAAGTTGGTTCTTCAGCGGATTTTGGTAAAGATGTAACTTTAGTAAGAAAGAGTTCAGTATTGTCGGGTGATACAATTATTGATGATCCATTTAATGCAGCTTTAGAATGGACTTCATATCCGGTAGATGATTTTTCTAATTTAGGCCAGCACGTTATGGATACAAATTCAGGTGAACCTGTTGATCCAGAAAATCCAGGACCAATCGATCCGGGGACTCCTGCCGTCCTGTCAATTGGAGAGGCAAGAGCTAAAGGCGTAGGCGAAACAGTTACCATCAAAGGTAGAGTTGCGGCGGGCTTGAAAAATACGTTCTCCGTCCAAGACGAAACAGGTGGTATTGCCGTAAGACCTACTAGTTTAGCTATGTCTATTGGTGATGAAGTTACTTTAAAAGGTAAATTAGCTGACTATCGTGGGCTATTACAATTAGATGGTGCTACAATCGTTGAAAGGGTTGAAAATGCCGGTGTACCTTCTCCAAAGGTTGTAACAGGTGCTCAAGTAAATGAAGATAGCGAATCACAGTTAGTAACAGTGAAGAATGTTACGCTTACAGACGTTCAACAAGGAGTAGGGTGGGCAAACTTTACTGCTAATGACGGAACAAATTTCCTTGTACGAGATGAAACAAATTCGCTAGATTTAACTGTCGGTACAAACTATGAATCTATCACTGGTATTGTTCAACAGTTTGATAACGACTATCAAGTCATTCCTCGATCAAAAGCAGATATCGTAGTGGACAGTTCGGCATTGAAGCCTGCTAGCGCATCTCCTGGAAGTGGCACGTTTGTTGGAAAAACAACAGTAACTTTAACAACACCGACAGCCGATGCAGAAATTTATTATACATTAGATGGCACGGAGCCAACTGATAAAAGTCTTAAATATGAGACATCAATTGAGATTAGCAAAAATACTACTTTAAAAACAATAGTTAAAGCTAAAGATGGCACATTTAGCAATATAACTACATTTGATTATAGCATTACAGATCAATTACAAATTCATGATATTCAAGGTGCAGGGCATACTTCTCCATTTGATGGTCAGACAGTTGAAGGAATTGAAGGAATCGTCACGTATTCATTTTCGTTAAATAATAATTGGTATTATACGATTCAAACGCCAGATGAACTGGCTGATCATGATCCGAATACTTCTGAAGGAATTTTTCTGTATAGTGGAAAGAAACAATGGCCAATAAAGGTAGGAGATTTAGTATCTGTTAAAGGAAAAGTAAGCGAATATGCTTACGATGGCTATGATGATAGGCAGCAAACGGATTTAAAAACAACACAAATTAATGTGCGTGACGATCAAGACGGAAAAGTAGAAGTCATTAAAAGCAGTGTAGCTTTACCAAAAGCAATTGAAATAGATAAGTTAAAAATGTCATTTAGTGAGATCGACAGTGATCAGCTTGAAATTTTTAATCCAACAATCGACGCAATTGATTTTTGGGAAAGTCTCGAAGGAATGAGAGTAGAAGTTGGAAATGTGAAAGCTGTAGGACCACAGGATCATGGAGATTTAGTAACAGTACTAGAGGATGAACCAACGAACACAATTCACGGTGGGGTATTGTATGAGAAAGAAAATGCAAATCCAAACAGAATTCAATTCCGATTAGAACCGAATGGAGCTGCACGCGATCTTGAAGTGGCAACAGGTGATAAATTTAAAGGGCCAATTACGGGAATCGTAGGCTATTCTTATCAAAACTTTAAAATCTATACTTCTTTAGATGAGATGAAGGCAGCTTATGAAAAGGGAGATACATCTCCAAAGACGACAAAAATAGAAAAGGCAGAAGATAAGTTAACAATTGCCTCATATAATTTAGAAAACTTCTCTAATAACAAAACTTCTACAACTGATGATAAAGCGAGAAAACTAGCAAGAGCAATTGGTATTGATATGGGCAGCCCTGATATTGTCGGCGTAACAGAGGTGCAGGATAATAACGGGCCATCTCCAGGTGATTCCAAAGCGGATCAAAGTTATCAAAGATTAATTGATGCTATTAAAGGTGTAGGTGGTGTCGAGTATCAGTATGTTAATATCGATCCAATCAACAATCAAGACGGTGGAGCACCGGACGCTAATATTCGAGTTGGCTTCCTTTATAATCCAAAGCGAGTTAAGCTGATGGAAGGTATCCCATCAGGAGATGCCACAACAGCTGTTGGTTATAAAGATGGGAAATTAACATTGAACCCTGGTCGAATTGATCCGGCAAATGAAGCTTTTAATAGTAGCCGCAAACCTTTAGCAGCACAATTTGAATTCCAAGGTGAAGATGTAATTGTTATCGCAAATCATTGGAATTCAAAAACAGGAGATACTCCTTTATTTGGTGCGATTCAGCCGCCAAAGTATGGAAGTGAAGTGCAACGTAAAAAAATCGCCAACATTGTTTATAATTTTGTTGGGGACATTAAATCAAAAAATCCAGATGCAAATATTGTTTCTTTAGGTGATTTTAATGATTACCAATTTGCAGATGCGCTTAAAATCCATGAAGGTCAATTGATGACAAATATGATTAATAAAGTAGATGCTTCTGATCGTTACACATATGTATTTCAGGGGAACTCACAAGTATTAGATCATATTTTAGTGTCAAACAATCTAAAAGACAAAACCAATGTCGATATTCTTCATATTAACGCTGATTTTACAGACATGGCTGGCCGTGCAAGTGACCATGATCCTGTAATGGTTCAAATCGATGTAAAAAAAGGTTCAACTGTTGAACCGATTCAGCCTGAAATAGTATATGATTATAAGAACTTCAAAACAAATAAATTGACAATAAATAAACCTAGTATAGCAGTTCATTTAGATGCACAATCTGTTATTCCAAAAGGTGTATTCCTTAAAGGTGCCTATGTGGAGCTACATGGAGAAGGCTTTAAGACGACTGATGTTACCTTTAGTCCAGTTAAAGCAGGGATGATTATCGATCTAAAAGGCACTGCTGTGAAAACAATCACAATTGAAGGTCCAAATGTCAGTGAAATAAGAGGCGCTGAAAATATTGATATTCAGTCGATACAATATAAAAAGGGTGCAGCTCCTGAGCAAATTAAATTTACAAATTCGAAAGGGGATCCCATTGTGGATCCTTCTTTACCATCTGAAAACAATCAACCAATCATTAAAAATCCAATTTCAAACAAAACTATAGCTGTTGGAGAGGAAATTAAAATTGATTTAACAGATCATTTTGCCGATCCAGATGGTGATGAACTTTCATTCACGGCTACAAAAGGCACTATAAGTGGAAAATTATTAACACTCAATTTAGATGAGGGTAGTCATATTGTTGGCGTTACAGCATCTGATGGAAAGAAAAGTGTCACTACAAGCTTCAGCGTTACAGTGACTGCTAATGATTATTATGCAGGAGCCTATAACAAGGAAGGTCATGCACTAAAAAAAGCTCTTCATGATATCATTTCTGAACAAAAGGTACTTTCTTATGATGATGTTTGGGATGCATTAAAGTATACGGATGAAGACCCTAATAATTCGAATAATGTCGTTTTATTTTACTCTGGGAAATCTAGTCCGAAAACAAACAATGGCGGCAATGTAGGAAACTGGAACCGAGAGCATACGTGGGCAAAATCACACGGTAACTTTGGGACAAGCAAAGGCCCCGGAACAGATATTCATCATTTACGCGCAACCGATGTACAAGTGAATAGCTCAAGAGGAAATTTAGACTTTGACAATGGGGGCAGTCCAGTCGCTGGTTGTAATGGCTGCTTTAAAGATTCAGATTCATTCGAACCACCTAATCGCGTAAAAGGTGATGTAGCACGTATACTATTATATATGGCAACTCGTTATGAGCCTGGAGATAAGGTTGATCTTGAATTAAATGACAAAGTCAATAATGGAACAGCCCCTTATCACGGTAAGCTCTCTGTTCTTTTACAATGGCACAAGCAAGATCCTGTAGATGAATATGAAAAACAAAGAAATGAAAGAATTTACGAAATCCAAGGCAATCGAAATCCATTTATAGACCATCCTGAATGGGTGGAGAAGATTTGGTGATGGAAAGTTCAGTTAATACAGTGACTTAAACTCTTAATATTACTTTCTTCTTTATTAATATAGAAGAGTACTCAAAACGCCACTTCAAAGTTTAATTTGAAGTGGCGTTTGTTTAAATTCTACTCATAAAGCTAACGAATTGAAGCGGTACACCGATATGGCTGTGCCTTCTCCGTGGTAAGCGAAGAGGATTTTTCCTTATGTAGGAACTTTTTCAGACAACACCTTGTAGTTCGCTTCCTCTTTTCAACTCAGCCTCATGCGATCGAGCGGGCAGATAATAATTCAATAATGCGCGGTGCTGGCTTTCGTGAATAGCTACTAGTCTGTTTACTTTTTCGTTTGTATCTAAAACAACTTGTTTGATTTGCTGCTACTCAAATTCTACTACTTCAAGACGATTCTCAACCGATTCAATTCGACTATTAATTGAATCAAGACGATGATTAATTTGCTTTAATTCGCTTAATACTTCCTCCATCGATTTTACTTCTCTTCTATTAAATATATCTATTTTGCTTATCTATCTCTCATTAATATAACCTCCTCATTATAGCCATAGATTACAAGTATCACCATTGCATTCATCGACAAACTATGACAGACTTAAATGAGATATAATAGTTTTAGGAGAATGTTTAGTGATTAAAGAGTGGGATTTACTGCGTGTGGTGGCGTGTTTGTCTATTTTACTATTACACACTTCTTCATGGATTATTATGGAGGTAGGTGTAGAGCCAGAGCAGTCGTTTTATCTGTTTTTACGGATTGCGCTGTGTTATGCGACGCCAACGTTTATTTTATTGTCTATTTTAATTTTAGCGAATCGTTATCAGGATAAAATACCGAATAACTTTTGGCCGAATAGAATTCAATATATTTTTCTACCTTATTTAATATGGGCAATGCTTGATTCGGTAATTGTAGAGTTAATTTATCACAATGGCTTAGTATGGGATAAGTTTGTCAGTAATATTGTTTACGGCGGGTTTGTAGGCTGGTTTGTTGTGGTTATGATGCAGTTATATGTAGTCTTTGCGTTGATGAAGCGTTTTAAATGGTCTATGACTTGGTTTTTACCGTTATGTGTACTGATTATGTTAATCCATCATTCATTGATTGCCTTGCCATATCCATTTTTTGAAGAGAATGAACTCACGTTGCGTTTACTATTTACGGGTTGGCTTGGTTATTTTGCGATAGCTTATGTGATGGGTGTGTATTATACGCAGATTGCTGCGCTTGCGAAAAAGTATCGTTACGCGACGATTGTGTTGCTTGTGTTATCTGCTATCTTTTTATATATCCGTCTGCAGCTCGGTTATACAGAGACGCATTCGAGACGACTTGATTTAATACCGCTTGTTATAAGTATCGCCTTGTTGGTAATTGCCTGGGGGCAGTCGCTACCTTATACGAAAACGGTTCAATTGCTAAGTCGATATGCGTTTATGATCTATCTCATTCATTGGGAGGTTCTGCGGATATCAACAGGATGGTTTGTGGACCATTTTAATAGTACATTTGTCCGAGTGCCATTGCTAATGCTGTGGGCGCTAATCGTTTGTATTACGGTGACAAAGTTGATTTCCATGCTTCCATTTAGTCAGTGGGTAATTGGGAGAATAAAAAGACGTACCGCATAGGAAAAGCAGTGATTTCTTTAATTATAGAAATCACTGCTTTTTTTATTTCACCGGTAGCAAAAAGGGATGCGCTACTAGGGATAGAAGTAGCACAAATAGCATCTACCATTTCGCAGTCTCAATAGATTCACGAATATGGCATACGAAACGAGGTATCTGTTCCAACCATTTTTATAAGACCCATTTTCAAGACAAATTAATATTCCATAAAAACCCCATGCCATAAATGTCCAGCACGCCCCGTTCCAAAAGCCCGTAACCAAGAATCGCTGATACCTACGAGAAGATCGCTGATAAAAAGCTTAGAATCGCTGATAAGCTCAAGAAGATCGCTGATAAAAAGCTTAGAATCGCTGATAAGCTCAAGAAGATCGCTGATAAAAAGCTTAGAATCGCTGATAAGCTCAAGAAGATCGCTGATAAAAAGCTTAGAATCGCTGATAAGCTCAAGAAGATCGCTGATAAAAAGAC
>NZ_JBLLLQ010000005.1:240499-258849 GCF_047737915.1 Lysinibacillus sp. NPDC056185
TGATAAAAAGCTTAGAATCGCTGATAAGCTCAAGAAGATCGCTGATAAAAAGCTTAGAATCGCTGATAAGCTCAAGAAGATCGCTGATAAAAAGCCAAGAATCGCTGATAAGCTCAAGAAAATCGCTGATAAAAAGCCAAGAATCGCTGATACCCCAAAGAAAATCGCTGATAAAGAGTCAAGAGTCGCTGATACCCCCAAGAAGATCGCTGATAAAAAAACAGAATCGTTGATACCCACAAGAAAACCATTGATAAAATACCAAATATTGATAGAATTACTGTAATTGCTGATAAAAAAGTGCCAATTCACAAGTCAATTTCTGAACGAAAAATGGCTTATGGAATATACCAAAAAACTAATAATGTATAAAACTTATGGAAAATTCTAATAGAATATAGGGAATACAAGAATAAATTACCTACCTAATTGTGACATGAGTTCACGAATTGTTCACTAATGGTTTTTAATCAATTATTGTTTAAAAGTCGAAAATTGTAGAAATTTGGATGGTAAAAATGACATGGGTAAGATGGTATATTTTCCTTGTGGCAGTAAGGTTTGTCTGTTAATTTTCGGGATGG
Organism: Lysinibacillus sp. NPDC056185; assembly: GCF_047737915.1. Taxonomy (NCBI): domain Bacteria; kingdom Bacillati; phylum Bacillota; class Bacilli; order Caryophanales; family Bacillaceae; genus Lysinibacillus; species Lysinibacillus sp. NPDC056185. Next base: position 241,084 of record NZ_JBLLLQ010000005.1, read on the forward strand.
TAGCCATAACAATATTTGTACAAAATATGGGTATAAAACCTTTAAAACTAAGGTGTTACCACATTTTTCATTCCAGGTATTTCATTTTGAAATTTATTATCTCGTAATCTTATAATGAAGTCGTAGTCACGAATATTGGCTAATTTATCTAGGAGGTAATTTCATATGAAACAAAAATATAGTAAATGGGTTGTAGGCGCAGCTTCAGCAGCCCTAGTAGCATCAGCAATCGTACCAGCAGCAAGCGCAGCAAGCTTTTCTGATATTAAAGGCAATGATCACGAGGACGCTATTTTAGCATTAGCAGACGCTAAAATCGTATCTGGATACCCAGATGGTACATTCAAGCCGAATGCTGTTGTTACACGCGGTAATGTAACAAAGTTCTTAGGAAAATGGTTAGTGTCAGAAAATTACGAAATTCCTGCAGACTATGCAACAGAAGCTCGTTTCTCTGATTTACCAACAACAACATCTGACAAAGAGTTATTACAATATGCAGCACTTGTTAAAGATACTGGCGTATTCAAAGGCGCAAACAACCAATTAATGCAAGCTAATAACATGAACCGTGAGCAAATGGCTGTTGTTTTAGTACGTGCTATCAAAACTGTTTATAACGTAGATTTAGTAGCTGAGTACAAAGCGGATGAAGACTTCGAATCTGTTATCACTGATTTAGACAAAGCTACAGCTACAGAAAATCGTGAAGCAATCATCGCATTAGAATATGCTGGTATTACAAACGTTGAAAATATCCAACAGTTCAATCCTAAAAACTCATTAACACGCGGTCAATTTGCATCATTCTTAAGCCGTTCAATTGATAGCTTTGGTGAAGAAGCAACTTTAACTGTTAAAGAAGTTAAAGTTGTAGATGCAACAACATTAGAAGTAACACTTTCTGATGACAAAACACATAAGGTAACATTACCAACTCCACTTCCAGAAAACAAAGAAACTAAAGTAGAGTTCGAGATCGATGGCAAAACTTATTCTGCTGAAGTTACATATGTAACTGCGGTAAAAGTAAAATCTGTTGATGCAGTAAATGCAAAAACTTTAGCTGTAACATTCAATAAACCAGTTGAAACTGAAAAAGCTAAATTTGAGCTTAAAAAAGATGGCTTCAAATCTAACTTCTCTTCTATTACTTGGAACGAAGATAAAACAGTTGCAACAATTGAATTAACAAGCAAAATTACAAAAGGTGAATTCACTGTAAACGTAACTGGCCTTTCAGATGAAGCACTAACTGGTTCTGTGAAAACAGAAGACGAAAAAGTTTCTACTATTGATATTCTTGGTGAAGTAGCTCCATCAACTGGTGATAATACAGCTACAATCGGTTACCAAATTAAAAACCAATATGGTGAAGATATTACAAAATTAAATGCTTCATCTTTAACACTTTCTGCAGCAGGCGCTGATTCTGCAGTTGCAAATGCAGACGGCTCAATCACTATTACTAAAGCTGCTGGTCTTAAAGAAGGCGACAAAGTAGTACTTACAGTGATCCACGGTTCAACTGCAACTACAACAACACAAACTGTAACAGTTTCTGCTAAAACTGTAGCATCTGATGTAACAATTGGAGCTCTTTACAATAAAGATGGCAAAACTTTAACTGAAGATACTACTTTAGCAAAAGATAAATTCTATCTTCCTGTTACTGTAAAAGACCAATACGGTAAAGAAGTTACTGACTTAAACCGTCTAAATGGTGAGGTTCTTGTAACGAATACAAACCAAGCTGTTGCAACATTTGGTGCATTTGAAAAACAAACAATCGAAGGTAAAGATGTAGTTGTACTTCCTGTTACTAACATTGTAGCAACTGGTGATACAAACGTAATCGTTATCGCTAAAGCAACTGGTAAAAACGGTCAAGCAACAGTGAAAGTTGCTGAAGGTTTACGTGCTGATTCAGTAACATTAGGCGCACCAACAAAAGTTGCTACTGCTGGAGCAGACATCCTATTCCCATTATCTGTTTTAGACAAACAAGGTAATGCAATTAAAGATACTGCTGTATTAGGCGGTTCTAAAGGTATCACTATTACTGGTGGTACTTTAGTAGAAAAAGACGGTGAGCTTTATACAAAAGTAGCAGGTGCTAACGTAGTAGAAAACGCACCAGTAACTGTTGTTGTGACATCTTCAACTGGTAAAGTTGCAACTCAAACAGTTATCCCTAAATCAGCTACTGAACCAAAAGTAATCACTGGCTTAAATAGCAAAGTAAGCACAGCTATCCGTGAACTTGCTGATGAAAAAGTAGAAATTGCTGCAAAAGATATCGTAGTTGAAGACCAATTCGGTCAAGTTATTTCAACTGACGAGCTTCTTGCAAAACTTGCAACAGCAGGTTACACAATCAAAGCATTCACAGATGCGGATGCACCATTCACTGTAGCAGGTGAAATTAAAGATGCTGCTAACAACAAAATCACAGTAACATACAAAGCAGGCGCTACTAAAACAACTGCTAATGTAACATTCAAACTTGTAAAAGTTGCGGATGATACTGCAGTTGAAGCAAGCTCTTACTCTAAACAATTCTCAGTTGTAAAAGATAGCTCGTTCACTTCTTATAAAGTAGAAGATATCAAACCTATCTATGTAACTGGTACTGCAGGATCTTTTGCAATCCCAACTGAATATGGAAAAGACATCGTAGTGAAAGCAGTAACTGCTAATGGTGGAGAAGTTACACTTAAAGCTGGTTCTGACTACACAGTAAAATCTGCAGTTCTTACAGGCGTTGAAGATGGTAAAATTACTACTGATGATGCGGCTAAAGTAGAATTCGATAAAGATGCGAAAACTACAACTGCAAAAGTAACAATCACAATCAATGCTACTGGTGAAGAAATCGTGAAAGAAGTAACATTCTCTAACGTTGCTCCTAAAGTAGAAAAAGTTGCTGTAGTAGAAAACAATAAAGCTCAACAATACATTGATGGTGAAGCTGTTAACTTCGTAACAACTTCTTCTTACAATGTAGCTGCTAACTTCGACTTAGATGCATTCTTCCAATTAGCTGACGTAGTTGTTACTGACCAATACGGCGTAATGGCAACTGTTGCTGAAACAGGTGCAGATAAAGGTAAAGCTACATTTGATGGCAAATTAACTGCTGCTACAACATTAACTTTATCTAAAGTTTCTGGTGAAGTAGTATTCAGCCAAAACGGTACAGCTGCAGCATCTGCTACAGGTAAAGCTGGAGACGTATTCAATGCTCGTGTAAACATTGGTGGTCAAAGTGCAGAGCTTGTAAAAATTACAGCTAAACAAGACTTCAAAAACAACTAAGAAATATTTTATATACAGTGGAGGTTCGAGTTAATCGAACTCTCCACTGTTTTTTTATGGGGAAAATTATGGCGATGAATAGAGAAGCGAGAGTGACGGAAAGAAAAACTAGCGATGGAAAGAAGAGAGAACGACGAAAAGAAAAGTCGAAACGAAGAACTGAATCCGCAAAATAACAGATAGCATCTCGAACCGACGAACTTGGTAGTCATTAGATGAGACTTCATAGAGTGTCTCACCCAACTTTCGCTATAAAAACTAGAAAAACGAGATTTTTTATAATAGTAGATTATGAAATATTTGGATTCCCTTATACGTATTATAATAGTATGATAGACAAAATATGTTAAGGGGCTGAGCCGGTGATGAAGAAGCATACTTTATTTCAGGGGGCATTAGTTGCTGCTTTAGCGACAAGTGCGATTGTAGTAGTACCAACTGCACAAGCAACAGATAAATTTTCCGATGTTGATTACACGAAGGAATACGGTGTTGCGGTAAAGGATTTAGCAGAGCGCGGAATTATTAAAGGTTATACAGATGGCACATTTAAGCCATTCGCTGAAGTGACGCGTGGACAGGCATCGAAGATTTTGGCAGGTCTTTTAGGGTTGGATACTAAAAATGTAATGGATCCACAATTTACTGATGTAAAGCCGAGCGATGAATATTATGGGGCAATCGCAGCCTTGGAAAGTGAAGGGATTATCTCAGGGTTTGCGGATGGGAGCTTCGGTGTCAATCAAGCGATTACACGTGAACAATTAGCGCGAATGCTAACAACGGCATACCATTTAGAAACTACTGAAGTTGGTCAGACATTACCATTTAAGGATATTGTAAAATATTCAGATGCTTATTACGCAGTCGCTCCATTGTTTGAGAATAATATAACGAAGGGGATTTCACCAACTACTTTTGGTTTAAAAGAGACTGTCAATCGTTCGCAGCTTGCGTTATTTATTCATCGTCTTGAAGCTATGCAGGCTAAACGAGTGGTCCAAACATTTACTGCACAGGAGTTTAATTCAACTAATATTGATGCTTATTCTAACGATAATCTAGCGCCAGATGGAGAGCATGAATTTTTCCGCATTCTTCGAACAAATAACGATGTGAAGATTGAGGCGTTACGAGAGGGGTCTGGCAATTTCATGCTGATTGGCTACAATATTGATAATGATGAAAATTATGAAATAGTCGACATGCAAAAATATAAAATTGATGTAACAAAAGTAGATGGAAAATTACAAATTAACTGTCAGCCAACAGATGAAGTTACCCCGGGATCAGCACTGTTCTTAGAGCAAGATTTAGGCTTTGATCCGAAAAATATTCAGCTAACTACAGCTGCTGGACATGCTGTTAGTGATAAAGTTTTCAGCTATAAGCCATATAAATTTGATGGCTGGGAGGAACAATCGATTCCTAAGGGCGGTAACTACGTGCTTTCGTTATCGCAAGCAGGTGACTATATTGCGACTTTCTCTGATAATAAAGGACATTCGGTACGTGTAGGCATCCGTGCAGAATCTGATGGCTATGAATTGTATACAACATCAGCGGTTGAAAAAAACAGCACGTTCATTCCAAAAAGTGAAATTGGCTTTAATGTGAAAGATTTCAAAATAGAGCAATACACAGGTGCAATGCATGATTATAAAATAGTTGATGTCGAGCTTTCAGCAGATGGTATAACTGTAAAAAAAGTCGGAAAAGGTAATTCTATTTTTTCTGTCCGTCTAAATGGAGAAAATGGTGAGAAACTATATGTACATGGCATGGTCTATGAGGTAAGTGGTATAACAGCAATGAACTATGAACTAGCGACACAAGAACAGATGGAAAATTCATCATTTAATTAAGAAACCGGTAGAAAAGAGAACATCGCTGATAGAACCAGGTAAATCGCTGATAAAAATCGGAGAATCGCTGATAAGACCAGATAAATCGCTGATAAAAATCGGAGAATCGCTGATAAGACCAGGTAAATCGCTGATAAAAATCGGAGAATCGCTGATAAGACCAGATAAATCGCTGATAAAAATCGGAGAATCGCTGATAAAGCCAGTTAAATTGCTGATAAGCATCAAAAAACCGCTAACAACACAAAAGCCTCCCCAATTGTTCATTCGGGGAGGCTTTTATATACTAAAAGACAATATATTTCACGTAGTCTTTCCAACCAATCTCTTTAAAATCTCGCCATTCGATTTTTTTAAGAGGTATTGAACGGAAGGAGCGAGCTAAAATATTGCGTTGTTCATTTGCAATAATAGGTGTTCCAGCATCCATATAGCCTGTAAAGATAGTAGAATCTGCCGTTGTAAAGGCAACCTCGATATCTTCAAGGCGTATTTTGCCATTTTCATCAATCGTATAAACGCTATGTTTATTATTCTTTCCAGCCTTCACCCATGCGGACTTCACCTTAAGTGCGTTGGATGCCTGATTTACGGTAATAGAAGCCTTACCGACAGTTGAAAATGGAATGTTTTCTAGTATGTCATCCTGATGCAATATTACCTCATAGCTTGTAGGCTTTGGTAGCTTTGCTGACTTAGCTAGTGCATTTGCCCAAAGGGATTCATTATTTGTTGGTATCATTTGTTTTTGAAATACAATACCTGATAGCTCATTGTCGTTATGCGGTAGTTTAAAACTAACGGTTTGTCCATCTTCAACCTTTTGCCATTCATCCTCGGATAAGTAAGCTAACATAGACTTTTCAGATGAATAAATTTCAAATGTTACTGCACCAGCTTCTTCAGTGATTTTTGAGATGACACCATCTACTGGGCAAATAACACCTTGGCGCGCTTTAATTTCGCCAATTTGTGCATCTATTAATGCTACTTGACGATTGGTCTCCGCAATGTGACGGTTCAGTATTGCCACTGCAGTTGATGGAGAAGCTTGCTGACCTAATTCAAATTTAACAGAGACGTTTAACTTCTCACTAATTTGGTCGGTATTAATAGAGCTTTTTGGGTCATTGCCTTCACCGTATTCAGATTCTATGTCCGCTAAAGCAGATTCTAAATCACTTAATTCAGTTTCGTAAGCAATGCGTTCAGCCTCAAGCTTTGCTAATTCACCGTCAACTTCCTCTGTTTTGTAGGTAGCTAGTAAATCATTGGCATGTACTTCCTGCCCACGTGTTACATCTATTGCAGCAAGATTTTTCGCATCTGCTGAAATCGTATAGGTTTGTGTTGGTGCAACAATCGTATCCTTTTCCACCGTCTCTACACGATCACCAGGTGTAGCTCTTTGGAATTCATTGATAAAGTAGGATCTTGCTACTTTACTATCATCCTTAAATACAAAATAAGCATTTACACCAATTAATAACGCTATCACAAAAATACTTAAACTTGTCCAAGGTCTGGATTTGATAAAGCGCATCATCCTAACCCCCTTGTAATCCATTCTTGTAGTGGTAACACACTAATCATTCCGATAAAAATAGCCATTACTACATATAGCCCAATAATTTTTGCTAATAATGCCTTTCGATCTGACCATTCCTCCCATTTTGAGAGGAACGTGTATTGCACAATAATTGTTAATACTGTTGCTACGGTTAGTTGATTGATAGCAAATAGTACATAATCCTTATCAATTACTTGCTGAGCTATAGGTGCAAGTGAGAAGAAGGAGAAGTTTGTAGTGTAACCAACTGCATAAAATACAGCAAATAAAATTGTCTTTTCAATAAGTAAAAATACCATTACATAAAGTTGTACCTTCTGAATCCATTTGTAAGGAATGTCTGTTAATAGATGTAACAAGTATGTAACGCCATAATAATGGAAGCAATAATAGATGACTCCCCAGGCAATAACTCCAACCATTGATAGTAAACGGGCTGTATAGTATTCAGTTGGATGATTCGATGCAAATAATGTTGTTAAGCTCTCAGTACCCATGCCCCAAAACTCACGAACGATGAATAGAAGCAAAAAGAGTATAAAAACTGCGAAGGATCGCTTTTTATAGCCTCTTATTTCTCCTTGTTCAACAGCTTGGGTAAAATAAGCGGGATGCATTAAGCTGTGCCAAAATTTATATTGATAAAACATATATAGCTCCCTTTCTCGTAAATTAAATAGTAAAGTTGTAGTATACACCTAATTAATGGAAAATAATATAGTAGAAATGCTAAGTTTTTCATTGATTTCCCTCGAAAAAGAGAAAATTTAATCGTTATTTTAGACAATTATACAAAGCTTTTAATTACCAATCTGAGTAATGTTTCAACAAAATATTTCCTGGAAAATATAAGGTGTAAGTACATATAGAGTAGCGCTTTCCGCAGACGAGCGCTGATTCCTCTACGCTTCGTTTGTACACGAAAATTGCCGTCAGCTGCACCTATTTATTAGGTAGTAAATTTGTTCAGCTAAAGTCTATTTAGCATTTTTACTCGAAATTAGTCATCTTTTGCCAAAATTTCTTCCAGATCAATGCACATAAATCAATTATATAGTATCCTAACAATAACTTCCTATAAAAAGACTATTTAATCTAAAAAAATTATCTTGCTGTTAGTGAAGAGGATGAGCTTCTTTAATAGATTAGCTTGAAATAGGATAAAATGCACCGATACAAAAGGTAGCAAATTAGAAATAAATGATACATATCTATTTACCTATAAAAAAGAAAGGGTGGGCATTTTGAAGAAACCACTACAGGTTGGTGTAATAACAAGTCTATTACTAACTCCGACAGCAATTGCCAATGCTCAAGAAGGACAACCTCAAACAATTTCTCAGGCAGATCAAGTAGCTAATGTGAATGTAGCGGCAGTAGACACTAGAGCACAAACCATTGCACAATTTGGCAAATTATCTGTTACTTCAACTAATGATGAAATGGTGATAGCAAAGGGGGATGTAGCAGTTTTAAGTACTACAGACTTCAAACCCGATGAAATCAATTTTATTAAAGCGAAATACGAGTATGTTGTAGCTCAACGAGATTTATTGGCTAAATTAAAGACTATTGGAGCCAAAATAAGTAAGTTATCTTATACAAGTAAAACATTTGTTGATGAAGCTACAGAAGTTAATAAAGAGTACAATACTTTTTTAGGTTCAGACACTGAAGCCTATATAAAAGTTCAAAAGACTTTCGAGAGTGCTGTAAATGCAGCCCTTGCGTCAGCGGATGCTAAGGACCTTGTTTCGGCAGTTCGAGGTACATCAACGCAATACGGCTATGGAGTACAAGAGCGTAATGATTATTTCAAAAAGAACGGTGCAGATATTGAGAAGCTTTTAAAAATGTACAAGGATGCAGAAGATGTAGGTCAGGCAATTAAAAAGTTAGATTCTTTTATTGATATCCTAAACAACCAGTCATCCACTTCTACTGACATTGCCAAAGCTGTTACTGAAATAACAACTGAACTAAACAAGCTCACAGCTGATCAAAAGAAAATTATTACAGCCTATAATCCAAATAATGCAACGGTAACACCATACAAAAAATATACAGAAGTATTAGCCAACTTATCATCAGCTGATCAAGTAATTGCGAAAATTACAGAGCTGACAAACAAGAGCTCAGGGGAATTCGCATCTGCTACAAACTTTATTAGTGCAGTAACAGCGATTGAAACTGCCTACAATAAACTAGATGCTGGCTCAAAGAATTTAGTTACGAATTATGAAACGTTTAAGCTATTTAAAGCTGCCGCTGATATTTCCAAGCAAATTACAGCACTAAAACCGTCAAATAATGCAGATTATCGAACTTCTGTAAAGGCTATTAAAGATGCCTTATCAACATTAGACAAAAAAGATTTTGTAAAAAATAGCGCTGACTTAGACTTAGCTGAAGCAAATATAGCGGCAGCGCAAGAAATTGAGAAACTCATTGCTGGAATTGCCAATGCTTCGGACAAAATTACTCAAATAGAGCAAGCGCGTGCAGCTTACAATACACCAGTATCACCTGACGGGAAGAAAATAGATCCTGCCACAGTCAAAAAAATCGTCAACAATTTGTCAGAACTAACAAGCTCGGAAAAATCATATAAAGCAGTTTTAAATGTAATTGCGCTAGTGGAAAAGCTTGACCCAACTGTGAAAGATTATACTAAAAAAGCGAAGGCTGCGAATACTGCTTACCAAAAGTTAGATTCTGCAAAACGCGAATATGTGAAAAGCTATAAATCGTTGGGGGATCAAGTAGAGGCGATGGATATTGTGGCACGCATCATGGCTTTGAATCCATCGCAAAAAACATATACAGAAGCAGTCAAGGCGTTATTTGCTGATTATGAGAAACTATCACCTAACGGGCAAAAACTTGTAACGAATTATCCTGATCTTCAAATCGCGGACGGCTATATTACTACAGCTAAAAATTTCGATGATCGTGTTATCGCTTTAGCTAATGAGCCAGATGCTACGTTTGTAGCGAAAGTAGCAGCGATGTCTGCAGAATATAAAAAGATGGATAAAAATGCGAAAAAATTAGTAACACAATCCAAGACATTAACAACTTATGAGAAAAATAATGCCAATGTTGTGAAGGTTTTTAATGCAATTGCAGCTTTAAATCCAGCAAATAAGGATTATACAAAAAAGGTTTTGGCAGCGCGTAAGGCGTACAATGCATTAGACTCTGCCTCACAAAAACGCGTAACAAACTACAATCAGCTAACAGCAGTTGAAGATGTTGCTACATTAATAGGTTTGATTGAAACATTGAAACCGACAAGTAAAACATTTTTAAATGATTTAGATTCTGCGCGCAAAAATTACGATGCATTACCACCAGAAAAGCAAACTGCTGTCACAAACTATGAAAAGCTTGTCACAGCTGAGACTGAGCTGAAATCTGCGCATATAGTTATTGAATTGATAGACGCGGCAGTGCCTACTGATCCAGATTACTTAACGAAGCTTATGAATGCTCGCGTTGCTTACGATAAGCTAACATCAGGACAGAAAAAGCTTGTCTCTAATGTGAAGGTGTTAACAGATCGTGAAAAAGAAGTAAAAGCAATTTTAAATACTATGGTGCAAATCGATGGTATAGAGCCGGGCACAAGTAAATTTGTCAGTCAAGTAAACTCAGCGCGAAAAGCGTACGATAAACTGACAAAAGACCAAAAACTATATGTCAATAATATTGCTATTCTACAAAGCTATGAGCCAACTGCCAAAGTGATTGAATTAATTGGCAAACTAAAGCCGTCAAGTAAAACGTTCAATGCAGATACAGTACAAGCTCGAGCATTATACAATGCTCTAAGTAAGGATATGCAGCAATATGTCACAAACTACAATTTATTACAAGCTGCTGAAACAAGCATCTTAGGTGCAGGAAATGTACAGCGCATGATTGATGAGCTTCCGACTGTCCCGGCAAATCAATATATTAAACGTATAGAAGAGATACGTGCAGCATATAATGCATTACCAAAAGATCAACAATATGCGGTTGAAAACTATAAAACATTGCAAGAGCAAGAAAAAATTATTAAGCCTGTCATTAGTGTTGTCAATGAGATTGATAAACTTATGACATCGAAAAATATGGACAGCCAATATCAAAAGATTTTAAAAGCATATGATAATCTTACTGCCACTCAGCGTAAATATGTTTATAACGATCAGCTGCTTCTATCAATAGATAACGTTATTAAAGTTTATCAAAGTATTGCAGCTTTAAAGCCAAGCGACAAATTGTATTTCGGTATGATAGAATCTGTACGAAAAGATTACGATAGCTTAAGTACTACAGATAAGCAACGAGTATCTAATTACAATATTTTGCTTGAAGCTGAGAAAAATATGAGTGAAGTAAAGAAAGTTGTTGAGATTATAGCTGGTCTTAATCCGGCTTCTAGCACATATATTCAAGATGTAGCGAATGCTTCTGCTGCATATAAAGCATTAGATTCTAAAGTAAAAGGACAAGTTCTTAACTACGATACTTTAAAGAAAGCAGAAAAAGATGTAGCAGTAGTGTTAAAAGTAGTGAATGCGATTGGCGAGCTGGATCCAGACGCTAAAACGTTTGAAAAGAAAGTACTGGCTGCACAAAAACTATACGACGCACTTACTCTTGAGCAACAGGATTTAGTATATAATTACCGTATTTTACAGGATCATATAAGAACATTAGGTTTGTAATAAGGAGAGAGGGCAAGTCCCTCTTTTCTTTCTTTATAATAAGGAAAGGGAGCGTTAACTTGTCGACTAAGAAGGTACATAAAGCATGGGCTTTTGCAACTGCGGCAGTAGTTGTTCCCTGTGTTGCAGCCATGCCTGCAGAAGCAGCTGCAATGCCATTTACAGATATAAAAAATAGCGGAAGCGAAGCAGAACTATACAAGGCAGTTAGTGAATTATATAGCCAGGGAATTGTATTTGGGACAACATCGACTACGTTTAGTCCTTATCAAAATTTAACACGAGGGGAAGCGGCATACTTTTTGGCTGAAGCTCTAAAATTGGAGACAAAAAATGTCGTAAATCCTGGCTTCAATGATGTACCGACTTCTCATAAATATTACGGGCATATTGCCGCGCTTGCTGAAAAGGGTATTATCCAAAAAGGTACAAATTATAATCCAGATCATTTTATTAAACGAAGTCAAATGGCAAAGATATTGACACTTGGCTTTAATTTACAGCAGGCAACAACATTATCTGCGCCTTTTTCAGATTTTACTAAAGATGATAATGAAACTAATAAGAATATTCAAACGTTATTAGATTATGGGATTACACAAGGAACTAGTGCGACAACATTTTCACCCTATACAGATGTTCGACGCGGTCAAATGGTTTTATTCCTGTACCGCACTTTGCAAAAAGCTGAAGACGATTTCTATATTATTAGCGTTGAATAAATGCGAAGACTCACTCTTAGGTTATTTTCAATCTTAGAGTGGTTTTTTAAAAATAATAAAGGTAAAATTAGGTAATAATGGAATGTGGGTATCTCATAACTAAAGTCGGGTGTCGGATCGGTAGACCTTTAAACTGCGAATTAGAACGATGATATTGCTTTTATTCCCTCGTCACGTGGGCCATGAGGGAAATCAAACATGATACTGAAATGGATACGATCTCTAATTTGGTCGTTAGAAAAACATGTGGTGGCAAATTTGTTCCATTAGAGTACTATACATAATTTGAATGAAGGAGGAGGTAGCTATGTTTAAAAAAGTATCTAGTGTTGTTGGTATGTCTCTTATTTTGCTGACTACATCATATGCTGTGCCTCTGACAAACACATCTGAAGAAGTATTGGCAGCTAATATTGCAAAGGATGTTTCACAATCACATTGGGCAAAAAGCGCAATAGAACATATGCTAGAAAAGCATTATATGACAAATTATCAGGATGGCTTCTTTAGACCAGAACAACCGATTACTAGGGCAGAGGCTGCAGCTGCAATTGCTCGTTCCATGAAGCTAAAACTAGATACCGAGTACACTCCTGATTTTACAGACTTATCAGCCAATCATTCGTACTATAAAGAAATTTGTGCCTTAGTGGAATTAGGGATATTACAAAATGGTGATTGCTTCAACCCTGATGCACCTTTACAGCGTGCACAAATTGCCAAAATGTTAACTCTCGCGTATCAAATTGAAGTCGATTCTCAAAATCATAGTAAGTTTAGCGATGTTAGTGAGGGACATTGGGCAAAAGACTATATTGAATCACTTGCAGATGTTGGTGTTATTAAAGGGATCAACGCACAGCAATTTGCACCAAATCGATTGGTAACACGTGCGCAATTTGCTTCTTTGGTTGAAAGAAGTCTCGACTTTTCAGCGAAGATAACAAATCTCGAGGTAGCCTACGACTATTTATCCAAGTCTTATATTCCAACAAAAAATTATTCACCAACCATGTCTAATGATGTAATACGTTTAGTCAACGTCGAACGACAAAAAAGAAAGCTACAACCCCTAAACTATGATGCAGCTTTAACGCAAATTGCCGTTATTAAGGCACAAGATATGGTGAATCGACATTATTTTGAGCATGAATCCCCTTACTACGGAATGCCCTGGGATTTGGCAACATTATTCGATTATCCATACACGAGCTTAGGAGAGAATATAGGAAGAAAAATTCCAACATCCGAAGCTGCCGTCAAAGCATGGATGGCTTCACCAGCACATCGTGAAAATATTTTACGAGAAAATTACACAAATACCGGGGTAGCAATTGCAGTTGATAGCAATGGATATTACTATTGGGTGCAGTTATTTTCTAGTCAATAGCCTATGCGAAGCGGGATAGGGGATACCCGCGCGAAGCATAGGCGAATACTCGCGGAGCAGAGGTAAATACTCGCGGAGCAGAGGCGAATCCCCGCGGAGCAGAGGCGAATCCCCGCGGAGCAGAGGCAAATACCCGCGAAGCAGAGGCGAATACTCGCGAAGCAAAGGCAAATACTCGCGAAGTAGAGGCAAATACTCGCGAAGCAAAGGCGAATGCTCGCGGAGCAGAGGCAAATACCCACGAAGCAGAGGTGAATGCTCGCGAAGCAGAGGTAAATACTCGCGGAGCATAGACGAATACTCGCGAAGTAGAGGCAAATACTCGCGAAGCAGAGGTAAATACTCGCGAAGAAGGGTCGAATACCCGCGGAGCATAGGCAAATACCCGCGAAGCAGAGACAAATACCCGCGCGAAGCATGAGAATATCGGCGAAGCGAAGATGGGCGGATACTCGCGAAGCAGAGGCAAATACTCGCGGAGCAAAGGTGAATACTCGCGAAGAAGGGTCGAATCCCCGCAGAGCAGAGGTAAATACCCGCGAAGCAGGGGCGATTACCCGCGCGGAGCAGAGGCGAATCCCGCGAAGCAGAGGTAAATACTCGCGGAGCAAAGGTGAATACCTGCGAAGCAAAGGCAAATCCCCGCAAAAGGTGATCAAATACCACGCGAACCCCTTACATCATTAAGAGGAAAATTGGATCGTAAATGCTCATATTTAACAGTTAAAAATTGAAATTACACTAAATCTTGTAATCTATTGTGACAAAGCGTAGCGAATATTACAGGAATGTTACAAAAATCCCGAATATCCATTATTTAATACCCATATTTTAGCGCTGATAAACCACGAAACGTTGGTATATCAGTGTTTTTTTGTGCTTTAAAAACCGTTACACAATTGAAAAGTTAAAATAGCATCTTTTATGATAGTCTATTTATAGGCAAAAAAGTTCTGAGAGGGGTATACCGAATATATGAAAAAGAAATGGTTATTACCGATTTTTGCATCTTTCATGTTATTTACAACAACTCAAATAGATAAAGCAGAAGCAGCTACAGAATCTGATGTTACTGATACAGCGTCAAAATATTTAGGTGTTCCATATCTTTATGGAGGTACAACTACTAAAGGGCTCGATTGCTCAGGATATACATCTAAAGTCTTTGCAGATTTAGGTATTGAATTAAACCGTACATCAGGCTCACAATATCAACAAGGTACTGCGGTAGCAAAGAAGGATCTTCAAGTTGGAGATTTACTATTCTTCAATACTAGTGGTAAAGGTGTTTCGCATGTATCTATTTACATGGGTGACGGAAAAATGATTCATTCACAAACAGGTAAAGGTGTTAGTTACTCAAATGTAGATGATCCTTATTATTGGGGTTCTCGTTACATTGGTGCTAAACGTGTAGCAACATTTGATAGTGAACAAGCAGAAGCTGTTAAAGAAGAAGTAAAGGAAGCTGCGATTGACTTTACAGTTTATGCTTCTCGTGCTGAAGTGGCAGTGCAAATTGCTAAAGCACTTAACTTGGATACATCCGATAAAAATACGAATTTTACAGACGTAAAACCAACAAATGAACATGCTGGTGCAATTGCTGCTGTATCGAAGTTAGGTATCTTTGCTGGTGATGGTAGTGGAAAATTTAATCCATCTTCACCGATAACACGTGCTCAAATCTCGAAAGTATTAGTACAGGCCTTCGGATTAAAGCAACAAGGCAATGTTGTAACATTTGCTGATGCTCCTGCAAATCATTGGGCAAATGAATTTATTTCAATTCTTGCTTCAAATGGTATTGCAGAAGGTATTGGAAATGGTAACTTCGGTTACGATGAGATGTTAAAAATTTCTCAACTTCAAACATTTATTGAACGCGCACAAAAATAACAATAATAATCAAATTCCGTATTACTTAGACAAGGGCTACGTTTAAAGTAATACATTGCAAGGAAGTTCTTTTATATAAGTATAAATTGAGGAGAGTTTGCACTTGCAGACTCTCTTCTTTTTATGAAATATACCAAAAATAGGGGTGATGCCTAGAAAACAGTTGATTAGTTACATTCGTATGATAGTTTTGTCTGTGCAATTTTGCTAGAATGGACACGAGAACAGGAAGGGAGGAAATAAGACATTGAACCTCAAGAAAGTCAGTCTTATATTATGCGTCTTATTCATTTCAGCTTCTATGTTTACAATACATAGTGCCCAAGCAAGTGGTGGGTTTGTAGATGTTCCTAAAGATCATGAAGCGTATGAAGAGATCAATTATTTAGTTAGTTTAGGTGTTATTAAAGGATATACGGAAAACGGCAAAACGTATTATAAACCTTATAATAACGTAACGCGTGGGCAAGTTGCCAAAATGGCTGTAATTTCTTCAGGTAACAAGCCACTAGTTGTCAATAAATCAAGCTTTTCCGATGTAAAAGTCGGCACAGAGCTTTCAGGCTATGTAGAACGCGCTATACAGCTTGGTTTCTTTAAAACAAATACTCAGGGGCAATTCTTACCGGATAAGCCTTTAACTCGTGATGAAATGAGTTATGTATTAACAAAAGCCTTTAAACTTGATACAAGTGAATATCAAAATATCGATTCTCCTTTTGTGGACGTAGGGATTACTCATCCATATGTTACATTTGTGAATACGATTTACTATAATGGTATTACAAAGGGAACAGGTCAAAATTATTATCCAAATAACCAAGTGACACGTTCGCAGTTTGCATTATTTATAGCGCGTGCGAAAAGTGAAAAGTATCGTTTAGAGCTACCAGTTAAAGGTGTAGGTGTACCTGATACAAAACAGGTCATTGGCTTAGTTTCTGTAACAACTGACGGATTAAATATTCGTAAATCAAAAGATTCTTCATCTACTGCTAATATAGTAGGTACAGTAAACAAAGGTGGTAAACTATCAGTCTATGCAGTTGAAGGAGACTGGTTAAAGGTTACTTATAAAGGTGCATTTGCTTATATTCATAAAACGTATGCACAGTTTTTAGATGCTGACGGTAACGCATTAGGGAATGTCCAAAAGCAAGTTACTGCAACACAAAATTTAAATGTTTACGTAAAACCAACTTCTTCATCAAAAGTTATTACAACAGTTAATAGCAAAACGAAATTACCAGTTTATAAGACAGTAAGTGGCTACCATCTAACTGTAGTAAACGGTATACCAGGCTATGTCGTGGCTAATAGTACAGAGGACGTTGAAGTAGAAAAACCTTCTAATCCAGATCCAACTCCACCAACAGTTTCTGGTGATGTATTAGGTCGAGTGACGGTTGACAGTTTAAATGTTCGCAAAGACGCTAACTCAACTTCTACGGTACTAGGTAAGCTGAAAAAGGGCGAATATATTCAAGTAAACAGTATTAACGGTTATTGGGCACAAGTTACTTATCAGGGTCAAAAAGGGTATGTCCATAAATCATACTTAAAGCTACTAAATCAAAGTGGTAATCCATTGAAAAATCGAATTATCATTCTTGATCCAGGTCATGGTGGTAAGGACCCTGGAACTGTTTTAGGTTCTTATTCCGAAAAAGCTATCACATTAAAAGTCAGCACACTTGTGAAGCAAAAGCTAGAGGCTGCAGGTGCGAAGGTATATATGACTCGTACAGGGGATACGTATCCTTCATTACAAGACCGCGTTGATTTTACAAATGCTAATTACGGTGAAATCTTCGTAAGTGTCCATGTAAACTCAGCAGCAAATACTTCTGCACAAGGTACTGAAACATATTATGCAATTTCAACAGGTGATATGTATCAAGAAGACATTGATCTTGCGACATTTGTAAATAATCAAATCGTTAATAACTTAAATATGAAAAATCGTGGTGTTAAAGAACAGCAAT
The DNA here is from genome assembly GCF_047737915.1 of Lysinibacillus sp. NPDC056185. NCBI lineage: Bacteria > Bacillati > Bacillota > Bacilli > Caryophanales > Bacillaceae > Lysinibacillus > Lysinibacillus sp. NPDC056185. The sequence continues at coordinate 258,551 of NZ_JBLLLQ010000005.1, forward strand.
ACTATGTTATTCGCAACACGATTATTCCAGCCATCTTAGTCGAGCTAGGCTTCCTAACAAATGATGAAGACCGCGGTAAAATGACGACTGATAAATATGTTGAGTTATTTGCTGATTCTATCTACAAAGGAATTTCACAATACTACGCGAAAAAATAATAAAACGGGCTACATTGTTCAATATGAACGATGTAGCTCTTTTTTTGGTTCTATAATATTTGTTGGGGTATTCACATAATTCCACGCATAAAAAAAGCACAGATTCACCGATTTATATATACTTGAATTGTCGAGAAACAA
>NZ_JBLLLQ010000006.1:0-244886 GCF_047737915.1 Lysinibacillus sp. NPDC056185
TATTAATATTATCTATAGTATTAAGGGGAAATATATTAAATAAGCAGCCAAGTACAACACTTGCAATAACGCCATAGATTGTCATACATCCACCTACAACAATTACTTTATCCGAATAAATTGTTTTATCCATTATCGATTTCCTCATCAATATCTCCTTCTTTCACTGAAAACTCACATGATTAATTTGAATTAAATTATAATGAAAATCAGCTCCAAATAATACCTTTTTTAAGATGATTGTAAATTATTCCTATATTGAAATTATAACATAGTAGAATAATGACTGATTGAAAAGTGGAATTGTGCAACAATTGTTTAACCGTGTTACATGCACGATACGATAAGGTCAAAGTAACTTAGAAAACTAATCAGCAATAAAGCGCAGCGATTCATGGAAATATTCTTATACAATCCTCAAATTAAATAGTCATCCAAATAGTGGAACATAAGGGTGAGTGTATCGTCATGTAAAGCGTGTGAGTGAATCCAGATTTTTAATAGAGGAACAATGGTGTCAGCGAGAGTGAGTTCGATACCGTTTGGTTACAATCTATTGGTAACGGTTTTGCTGACCATTATTAAGCTACAATAGAATCCTGCTAACGGGAAGGAGCAACTAAAGGCAACTGCTTTGAAGCTTAGAGAGCCTTTAGCTGATATGTTTTTGGAATATTGTGAGGAGTTGTTTTGTCATGTTTAGCAAAGTCATTGCTGACCGATGCCGAACCAAATCTTTTATGGCTAGAACAGGTTGAAGCAAGGCAACATTCAGTCTTTTAGAACTAGGAGCGATATAAGCTCATAGAAGCGTACTTGTGATTTTTGCGAAAGCATAATATAAGGACTTTTGTATATGAGTTACTCACACACATAAGCTCTTGGTTTATGTAATTACTTTATTAAGTTACCGAAGAACGGTAAAGCTAATTCTTTAACAGCAATACCTACAGAACAGAGAGTATTAACACGTTCTAATACTTGGAAGAAACGAGAGAAATTTTCCTCGTTAGAAATTGGCTCTAACTGCTGGTGGTTTAAATATAAAGAGCCAAGAGATTGTTCAAGTGCAGGTTTTAGTGCATCTACTCCTGAGTATTTGCATATAAAAAGGGATTCGCGAATATTGTGTAAGTTTTGAACTAAAATAAATTTTGCATCATCAGGTAAATTTGATTCATCGATTGCTGTTATTAGGTCGTCAACTTCTGCGATTAACTTGTCAACTTCTTCTGAATTGATTGTTGCCTCATTTAATTCGTAATGATAGCCTATCGATTCCGCTAAGAATGAGAATGCTTCTAGTCTTTCTTCATTCAATGTGTCAAAGAAATGAGACATATCACCATCGATGTCTATTTTTGATATTGCATCTCCAATGATATTTAGATATTTTTTATTTCTTTCCGTATTTAATCTGCTATTCTGCTCGATTAGTTTTTTTGTGTCAACATAAAGTTTAAGCATGGAATTAATAGATTCTATAAGTGCTATTTTATTGTTTGCAGGAGAGTTTAAGTCTTCTGTAAGTTCGAAAGTTATACTCCAGGAAGTCTTGTAGCTATTATTTGGGTAAGATTGTCTGTAGGTTTTTTCTACTAAGTGATACAGGTTTAAGGCGGGGTTACTCAGCATCTGGTATTCTCCTTTATAATCCAATATAGATAAATTATACATCTTTTAGGTTTGTAGTTCTATTAATTATTCCCTTTTTATTCTGTGCAACATAAAAGTTTTTAAACTGTTATTAATTAACTTATTAACCTATCCTAATGAATCACAGATTAACTTGTATTGGTTTCTCCGTTGGGATAACAAAAGAAAAGGTAGCGATGTATAGAGGAAGTTGAGCTAATAGCATAGAGCAATGGAATTGTATCGAGATATTCTAAGAAAACTAGCATCTTCAACGAGAGGTACGGACAATTAGTGTTTACAAAGGCATACCTTTAGAAACTATCTGTAAATGAGTGAAAAATAGTTTGTAAAGGTATTGTTTTATTTTTATAAACGTTTATGATAAAAGTATAATCTTTACAAACGGAAATGAGGAACTAACATGACAAACACAAAAACATTTGGCTATGTACGAGTAAGTGACAAAGGGCAGAACACAGACCGTCAAGATATTAAGATGGTTGAATTGGGAGTAGATGAACGTGACATATTCATCGACAAAGCAAGCGGTAAAGATTTTGACAGACCACAGTATCAAGCACTTAAAAGTGTCATTCGAGAAGGTGACCTAATTTATCTTGATGCTTTAGACCGACTAGGTCGGAACTATGATGAAATAAAAACAGAATGGCAATTTATAACTCGTAAGTTAAACGCTGATATTGTCATTTTGGAAAATAAAGAGCTGTTCGATAGTCGCAAGTTCAAATCAATGGGTGATATGGGAAAACTAATGGAAGACCAATTCCTTTCCTTACTAGCTTATGTAGCTGAACAAGAGCGTAAGAAGTTGTTGAAGCGACAAGCCGAAGGAATTGCTGTTGCTAAAGCACAGGGGAAGCACTTAGGTAGACCACAATTAAACTTATCGACTTTATCAAAACAACAAAGAGCAGACCTTGAAGCGAATTATCAAGCTTGGAAAACCAAAGAAATTACAGGTGTACAATTCATGGAGAAATTGGGGCTGAAAAAGAACTCATTCTATAAGATTATCGGTGAATTTGAAGAATCTAAATAGCGCTAAAAGTATTGATTTATAAGGGTTTTGACCGCTTCATGACTATTCCTAAATAACAGATAAAACATTGATTTTATTGAGCTGTCATTAGCAGTCATGAACGTGACAAATGGCTTGTTAGAGGTGCATAGCGAGCTCATAGCTTGTCCTTAGAGGTTGAGTTGATACATTGGTCAGTGAAGGTCAGAAGCGTGTCACAGAGCCATTTCAAGTGTTACATGGCAAGGCTTAGGGGGGCGTAGTTAGCGATATTTTGAAGATGATGAATGAAGAATCAAAGCTACCTGCTACACGCACACCAAAAGGAAAATGAAGCGATACGAGAGCAAATTTGTGAAATTGAAGTGTATTGGAATCACTGATGATGAAATTAACAGTATTATGGAAGATTTTATACTTGGATAGCAATTTGCATAAGAGTAACCTTCAGAAAAGAAGGGATATAAACCTAATGTTTATATCCTTTTTTTGTTATGTACATAAATTGTTATGGTAAGTTATACTTTAAATGGAATATTTTTAGGGAGATGATTTATTTTGACTATGATTTTTATTAGCCATTCTACTAGAGATGGCGATTTAGCAATAAAGCTTATGGATTTACTTCAAACTCAGTTCAATTTACAAAGAGAAAATTTTTTTCTAACATCTGATGAAGAACTTAAGTATGGTGAAGATTGGATTGAAAGTATTAGAGTAGGTATGGATGAAGCAAATTTAGTATTACCATTGATTACACCTAATTTTTTGGGAAGTCAGTTTTGTTTATGTGAATTAGGAGCTACTTGGGTTAATCAAAAGGCGTTAGTACCTATAATTCTTCCGCCGCTAAACCATAGTGCTTTACAAGAAACACCTTTTCGTTCTTGGATGCAAAGTTTGACACTAAACTCTGAACAAGATTTAGCTAGATTAGCTCAGACAATGGTAGATAAAAATGTTGGGAAAGTTAATTTCCCTAGATTTAACACAAGAGCTAAGGCATTTTACAATGAAGTATTAGAGCCGTTTAAAGTTGAGATGGAGAGCAGGGAAGTGATTTCTGAAGCACTAGTAACTCAATTGAGAAAAGAGTTAAAACAATTCAAAGAAGCATATGACGAGGCGGAAAAAGAGAGTGAGCAGCTAAGAAAAGAAAATGAAGCCTTAAGAGATATGAAAGACAAAGAGGAGGTTAAAGCATATGAATATTCGAATATGGAAGATTGGGAAATGTTTACTGAGTTAGTGAGAAAAGTTAGCTCTACTTTGAGAAAACTCCCTAAAGTGTTACCAAGTGTATTATTTCAATCATTTAGATATGACAATAGAAAAAGTGATGAAAGAGGTTTATATTCACCGTCTGCCAATGATGAATTAAAAATTCTTGAAAATAGAGGATTTGTTGTATGGGATGATGGATGGCAACCAAATGAAATTCATCCTCAGATACACACAGCAAAGATTGCTATACAGGAGTTAAAAAAATTCTTAGACACTAACCTAACAGAAGAATTAGAAGTACGGTTTAATGAAGAATACGAAGGATTAATTTTTGATATGGCTTACTCTGATTTTTGGGAGAAGATTTTAGGGGTAATCATTTATCATTCAGGGGAGTAAACTCATTTTTTTATACAAAGCTCCAAACACAAATATACAGTTCACTGAATAGAAATAGTAGTTAATAATACTATGCAATATCAAAAAGTATTATTTACCATAAAATTGTAAAGTAGGAGTAACTCACCGCCTTAAATAATTAGGAGGTGTAGCATGGTACATAAAGCTGTTAAGGTAAGACCATATAAGCGTATCCACATGAGGCGTTTAGAATATGTTCGAGAGAATTAACGCTCGTATCCAACACGCTAGCCAAGTGAAATTTTTGAGTGAGGGTGAACTCTCCATAAGTTAACTTTGGTGGTGGGTTGCTAATGAATAAAGACTGAGAGAGCTGAAACAGGCTCTCTTTTTGATTATGTAAAAAGTAGGTGGAGATGGTGGTAAAAGCACAGTTGTACTTATATCAAAAGTTGCGTGAAAGGTTTCAAAAACCTTATGATTATTACATTGATGTTTACTTTAATAAAGTTGCTTTAGTTTTTAATAACTTGGAAGAAGAAGCTAATGAGATGGCGCAAAGTCATTATGAAGAGTTAGGACAGTACTTCGACCCTGATATACATGATGAAGCTGATTTTGCAGATTTTGCGTTTGAAAAAGGCTTGGAATATTATGAAGCTGTTTCTTTGGTTAAGTACAATAATCAGTTGATGTGGATTTCTACAATGTATCAGTTTTGGGAACAACAAGTAAGGAAGTTTTTATATGATGAAATTACACATTCAGGAGTAACTCTATGTAATGAGAAAGGTCAAGAAATTGATTTTAAAAACTATTGTACACGTGGAATAAATGCTATAAAAGAAGAGTTTGCAGATTTTGGACAAGACCTAGAGAAAATGAAGAGATGGTCAGATATAAATGAATTGAGATTGTTAGCTAATGTTATTAAACATGGTGATGGTGGTTCTGCAACAGAATTAGAAGTCCTAAGACCTGATTTATTTAAATCTGAAATAACTGAGAATAACTTATTGAAAATTCATAGAACAGTGCTTAATGAGCAAGTATTGAACGTGAGTGATTCAGATTTCATTAAGTATAAGGAAGCGTTACAGAGCTTTTGGGAAGAGCTTCCTGAACGACTTTATTGTGAGATACATGAGGTATGAAGTTGGAAATCATTCATGATTTAGTAAATTTATCCATACCTGTTTTTTTAGTGGAATAGGAAGTTTCCTGTAGGCTTGACTATGCTGTGGGCTAAATTTTGTAACGTGTACTCTATAAGTTCCTATTTCAATAATACGATAATTAATAGGTAAAAATTTTTGGGGGTGGTAAATTGGTGTTCAAACAGCGTAAATGGATTAGTAATGAAATACTTAATTGGGAAAGCTATTCTGATAGTAGTGTAGTCCTTGAAAAAGAGAAGGGCGAAAGAGCATATGAAATTTGGGAACATGCAAAAAGCCAAATTGAGAACAATGAATCGGAGTTTCATTTAGCTGATGGGATAACTAATTTGAAAAGAGCTTTGAATCATCGATTGAAGTTAATTGAAGAAATTTATGGTTTTAAGTTCATAAAAATAAATAATAAACCTAAGGGCTATATGGAGATACTAGAAGTTTTTGGTGTTGTTAGACCGTTCTTAATGAAACGTTTGTTAACAATTAGAAATGGTATAGAACATAATGACGAAAAACCACCTTCATATGAGCGATGTTTAGAGTTATTAGATGTTGTATGGTACTTTTTAAAATCAACTGATTCAATGGTGCAATTTGCTGTAAAAGATTTAGCATTTGAGCTTGATGAGGAAGGTGATAAACCGTATTATTTTGGCTTAAGATATGTACAGCAAGAAAGAGATATATTTATTATTAATGGTAAGATACCTGAAAAATTAATCTATGATGAACCTACACCTAATTCTATTGAAGTAGTATTGAGCGAAATTGAGGGAGTTAAGGATATAGGGCTTTCTATGGCATATGAAGAAAAAGTACTTGAACTATCACGTGGCTCTATTCATGGAGAAATAATTCTTAGTGATTTCGAGAAAATAAGAATTATCAATAAATTTGCGTTCTCCTATTGAGTGAGCAGATGTGAGTATGGCAGAAGGCAAGAGTAAGGTCAAAGAATGGTTTGTGAGCGTTCCTGTGAAGCCGACTGAACAAATTGGACAATTGAGTTCCAATGGGCGTACAGAGGAAGCTCAAGTGTTAAGAAAGCAATAAAATAAGAGTAGCAGAAGCGGGATAAACATTTAGTATATCTCGCTTTTTAATTTGAGATTAGTCTTGATACAAGATTAAATGACAACATTAAGTTGAAAGTCATGTAAGCTACATAAGCCATCTGATGGGCTGTAGGAACGTCTGTGAGCCTTCCTATGTGTGGTTGGATTTCATTCTGTAGTGATGCTATGAACTCTTTGGGGTGCTTATTGTGAAAAGAAGGTAGAGGGTGTTTTCCGATAATTAGGTAAGGTATCTTCTAAAATATAGGCTACCTGTATCAACCACACGAATTGAAGTTGCTAACGAAACGAACTGAGCTTTGCAATAGACTTGTTTAATGTTATCATTGGTTCAAAGATAGTTTCGGTCTAAAAACGTAATTTGACCGAATCCCTAAGTTCGTAGAAACGTAGTTGTCTCAGTAGCTCAGCAGGATAGAGCAACGGCCTTCTAAGCCGTCGGTCGGGGGTTCGAATCCCTCCTGGGACGTCTAAGGGTTCAGATAGAATAAGTTTTGAACCAACTGAAAAGCGCTTCAAATCCTTTGATATCAGGGATTTGAGGCGCTTTCCTTTTTCTGAGAATACGATAGAAAAGTGGAGAAAATGAAAAGTTTCTACACAAATTCTATTTAAGGAAATACAAAGAAAAATTTGATTAGAATTTAATTTGTAACAAATGAACTCTTTTGCAGATGATATGTCAAGGCATAGTTAATCTTCGTACCTATTTTCAGTTTCAGCTTCGTGTAGCACTTGTATTAATTCACTAATTTTCTCTAGATGTTGATAGGTTAGTTTAATGCCTTCTTCATTTTGAGATTTTTCACTTAGATCCATGTCATACAATTCAAATAGGGCAATAATTTCATCTAGACTAAAACCTAATGATTTTGCACGTAAAATCATTTTTATTCGTGCACCAATTTTAATGCCATTCTCTCTCCGTAAAAATTCTTTTGTAAATTAGAATAATTTGTATAAAAAAAGGAAAGAAATAGGTGTAAAAATGTTGGAGTTGATCGTTATGGAATTTGATAAAGAGTTAGAAATTTACTGCTACAGCTGTCGTAAAAAAACTGTATTTACACGTAAAGATATGCATAATAAAAGTGGAGTAGATAGTCACTGTAGTGAATGTTCAGGTATTTGGTTTGAATGGCAAAATCGAGCAGTAGAGAGAGAAATGGAAAAGTGGATTGAATATAATAAAGGGCTCGTAAATTAGAATAGTCAATGATACCAGCCTGAATGTCTCAAAAATGAGAGAAGCGAAAACCTATAAAAAGAGTTATAATATAATAGGAAGAAACTCAATAAAGAGAGATGGATTTTAACATGAATGAACAACTAGAAGATTGGATTACACGTTTTCAAAAGGAGAAAGATATAGAGGCCCTCGCAAACTTAAAAGACTATTGCTACTATATGATTGAACCTTTAATTGAGGAATTTACGGAGAAATACGGTGAAGATGCTGGGGAATTATTACGGTTAAAATGGGATAAGCGTTTTTATTTTATTTTTACAAAGTATCAATTAAATGTTGGGCTGCCTTTGGATTCTTTTGTTACAAATACGTACCGTTTTTATTTTATGCAGGTTTTAAAAAAGGCTGGTTATTGAATTACATATAGGGAAGTGTTTCAAGTTTGAACATGGCTCCATTAAAAAATCCTTGTCTCGTGTTAAACGTGAGACAAGGATTTTTGTGTTTTATCATGCTCTTAGGCGAGAGATTAACTGCCTGCAAAAGCCTGATGGGTAAGTAGGGGGATGAAGAAACCCGCCCACTGATGAAAGTTTCACTTTATTGATACATCATATCTTCTGCAAGGTGGGTAAATACCTCACCGATAATGGAGTCTTCGTCATAAACGGAAGAACCTGTATTTTCCTCAGGTTGCGCAAATGGAATTTGAGCGATGATACTTGTCTGAAGCTCATCTGCTAATTTTTCTGCGCCACCTTGACCGAATAGATAGTTCTTTTCACCATTTGAATTTTCAAAGTAAGCCATGTTTTCAACAACACCAAGAATCGTGTGGTTCGTATGTTGGGCCATCAGACCCGCACGAGAAGCAACATGAGAAGCTGCAAGGTGTGGTGTTGTTACAATAATTTCTTGTGCTTGTGGAATCATTGCTGCCATATCAATGGCTACATCTCCTGTACCAGGTGGTAAATCTATAAGGAGATAATCTAATTCGTCCCAATGTGTATTAACAAGGAAATTACGAATCCATTTGTTGAGCATTGGGCCACGCCACATAACAGGTTGGTTTTCGTTTGTGAAAAAGCCCATCGACATGATTTTTACACCATGACTTATTACTGGTATAGCTGTTTGGTCAATCATTGTTGGCTTTTGTTGAATCTTCATCATGGCAGGAATACTGAATCCATATATGTCGGCATCTAAAATACCTACACGTTTACCGAGACGGGCAAGAGCTACTGCTAAGTTAATCGTCACGGTAGATTTACCGACGCCACCTTTACCACTAGTAACTGCTATAAATTTGACACCAGAATCGGGTAGAAGCATTTTAGGCATACCTTTATCCGTAACTTTTTCTGATTTTAAAGAAGCTGTTAAACTACGACGTTCGTCATCTGTCATAGAACCAAATGTAATGGAGACATTTGATGCGCCGATTGCTTTCAACGCTTCTTCAACATCTTGTTGGATTTTGGCTTTCAGAGGACATCCTTGAATAGTCAAGATAATATCAAGTGAGATATCCGTACCGTTGACTTGAATATTGCGTACCATATTCAAGTCAACGATGCTTTTATGAAGCTCTGGGTCATCGATTTTCTGCAAAGATTTTAAAATGTGTTCGTTCGTTAGCATATTAGAAACCACCTTCCTATTTTAGGCCTTTGCCAAGCCCTTTTAAGAAGTGAACGCCAAAGTTTACAGCACGATTAACATCAGGATCTTTTAACATTTTGAATAACTTAAAGGCGCTAACTTTTTCATCCGATTCAACGGCTTTGTTCGCTTCATCTAAGCCGGTATTTAAGCCTTCAACAAGCTTTGTTGTTGTTTCTGGATTCAATTCGGTTAATGCTCCTGCAACACCCATTAAGTTGTTGATGATATTCGTCACAGGCTTACGCGTTAATTGACCAAGAGCGATATGTGCAACATCCTCTTTTGCTTCAAGTAGTTTCGTAGCTGCCTCTAGCGCTCCAATATCATTTAATTCTGCCATGATCGTAAAGACCTGATTCACCATTTCTTCATTCTCAGAAAGAAGTTGCTTTAAATTCTCTAACTTTTCTTCTTTTAGTTGCTCTTCTGTTACTTGCGTTTTTTGAATTGTCGTAATTGGTGCAGCCATGAAATCACTCCCTTTCGTTAGTTGTTAAGTGAACGTAACCAGGACGATTCCATTTACGTTGTACCTCAACACCATTTTGTGGATGACGTTTTTTATAACGCGGGTTTGTTCTAGGAAGTGGAGATTTTCCTTTTTGTTTCAATACTTCTACGCGTACTTTTGTTTGTTTGTACGCCGGTGTCGATGTATTGATGTCTCCAGCTGGCCCCGTTAAGAAATTAATCGCTGAATCTTTGCTAACAGAGTTCATAGGTAAGAAAAGTTCATTTCCTTGTACACGATCTGTTACTAGGGCATTTAATTTTAATGCGCCCTGAGGAGACACTAAACGAAGAAGAGCTCCATCTTCAATGCCGCGTTCTTTTGCTAGTTCTGGTGATACTTCAACAAAAATTTCAGGTACTTTGGATTGAATACCTTTTGATTTATTTGTCATATTACCTTCATGGAAGTGTTCAAGCATACGACCGTTGTTAATATGGCAATCATATTGCGCTTCATATTCAACCGGTCTGATCCAATCATTTAAAGCAAAGCGAGCTTTTTTGTCAGGGAAGTTAAAGCCATCCTCATATAGTAAAGGTGTGTCTTTACCATCATTGCTACCCCAACAGAAGCTACCCCAATTTTCTAATACATCATAGTTCGCTTGCGAGAAGAATGGAGCAAGACTAGCCATTTCAGCAAAGATTTCACTTGGGTGACTGTAATTCCAGTCAGCACCTAGGCGACGTGCTACTAATTGAAGGATTTCCCAATCAGCTTTTGATTCACCAAGTGTTGGTAATACTTGATATAGTCGTTGTACACGACGCTCTGTATTCGTGAAAGTACCTTCTTTTTCAAGAGAAGGTGCTGCTGGTAAAATAACATCCGCATATTGTGCTGTACGTGAAAGGAAGCAATCTTGTACAACAAAGAAGTCTAGTTGTGAAAGTACTTTATCTACATGGTTAGCATCGCAATCTACAAGTGCCATATCTTCCCCAACTAAATACATCGCTTTCATTTTACCTTCCATGATCGCATCTAACATTGCCATATTCGTACGACCTGGTTCAGGTTTGATTTTCACACCATATGCTTCTTCAAATTTCTTACGTGCTTCGTCGTCTATTACTTTTTGATTACCTGGTAATAGATTTGGTAGTGTACCCATATCACAAGCACCTTGAACATTGTTGTGACCACGAAGAGGGTAGGCACCTGCACCTGGGCGACGATAGTTACCAGTAGCTAGAAGTAGGTTAGAAATTGCAGCTGATGTATATGAGCCACCTGTATTTTGTGTAACACCCATACCCCAAAGTACACATGTACCGTCAGCATCACGAATCATTTCAGCAACATTTATCAACGTTTCTTTTGAAATGCCCGTTTCTTTTTCTGCATATTCTAGTGTGTATGTTTCAAGTACATCTTTAAAATCATCAAAGAAGTGCACGTTCTCTTTAATGAAGGCTTCATCATGCCAACCTTGATCGATCATGTATTTTGTAACAGCCATTAACCATACTTGGTCTGTACCTTGCTTTGGACGCATGAAAATATCAGAACGCTCAGCCATTTCATGTTTACGAATGTCGGAAACAATTAATTTTTGACCGTGTAACTTATGGGCACGTTTTACACGAGTAGCTAAAACAGGGTGACCTTCTGCAGGGTTTGCCCCAACAATAATAACAAGGCCAGCTTTTGCGATATCTTTGATCGTTCCAGCGTCGCCACCTATACCAACTGTGCGTAGTAGGCCATCTGTAGCTGGAGATTGACAATAGCGTGAACAGTTATCGACATCGTTTGTTTCGAATAATTGACGTGCCATTTTTTGAATTAAGTAGTTTTCTTCGTTTGTAATTTTTGAAGAAGAAATAAAGCCGACAGAACCAGAGCCATATTCTTTTTGAATACCACCTAGTTTAGTAGCAATTAAGTCAAGAGCTTCATCCCATGAAGATTCAACAAATGCATCATTTTTACGAATTAATGGTTTTGTAATTCGTTCTTCAGAGTTGATGAAGTCCCAGCCGAATTTTCCTTTTACACAAGTAGAAATAGCATTTACAGGACCTTCAGAAGGTTGTACTTTTAAAATTTTGCGATCTTTTGTCCAAACTTCAAACGAACAACCTACACCACAGAAAGTACAAACTGTTTTTGTTTTCTTCGTACGTTTACTACGCATAGCAGCCTCGACTTCAGAAACAGCAAAGATACCGCTATAGCCAGGCTCGACTTCCTTAATTAAACTAATCATCGGATCTAATGTTTCTTGTTTAAGCCCAGTCATAAAGCCAGCTTCACCAAGCATTGATTTTTCCATTAATGCGTTACATGGACAAACGGTAACACATTGCCCACAGCCTACACATGAAGAATCGTTAATGGCAACGCCTTCATCCCAAACTACTTTTGGTCTTTCAGCTTCCCAGTCAAGAGATAATGTTTCATTAACTTGTAGGTTTTGGCAAACCTCTACACATTGTCCACATGCGATACATTGGTTTGGATCATATCGATAAAACGGGTGCGACATATCTACTTCGTGTGGTTCGACTTTTGGTTGATACGGATATTTTTGATGTTCGATTTCCATTAATTCTGCTGTGTTGTGTAATGTACAATTTCCGTTGTTATTATCACAAACAGTACAGTACAGTAAATGATTTTCTAGTAGACGGTCCATCGCCTCTGTTTGTGCAGCTTTCGCTTTATCAGAAGTAAGTTGGATATCCATGCCGTTTACTGCTTTTGTTGAACAAGAGCGAACTAATTGTCCATTCACTTCGACGATACATGTATCACAAGTTTCGATAGGATCAACAGATGGTACATGACAAATTTGTGGATGGGCGATGCCATTTTGATTAATGGTATCAAGTATTGTAGCTCCCTCTGCTACATCATACGGTTGGCCATTAATTTTAATTGTAGTCAAAGTATTTTCCTCCTTTTGCTCTTTGAGACTTATTTGACAACAGGTTAATACTTAGGATAAATCGGGAATAGAGTTACGAGTTTTATTTTGATTGTCTTGTTACTTTTAAAAAATTGTCTTGTTATAATGTCATTTCCCAATTTGTCCAATTTCTACACCAACATAGATGAAGAAACATTAATTATTAGTTGTCGATGTTGATATTGCTCAAAAATAAAAAAATCCACCATGAAAAGGCATGTACTAACATGCTATTTATTCATGGTGGATAAAATTCTTAACAGGCCTTGCTAAAAATTCAATCAACTTTTATTTTTTATTCAATATAACTATAGAATATAAATATTAAAACCACCATGCCTATAGTTCAAACTTATTTGTATGAAACCATGACATAGGAATCAAAATACTTTCATTCCATATGTAATACCAATTATTATAGCCTTTTCAGCCAAAATGGACAATAATTATAATAAAATTTATTAACTGATAATAATTATCATTGGATATTTTCTCTTTAATTTTTATTTAAGTTGCTATATTATTAACAAACTGTAAGGGTAACCCCCATGAACATAGGAAAAAAAGATTAATTACGTTGGGAGAATCGTTAAAATGTCAAAAAAAGTGCATGAGTTCAACGACATTATTCGAAAACTACGCAAAGATATATTTGGAAAAGGACCAGAGCGTATTCATACTGTTTTCGTAGAGAACATGGCTGTCTCAACTTTATATGGTAATATCACACCGACAGAAAAATTTATTGCGAGTACGCCTGAAGGGTTAAAAATGGTTCATGCTGCACGTACAAGAATGATTCAAGATTTGTATACTAAATCACCTCCAGAAGGCATGGAAGAATTGATGGGCACTAAGTTACTCCATTTATTTTCAGATATCAAAATTGAAGAAGATTTTGCTATTTCTGTCTTTGTTTTTGAAGATAATATTAGTGAATAAAGGGGATGCCATATGGAACGCTCAGTAACTAGAGAAATAATACGTGTTGAAGGTAATCAAATCAAAGAAATAGAAGATACCGTTGTCACAGAATATGCAGTCACAGTGAAGATTAATGAGCAAGAATTCGTGACGATGGTTTGCACACCAGAGTATGTAGAAGATATGGTTATTGGATACTTGGCTTCTGAACGAATTATTCGCGATTACGAAGATATTGAAGCCATTTGGCACCAAGAAAAAGAAGGTTTTGTGCATGTTAAAACAAAGCGTGTGAATCCTTACTTTCAACAAATTCAAAATAAACGTTACATTACTTCTTGTTGTGGCATGAGCCGCCAAGGTTTTGTTTTTGCTAATGATGCATTAGTAGCTAAAAAAATGGAAGGCATTCATGTGCGTATTACAACAGATGATTGTTTTCGTTTAATGCGCGATATGCAAGATTTGGCCGAAACATTCAAGCAAACTGGTGGTGTTCATAATGCAGCGTTATGTGATGCGAATGGTGTTTTATTAAGTAGAATGGATATTGGACGCCATAATGCCTTAGATAAAATTTATGGTTATTGCCTAAAAAACAAAATTAGCATTCAGGACAAAATTATCGTATTTAGCGGAAGGATTTCATCTGAAATTTTACTTAAAGTATCGAAAATTGGCTGTGAAATTGTGCTGTCCAAATCGGCTCCAACAGAACTAGCATTGCAATTGGCAGAGCAACTCGGTATTACGACGGTAGGTTTTATTCGTCAAAATACACTTAATATTTATACACACAAAGAACGTATTCACTTACCTAGAAATTGATCAAAATGAAAGGAAGAGATTAAAATTACTAGTCTACAAGACCAACTACACAGACCATTAAGAGACTTAAGGATATCCGTGACAGACCGTTGTAATTTTCGTTGTCAATATTGCATGCCTGCAGAAGTATTTGGTCCAGATTATGCTTTTTTACCGTCCGATAAAATATTGAGTTTTGAAGAAATCGAGCGATTAGTAAAGATTTTCGTTTCATTAGGTGTGAAAAAAGTACGCATTACTGGTGGTGAGCCTTTACTACGTCGTGATCTGCCGACATTAATTGAACGTATACATCGCATAGATGGAGTAGAAGATATTGCCTTAACGACCAATGGCACATTGTTGAAAAAATATGCCAATGAATTGGCAAGAGCAGGTTTATCACGAGTAGCTGTTAGCCTAGATTCTCTAAATGAAGAACGTTTTTTCGAGATGAATGGCCATCGAGGAAAAGTGAAAACGGTATTAGAAGGTATAGAAAAAGCGGCAGAAGCGGGTTTACAAGTGAAGATCAATATGGTCGTTCAAAAAGGAAAAAATGAGCAAGATATCATTTCAATGTCAGAGTATTTTAAAGAGAAACAGCATATTCTGCGCTTTATTGAATATATGGATGTCGGTAATTCGAATGGTTGGCGACTGGATGAGGTTGTGTCGAAGAAACAAATCATAGACCAGGTCAACCAATTTGCCCCTTTGCATCCTGTTGACCCTAATTATAAAGGGGAAGTGGCTACGCGTTATCAATATGAGGATGCTCAGGGTGAAATTGGCGTGATATCGTCTGTAACAGATTCTTTCTGCTCCACTTGTTCGCGTGCTCGTATTTCGGCAGAAGGCACATTATATACGTGTTTATTTGCAACAGAGGGAACGAATCTACGAGATTTGTTAAGGTCTGGGGAAGATGATGAAACCATCACCCAATGCATTTCGAATGTTTGGGAAAATAGAGAAGATCGCTATTCCGATGAACGAAATGAACAGACAATGGAAAAAAGGAAAAACTCAAAAATTGAAATGTCACATATCGGTGGGTAGACGAAATAGAGTGGTATTAGTTGCTGGTGACTTTTGTTAAAAGACAGAAAAAAATCGGCAAAATAATGCCGGATTTTTTCTGTTTATTTATGCACAAAGTCGCCACTTTTTCCACCCGTTTTTTGAACGAGGTATGTTTCTTTAATGACCATAGATTTGTCGACAGCTTTACACATATCGTAAAAAGTTAGTGCAGCAATGGATACAGCAGTTAGTGCTTCCATTTCGACGCCTGTTTTACCATTACATTTTACTGTAGCTTGAATGTGTAGTTCATAACCATCCTCTGCTTTTGTATATTCAAATTGCAGATCTGTTCCTTGTAACATAATGGGATGGCACATAGGGATAATATCAGCCGTTTTTTTAGCACCCATAATCCCAGCAATTTGTGCCACTTGCGTAGGGTCGCCTTTTTTAATGCCTCCCTGTTGGATAGCTTGATAGACTTCATCGGATAACGTGATTGTACTACGCGCGATCGCTGTACGGTTTGTGATTGTTTTATCTGAAATGTCGACCATTTTGGGGCGACCTTCTTCATTCCAGTGTGTAAAATTACTCATTATTATTAGACTTCCTTTCAAATGTTTGTTGCCAATCTTGTTGAGAATTGATATTGATAAATGTTGAGCTTTCTTCTTCAAATGGGACATAACATACTTGAAGTTGCTCTAACAAGACTTTCATACTTCGCTTGTTTTGTTGGACTAAGTGCTGTGCTATTGGCAAAGCACTGCGTCGATATAAAGCAGCAAGAGGTTGTAATCTTGAAGCTTGTTTAGGAATAATCGCATCATAACCATCATCGATAAATGTGAGCATAGTTTGGACAAATTCTGCATTAATAAAAGGCATATCACTTGCTATTACGAAAAACCACTCTACTTCTGGAAAATTTGTCATTATATTATGCAAGGCAAACAGAGGTCCTTGATGAGGTTGTTTTTCAATGATCCATTGGACATTTTCTTCTACAAACTTTGATTGCAAGCTAGCATTTGTAGCAATAATTAAAGGCTGTAGTTGATTTTTTTGTAAGGCTATGAGACTGTGCTTATATAAAGGTAGACCAGCAAATAATTCAAACATTTTCGGTTGACCATACCGTGAAGATTGGCCGCCAGCTAAGACAACACCAGCCGTTTTCATATGCGATTCAACTCACCGACAAAATGTTGCACAGTAGGAAGAATAAGTTTTGTCATGGCAAGTGTCACGGCATTAGTGGAACCTGGTAGTACATAAATAGCTGTTTTATCGCGACTACCCGCTGTTGCACGACTAAACATGGCTTTTGGGCCTATTTCTTCATAGCTGAGTGTTCGGAATAATTCACCAAATCCCATCATTTCTTTTTCGAAAAGAGGGAGAATCGTGTCATAAGTTTGGTCTCTCGGTGTAAATCCTGTTCCTCCTGTTACGATAATGGTATTAATGGTTTGATCATCGCACCATTTTTGTACATGGTTTGAGATTTCAAGAGGTTCATCTTTTGACATTTGGTAGTCTACTAATTCAAATGAAGCTTCTTGAAGTAATGATTGAATACACTGACCACCACGATCATCCGCCTTCGTGCGTGTGTCGCTTACTGTTAAAATGGTAGCTCGTATAGGAAGTTCACTATGTGTGGGATGCAAGGTAAAAGACCTCCTTTTAAAGAGTTGATTTTTGTTTTTGCTGAAAAACATTGCTTTTATTATAAAGCTATATATTAAAAGGTCAAACTAAAATTCATAGAAAGAAAGGCAAAAACGTTTATGCATAATAGATATTCTAGACAACAATTATTCAGCCCAATCGGAGAAAACGGGCAGCTACTACTAAAAGAAAAGCATGTCCTGATGATAGGAGTTGGTGCTTTAGGCAGTGCTAGCGCAGAGGCTCTTGTAAGGGCAGGCGTCGGAAAATTGACGATTATTGATCGTGATTATGTAGAGTGGAGTAATTTACAAAGACAACAACTATATACCGAACGAGATGCGCAAGAAAAAGTTCCTAAAGTAATCGCTGCAAAAAAACGACTACAAAGCATTAACGCAGAGGTAGAAATTAACGAATATATTTTTGATGCGTGTACAGAGCAAATAATCCCACTACTTGCAGATGTAGATATTATGCTGGATGCAACGGACAACTTCGATATTCGCTTTATGATGAACGATCTTGCACAAAAATATCAAATTCCTTGGGTTTATGGTTCTTGTGTTGGTAGTTATGGCGCTACTTATACGATTGTGCCAGGTAAAACACCTTGCTTACATTGTTTGCTAGCAGCGATGCCTAATACAGGGATGACATGCGATACAGTAGGAATTATAAGTCCGACTGTTCAAATCGTCGCAGCTTATCAAGTAGCTGAGGTATTAAAGTTTTTAGTAGGCGATGAAGAAGCATTACGAAAAAGTTATTTAACTTTTGATGTTTGGCAAAACCAACACTATGAAATAAACGTAGAAAAAATTCGCAATCATGACTGTCCATCCTGTGGCAAAAATCCGACCTATCCGTATTTATCATATGAAAATCAAACAAAGTTAAATGTACTATGTGGTCGCGATGCTATTCAAATACGTCCAGCAAAACCGATTCACTATAATTTTGATCAGCTCGCTGTTCAACTTAGTCCCTATGGTGATATTCAACAAAATCCCTATTTACTATCTTGCCAAGCAGAAGATTATCGTCTAGTGATTTTCCAAGATGGACGAGTTGTCATTCACGGTGTACAAGATATACAAAAAGCTAAAACCATTTATTATCGTTTATTCGGATAAAGGAGTGTTCTAAAATGTTAGAAAAAAGAAAACCAATTGCTGTTGGAGAAGCTGTTCAACGTGTCATGGAGTTTGCCTTCCAAGGAAAAATAGAGGTCATTTCATTACAGCAAGCACATGGACGATTTTTAGCAGAAGATGTTGCTGCAGATCAAGATGTACCAGCTTTTGATCGCTCACCTTATGATGGTTATGCTATTCGCTCGGTCGATAGTCAAGAGGCAAGTTCAGACAATCCAGTAACCTTTAAAGTAGTGGGGGAAATTGGTGCGGGCTATGTATATGAGAGAGAAGTCGGTGAACGAGAAGCGGTGCGTATTATGACAGGAGCGCCTATCCCTAACGGATGTGATGCAGTCGTTATGTTAGAATTAACGCACACATTTGAAGAAGACAATCAATCCTATATGTCGATTAAACGCTCTTATGAAACAGGAACAAATATTTCCTATAAGGGAGAGGACGTTCAAAAAGGTGCAATTCTTATGGAAAAAGGACAATACATCAATCCAGGTGTTGTCGCATTACTTGCTACTTTTGGTTATGATCAAGTACCTGTTTTTCGAAAACCAATCGTTGGCGTAATTGCAACAGGAAGTGAATTACTTGAACCGAGTGATGCTTTGCAGCCAGGAAAAATTCGTAATAGCAATGCATATATGATAATGGCTCAAATTGAACGTGCTGGGGCAACCGTCAAATATTTTGGTAAGTTTAGCGATGATCTAAATTTATGTATTCAAGCTGTTGAAAAAGCTCTTCAGGAAGTAGACATATTGATTACAACTGGAGGAGTATCAGTAGGTGATTACGATTACTTACCTGCCATTTATGAAGCCATTGACGCACAAGTACTTTTTAATAAAGTAGCAATGCGACCAGGTAGTGTAACAACTGTTGCGGCTCGAAATGGTCAATTATTATTTGGACTTTCAGGTAATCCATCAGCTTGCTATGTTGGTTTTGAATTATTTACACGACCTATTATTCGTTCAGCTTTTGGTAATAAGCAACCACATTTACGTAGAGAGCAGGCTGTTTTAAATGCGGACTTTAAAAAACCGAATCCGTTTACCCGTTTTGTACGTGCGAATGCTTCTTACGAAAACGGTCAATTAGTTGCAGTTCCTTCTGGGTTCGATAAATCTAGTGCCGTTTCTTCCTTAGCAGAAGCCAATTCTTTTATTGTATTACCAGGTGGATCACGTGGATACGAAAAAGGAATGCAAGTTGTTGTTTTATTGTTAGAAGATTTGCAGGGAAGTGAGTGGCCATGGGGCAACATCGAAAAATCTTACAAATCGTAGGCTATCAAAATAGTGGGAAGACAACGTTAATGGAACAACTCATTACACAAGCCACTACAGAAGGCTTTCGTGTAGGAACAATCAAGCATCATGGACATGGTGGTATCCCTATGATAGAAAGTTCAAAAGATAGTGTTCGTCATGAGAAGGCTGGCGCAAGTGTGACAGCAGTTGAGGGAGAAGGTACTTTGCGCATGAGCATTCACCAAAGTAACTTTCAGCTTGCTGATATACTAGCTATTTATGAAACATTTAATATGGATCTTATTTTCATTGAAGGCTATAAAAATGAAGACTATCCGAAGGTGGTTCTTTTGCGACAGGCGGAAGATGAATCCTTGCTAGAAAAGGTAGGCAATATTGTCTGTGTTCTTTATTGGCCGGCATATCCACTTAGTAAACCGTTAGATTATCCGACTTTTTCAATTCAAGAAAAAGCACAATATATGGAATTTCTTATGCAGGAAATGAGGAGAAAATCATGACTACATCGTTGTTTGAAATCATTGATAAACCAATTGATGTTGAAGAAGTTAGACAAAAAGTAACAGATCGAAATGCTGGTGCAATCACTGTTTTCATCGGAACAGTACGTGAAATGACGAAAGGCAAGAAAACACTACATTTGGAATATCAGGCCTATCCATCTATGGCTATTAAAATGTTCGAACAAATATCTAAAGAAATTCAAGAGCGATGGCCGGAAGCGAAAGTAGCCATTACACATCGTGTTGGTCATTTGGGAATTTCGGATATTGCCGTTGTCATTGCGGTTTCATCACCACATCGTAAAATAGCCTATGAAGCCAATGAATTTGCGATTGACCGTATTAAACAAATTGTGCCTATTTGGAAAAAAGAGTATTGGGAAGATGGCACTGAATGGATTGGTGATCAATTAGAAAATGTCCCCTATCCAAAAGGAAATCCATCAATCAGTGAGGAGGAATCTTGTGATTAACATATTACTATTTGCTCACTTACAAGAAGTAATCGGAGAGTCAAAATTATGTGTTGACCTGTCAGACCGAACAATTGGACAAATTAAAGAATGGATGGAAATACAATATCCACAAGTTAATTTACAACATGTTATGACAGCAGTAAATGAGGAATTTGCAACAGATACAACGGTTGTAAAAGAAGGGGATACAATCGCCTTTATTCCACCCATTAGTGGAGGATAAAAAGAAAAGATGTAGTTGGTACAGTTTACTTTGCACCGACTACATCTTTTACTATATTTACCCTGTAAAAGCAGGGGGAAGACCGTTTCACCTTATGCCTTAATGAGATGAACGCTCAGAAGCATAAGAAAGGAAATACCTATCATACAAATCACCCATGACCAAGCGAGCGACATGTTACCTGAACCAATCGCCATATAAATAGCAAGTGGCGTAGTTTGCGTTTTGCCTGGAAGGTTTCCGGCAAACATTAAGGTTGCACCAAATTCACCTAAAGCTCGTGTGAAACTTAAAATTCCACCTGAGACAATTGATTTTAATGCAAGAGGGATAGAAATAAAGAAAAAGACATGCCATTCGTTAGCACCATCAACACGTGCAGCGTTCTCAATGTCCACATCAACAGATTCAAAGCCAGTTTTAGCTGATTGATACATTAAAGGAAATGCAACAACAGTAGAGGCAATGACTGCAGCCCACCAAGTGAACATAACGGGTTGGTTAAAAAGCCATGTAATCAAGTTACCTAGTACACTGTTTTTGCCAAAAATAATAATGAGAAGAAATCCTATTACAGTAGGAGGTAATACTAATGGTAAAAGTAACACTGTTTCTAGAAATAATTTTCCTTTGAAATTGCGTTTTGCCATCCATTTACCAAATAGAATACCTGCTACTATCACAATTATTCCTGACACAAGCGCTATCTCAATAGAAAGCTTAAGAGGTGACCAGAAATCAGTACTCATCTATTAATGAGTTCCTTGAAAGCCGTATTTTTTAAATACTTTCATCGCTTGATCACTTTGTAAATAGTGATAAAAATCTTCCGCTTCTTTCGCATGCTTACTATCTTTGATAACACCTACAGGATAAATAATAGGCGTATGTGTATCTTTTTTTGCTGTAGCAACGACATTGACTTTTTCTGACACAAGGGCATCTGTTTTATAAACCAAACCTGCATCAACATTTTCAGTTTCTGTATAAGTAAGAACTTGTCGTACGTCTTTTGTATAGACTACTCTTGATTCTGCATTTTCCCAAAGGTTCATGTTTTTCAATGTCTCTATACCGTACTTACCAGCAGGTACCGTTTCAGGTGTACCAATGGCAATCTTATCAACTTTCGATAAGTCTTCAAATGATTGAATCTGTTTTTCATTTTTCTTAGGAACGATTAATACTAATTCGTTCGCTAAAAGATCCGTTCCTTGTTTTTTGTCGATTAAACCTTTTTGTACTAACTCATCAAACTTATCTTCTGCTGCTGAAAAGAAAAGATCTACAGGAGCACCTTCTAAAATTTGTTGTTGTAAAGCACCAGAGCCACCAAAGTTAAATGTGATTTTAATATTATCGTGTTCATTTTGATAGGCTTTTTGAAGTTCTTCTAATGAATCTTGTAAACTAGCTGCTGCGGAAATTGTTAATTCAACAGACTCGTTTGTTTTGTTGTTGCTCCCTTGGCTACCACAACCTGCTAAAATACCGATCAGTAGTACCAATGAAGCTATTAAACTATAATACTTTTTCACTTTGATTATACTCCTTTTATAACTCGTTATAACAAGACATAACTAATTATAATTAGTTATGTCTAAAAAAGAAATACCAAATCGCTAGAAACTTTCAAGATGTAAAAAATATGGTTCATCACCAAAAGTTGTAGATGAGTTTTGTTAAACGTATACTATGTAAATAAGTTGATTGGAGTGGAGGCTGGGCGACTCCTTGGGGACTAGCAATTTGAGGAACGAAGGCTAAAACCATCACGTCCTGTGATAACGCCTTCGTGACCAACATCGTGTTGGCCCAAGCGGCTCATCGGACGCCCCCAGGAAGCTTTGCTCTGTGCGAAAGCGAAGCGACAGCAACAATTGTTTTCTGTAGCGAAAGCAAAGCGGCAGCTACAAAGCGCCCAGTCGGAATGGAAATCAACCACACGTTTTGGTGATGGTTCAAAAATATTATAATTAAGTTACTATAGAATCATAGAAGCAGAAGGGGAGATTTTTTACATGTCACATGAACATTCCTATACGATTGAAGAGGTGGCTCAATTATTAAAGGTATCAAAATTAACGATCTACGATTTAGTGAAAAAGGGTGATTTACCCATTTTTCGTGTAGGTCGACAAATGCGTGTGGATAAAACCGATTTACAATTATATATACAAAAGAACAAGACAGGAGCAACTCCTGCTGCATCTACTGCCTCGACTTCTCCTTCGACAAAAAATAAAAAGATTATTATTAGCGGCCAAGATTTAGCCTTAGACTTATTAGGGAAATATATAGAGAAAAAACAATCTAATAAAGTGTTGCGCTCGCATGAAGGTAGCTTTAATGGTGTTATGGCGTTGTATAACGGGGATTGTGATATTGCGAGTTTACATTTGTACGATGGTGATACAGAGGAATATAATACACCTTATTTGAAAAAGATTTTTGTAAGTCACTCTTATATTCTTCTCAATCTAATTTCACGCCGTGCAGGTTTTTATGTTCAAAAAGGAAACCCATTGCAAATTCAATCAATGGATGATTTTAAGACTAAATCACTAAAATTGATGAATCGTGAAAAAGGCTCAGGTGCTCGTACTTTCCTAGATGAACAGTTACGTATTCATCACATATCTCCATCCTCAATTGAAGGGTATAACGAAGAAGAAATGAGCCATATAGATGTAGCTTCTGCTGTCGCAAAAGGGCATGCAGACATTGGAATAGGTATTGAAAAAATATCAAAACTCATAGAGGTTGACTTTATACCACTTATTAGAGAACGTTATGATATTGTCCTATTAAAAACACCCGAAAACCAACTGCTAGTTGAATCGGTAAAAGAGATTTTAAATTCACCAGATTTCCAATCAGAAGTAGTCGCACTAGGAGATTATGACGTCACTCAAATGGGACAAGTTATATATGAAACACTTTAAACTTCTTTTAGCACTATAAATAAGGGTGGCATTTCAGAAGATACGATAAATGCAACGTGAAGTGGTTGATTGGAGTGAAGTCTGAGCGACTCCTTGGGGATTAGCAATAGAGGTACGAAGGCTAAAACCATCACGTCCTGTGATAAACCTTCGTGACCAACCTCGTGCTGTTACTGAACGCTACGCTTTCTCACAGACAGAACACGTTGCTGCCGCTACGCTTTCGCACAAAAAACATCCGTCGCTAAAGGATTACATTGATCTAAAAAGGATTAAATATACCTCATAGTTGAACTTATTTTTGTAACAAAGCGGGCAAATAAGAAACTAAATTTTAGAAAATCTTCTTTTGCACTAGACAAATGTGATTTTTTCTTATATATTAAGTATAATAAAATCGTTTTCAAGAGAACAATAAATTCACATATTACAAAGAGTAATCGTGTTTTGTTTGATGCTTTTTGTAATATGTGGATTTTTTCTTTTGAATTAAAATGATTTTACTTAAATATTATTAATGGAGGTCATGCAAAATGGCACAAGGTACAGTAAAATGGTTTAACTCAGAAAAAGGTTTTGGATTCATCGAAGTAGAAGGTGGAAATGACGTATTCGCTCACTTCTCAGCTATCCAAGGTGACGGTTTCAAAACACTTGAAGAAGGTCAAAAAGTTGAGTTCTCAGTAGAAGAAGGCCAACGTGGACCTCAAGCTACAAACATCGTAAAACTTTAATTTTAATGATGTAACCATAGAAAAGGCATCCTTTCATTAGGATGCCTTTTTTTTATGCGAAAAAAGAAGTGTTGTATTGAAAAAACAGATTGGTTAATAAGTGTAAAATTAGAACTTAATACAAATTAAATCGTATATAGAGTAAGAAGCATAAACTTTGAAGAGTAGGGGGATTTATATGAGTAGGAAAAACTTAATAATTATGATAGTAGCATTTATTGTGGAAGTTTTAATTACGTATTTTATTGCTTCATTTTTCTCCGTAAGATTTATCGAGGTAATGTTTTTCACTGGTATAGCTTTTGCTGGGGGTACTTTTTACTTTTCAAGTAGTGGGGGAGCTATGTCTAGATTATTTGCATCTCAAGCTAGTGGGCAAACAGGCATAATTCAGAAAAGAGAACAGTTCACTTATCAAATAGGTCCGATATTTATTACTTCACTAATATTCTTTTTAATTGGATTAGTATTCTTTCTCCTACTTGTTTGGGGAATAATTCCACCTCAAGAAGTTTAAATAATGGGAGATCAACAAATTCTATTTACCCCAAACACCTATATAAAATTGCTGTAGACAAAGTTACATATAACTTTGTCTACAGACTCGAACATAAAAATCAATCGCTGAGCATTGCTTTTAATGTTCGTTTTTGCCAGCCTAGCTTGAAGTATGCATATTGTAATACAAAATGCACACAGAAGGCAGTAGGGTAAGCAATCCATACGCCATTTAGCTCGAATGACGTGTAGTGCGATAAAATAAACGCCAATGGTACCTCGACTACCCAAATTGCGATGACTAGGAAAATTGTAGGCCACAAGACAACACCTGTAGCTCGCATTGTAGCTGAAACGGTTTGTGTATGGCCAAAAATTAAATAACTCCAAAACGCGATATATAAATAATCCTTGGCGATAAGTACCGTATTCTGTTTATCAATAAAGAAAGATAAAATAGGCTCCGCAAATAAATACATTATTAAAATGATCGCGCCACCTAAAATATAGTTAACGAGCACACCAAATTGACGGATTTTTTTAATCATATCCGTAGAGTTTGCCCCTAAAGCCTGCGCCACAAATACAGATGTCGCAATAGCAATACTCATCGCGGGCACCTGTGCATAGCTAGCGACCTGATTGACAACACCGTAAGCGGCAGTGGCATCGGAGCCGTAAACATTAACGAAGCCTATTACAGCAATTTCTGCTACAGAGATCGCAACCATACTAATGCTTGCTGGAATGGCTAACTTTAATAATGAAGCTAAAATATCCTTCTTTAATTTAAAATGCTGTAAAATCGATTTGTCTAAGCGTAAAATATGCTTTGTTTTATGCAAGTAGGTAAATAACAATATCATCGTCACCAAATTCGATAAAACAGAAGCATAAGCAGCACCGTTTAAGCCAAACTTAGGCAGACCAAGCCAGCCGAAAACTAATGGTGGTAGGAATGCGATATTTAAAATAACACTTATGACTAAAAATAAAAAGGGTGTTTTAGAATCACCTACACCACGCATAAAAGTTGTGTACACCAAATACCAGAACATAATCGGTAGTGTGAAAAATAAGATTTGAGCATAGCTAATACTCATATCTAAAATATTTGCAGGTGTTTGCATAAAGCGTAAAATCCACTCAATGAAAAAGCCACCAAAAATCGCGACGACAATCGATAAAATCGTTGTAAAGGCTAAAGTTACCCCTACAACCTCCTTCATCTTTTCATGATTGCCAGCCCCATAAGTTTGCCCTACTAAAATCGAGCTACCTGAGCCAATCCCAATAGCGAATGCCATTAAAAAGAAGAAGAATGGAAAGAATGCTGAAATTGCCGCTAGCGCATCAACACCTAAATTGCGCCCAACGATAAACATGCCAAAGACTTGCCCTAGTGACTGCAGCACATTCGCTAGCATAACCGGGATTAAAAAGTTAAAAAAAGCTTTTTGCAGTTTCTTATCATCATGTAAAATTTGTTGGTCCATTTTTATCCCCTCGTGGGTTTTAATAACCCATTTCCTTTAAAATATGTGATAGCGTGCGCAGGCGTTCGCCAATTAGTTCACCATCCGCACTTAAAGCTTGACTAAAGAGCTTAATATCTTCTTCAATTTGTTCATTTTCCGTACATACTTCTACTGTCATTGCATCCCCTTGTAAGCCAACACGTTTAATAACAGGATTTTCTTCATCATATAAATGATCGTAGCGATAAGCTTCCTTAAAATGAAGCTGAGATTCACATACTAATATAGCGAGGTCAAGCACGCGATGAAGTGGTAATTCCTCCGATTGACGTGACCATTTACCACCTGTATGACGCCACACTTTAGCAGAAATATCAACCTTGCCTCTGTCATTCCATTGAGCTAAACCAAGTGAGAGCCCCTGTGCATCTGTATGATAAGCAGTGCGCCCATCTATATTGGCATAATTTTCAGCAACAATTACAGGTTTATGCTTTAAATGTGTAGGTATTTTCATCTATTATATCCCCCTTTGTTAATTCGAATTTTAGAGTAATTTAGTAAATTACTGTATTAGTATATATAACATTGGACAAATTCGGAGGTCAATCTTTATGTGGAAAATTTTTCATCTAATGGATTTCGTGATTAAACCAGTTATAAAGGGAACATCAAGATAATCTTCGCAATATTAATATGAGAATTACTACTGATTTGTTCGAAAGAATTTTTTGCAGGGGATAGCTATTACGATTTATTGAGAGTAGACCGAATTAATTAAATTGGTTAAAATGGTAATTGATTTACATAATGGGAAATTAATTAAGTATTATACTTTGAATATCGAAAAAACGAATGAAAGAGGACACTAAAATGAGGATCCAATCTACAAATAATAATTACATACATACGATTATAAAAGGTGAGATTAATAGACTATCTCCAGATTTATTTTTAGATAAAAATAAGCTGGCAAAAGCGAAATATGAAATTAAAAGAGAAGGTGGTTATATTCGTCATTATGTAACTAAATTAGATGGGGAAAGAGTAATGATTAAAGAAACTAAATTACCAAAGGGGCATGATACAGATCAAAGCACAGGGGAGATGCCCGATGTGCTGAAAGATAACCTATTAAACCAATTCACAAAAACTTTAGATCATCAAACATCAGATGAATTATTAAAAACTGGATTAGCAGGTCAGAAAGCCAAAGAAAATTTAATATTAGCTTATCAAAATTCAATCTAGGTACATTAAAAAAAACGATATTTAAAAGGGGCAATTTAGGTGATTATTTATGCAAATTAAAAAGCGTTTAGGTTTATATTTCTCAGCTTTGATAGTCGTATTACTTGTAGGGATTGTTTTCAAAAATGTATTCATAAAAGAAGCAACAGTCAATCCGATAGCAGAAAATGAAGATGGGACAAAACAGCTTGTTTTTGATGCAAAGTTAACACGATTAGACGAATCATCAACAACATTTAAAGAATACAATGGAAAGGTCCTAATCGTTAACTTCTGGGCATCTTGGTGTGGACCATGCCAAGAAGAAGCTTCTGAATTAAGGGATTTTTATAAAAATAAACCTGAAAATGTTGAGCTGTTAGCGATCAATGCAACTTCTAAAGATAGTATTGAAAATGTCATGAAATTTCAAGAGTCATACAATTTGAATTTCCCTATATTTCTTGATTTAGATGGTACACTTCAAAAATCATTTGAAATATTTGCTTATCCAACAACTTTTATATTTGATTCTAAAGGTAAATTAATGTCCACGATAAAAGGATCGATTAATCAAAAAGAATTAAATAAATATATTGAAAACCTCTACTAATCTATAAACATTTCCTTTACGATGAGAGCACTTTTCTGTTGTCGTCACTTTTAAGTTTAAATGATTTTTTTAAGTCTTGGGAGTTCGAGGCAAATTGTACACAGAGGTTATTGAATAATCTAACTGATGAATCACTTAAACAGGAAATAACGTCTGAAAATTGGACTTTAGGACGTATTGCTTGGCATACTGTTGCTGCAATTCGCATCATTAATTCAAATTCAAATTCAAATTCAAATTTAGCATTTGAAGGTCCAACCAAAGATTATCCTGTTCCTACTTCAGCACAATTTATTGCAGATAGCTATTCTCAAGTCAATAATGCGTTTGTGCAAGCTGTAAAAACCAATTGGACTGATCAAACCCTTCACGAGCACATCAATTTTTTCGGTCAAGAAATGCGAATTGGTACACTGTTAATGTTTTTGATTCAACATCAGAATCACCA
Source organism: Lysinibacillus sp. NPDC056185 (assembly GCF_047737915.1). NCBI lineage: Bacteria > Bacillati > Bacillota > Bacilli > Caryophanales > Bacillaceae > Lysinibacillus > Lysinibacillus sp. NPDC056185. The sequence goes on from NZ_JBLLLQ010000006.1 coordinate 28,814, forward strand.
TCGTGGACAAATGACGGTTCTTATGCGACAGGCGGGATTAACTGTCCCAGGCATTTATGGTCCAGCTAAAGAAGAATAGACAAATTTCGGTATGGAAGCTCCAGAAATGTAGAACTAATTAAGGTGAAAATAGCAGTACTATCAGATATTCATGGAAATAAAGATGCATTAAAAGCAGTGTTAGAGGATATTAAATTGATAGTATAAAAGAGTAAAAGGACTTGTTGATAAATCGTAAAAACAAGTCCTTTATTTTATCATGTTAAATACTGTCGTGAGCTTTGTCTTTCATTGTTATTACCTTTAGTAAATTCTTCTTCTGGATAAATAAAATAACAGAGGCTTGAACTGTCATTGCTAAGACGAGCAGAATGAAGTGTGAATTGTTGCTGAAACTTATTGAAAGAAAATAAAATATTGGCGCAGACGATAAGTACGAAATGTATTGGTTTTTAGTTGCTAAATAAATTATGGTTGAAATACAGGTCGTTACCAAAAAGAGTTCGAGTAAAATCTCGATTGAAGCACTATCAATATAATTCAGTAATTCGTTTATATAGGACATATTAAAAAGACCTCCTATTATATAAAATAATTTGTAATCATTATAATTACCTATGAAGCGACAGCGGCAATTATGCCAAGGCAATTGATATAAGTTGATTGGAGTGGAGACGGGCTACTCTTTGGGGATTAGCGATAGAGGAACGAAGGCTAAGAGCATCACGTCCTGCGATAACGCCTTCGTGACCAACATCCTGTTGGCCCGAGACCCTGCAGCGAAGCGGATGTTTTCTGTACGAAAATCACCCAGTCGGAACGGAAATCAACCACACGCTATGGTGAGGAGCAAAAAAAGAGACTTCCCTGGTAAACTTGGAAAGTCTCTTAAAATTTAATTATAGTTCCTCCTGGAAATAAATCTTATAGAATTTTCGATTTGTAGATTCATCGTAGCCCACTTCAATTAGTTCATCCACTTGCTCGATATCCTGTACATTCACCTGGATTTCAATATTGGAATCGAGTTTAATTTTACGTTTATATTTTTTTTCAGCCTTTTCAAGCGCACTCTCAGAAATTACGGTTTCATATGGTTTTACTGAATTAATAATAATATCTTTTTGTGTTGGTTCAGCATTATCAAATACTCTTTCAATATAATTATTTACTTGAAATTCATCTTCATTTCTAAAGTAATCAAGTGTTTTATTTAAAAGCCCCAGTTTCTCAGTATTTGTAAAGCTCTCTTCTTTTAAAATATATTTTTTGCATTCTGTTAACGCTAAATTCGTTTTGTAATAATGTTCATCAGCTGCTTTAATCTTTAAAAATCGTTCTTGCCAGTAGATGATATCTTCTTTCCTTTTCGTTTTCATAAAGACAGCAGGTGTCTCATCCGTCCCCATATCTACGATAATGGCCATGTTATTAATTTTCTTTACATTAATTCCATCAATGCCATTGACGACCATTTTGTTGTGGTCGTTTTTTACATCTAAAAACATTTCCTTTTCATCAATTTTAACGATGGCGATTATTTTTTTAGCTTCTGTAGCTAGAAAACAATTGTCAAATAATCCAATAAACAATTCGCCACTTTTGATATTAGGATGTTGAGATACACTATGTAAGTGCTTAGCAATGTTGATTGATTGTTCTAAGAAACTAGTCTCCTGATCAAATATAGCCCTCACATATGTGTAAACCTCGTTTAACGCAATGTCTGTTTCATGAAAAAATTCGAATTGTTGCTCTAAATCGATTTTGCTAAACGCTAGCTGTGTAAAAGCTGCCTCTAGCATGACTTCTGGTTGTGATAATGATTCCTCACCTAACACGAGTGTATCGTCAATAAAATGTAATATATATTGTGATAACTTACTTTCACTTACTTCTAGCATGTTTTCCACCTTCTATAATTTCATTGTAGATAATATACCATATCATAACCCTCGCAACATTTTCATGTATTTTATTTTTACGAATAATAAAATAAAAAAGAACAGTGAATACATGCATTAAAGAGATTTATTGCCACATTTGCTATAAGGGAGACTATCGGTTTTCTATTAATGGTGAAACTCCTTTGAAATTGTAAATTCATTACCTTAAATTGACATCGGTAGTTGCTGAAGTATACTGGGATTAAATGAAAATGGCATGAAGAAATCAACGAAGAGAAGAGGTCTTGATATGCTCTATAACATTAAACCTATAGCTGTAGTGAGCAATAGTCGAAAAATGATTGAAGACGACAATTGGGGTGACGTCATTTCTATTATTGAGTTAACGAAAAATATGCATGAATCGTCTTTAAAGGGGATTGATGATTTTTCCCATTTAGAAATAATTTTTTATTTTGACAAAGTTGCAGATGAAAAGATTCAATATGAAGCGAGACACCCAAGAAATAATAAGGACTATCCGGAAGTCGGTATTTTTGCTCAGAGAGGTAAAAATAGACCTAATAAACTAGGTGTAACGGTTGTAGAATTACTAGAATTAAAGGATAGAACATTAATCGTTAAAGGCTTAGATGCTATTGATGGAACACCAATCATTGATATAAAACCTGTAATGAAAGAATTTTTACCAAAAGGTGAAATAAAACAGCCACGTTGGGCAAATGATTTAATGAAAAATTATTGGAACTAGTATATGTACATGAAAGACTGGGCAATCTTTTTAATTTTAACTTCTTTCAGCTGAATTCTCCCACCTCTATAGGGGGTGAGATGAATGAGGTTTCAAACACTTTTTCCGAGGGTGTCCAAACATCCGCTGAAAGAGAGAAGAGGAAACCAGGATAAGAACTTCACATCCTGTGAAAACGGCTGAGTGAGCAACATCGAGTTTCCTAAAGCCTCTAGAGGATGTCACGGATCGGGAAGGGGTTCTTAAAGGATGTTAGCCTAAAATCATCGCATCCATGCGATAACGGCTAACTGACCTGCATCGCTGCCGCTGCCGCTACGTTGACGTGCAAAAAATATCTGCAGGCCTAAGCACAAAGCAGATTCTGGACGCAATTACGCCGAGGCATAATTGATATACTATAAAAGTCCGCTTGAGGTGGTACTAAAAGTAAAAGGAATCTGCATACTTTAATGTACGCAGATTCCTTTTTATATTGATTATTGTGCAATAGTTTGTGCCTTATCGATAATTTCTTGTGGGATGTCGATTGTTTTTAAGTGATTGAAATCAGTGTACGTCACAACTGATTTAGTTTTCATTGATAGTTCTTGATCTTCAACTTTCATTTTCAAATCGAAATTCATATCCATTTTAGTTGTATCGAAAGTCTTTTTATCGATTTGTAGAATGTAGTGTATTTTATCGATTGTTAATTTATCAAGTGGATTTTCTTCAAGACCCATATCTTTCATTGATTTGTTAATTTCAGAATCGATAAGTTCTTTAAATTTATCGCCTTTAGCGTCTAAAGTTAAGACATATGCATCATCTGTTTGTTCGAATTTGAAATCTTTGATAAAGTTTTTAAGCTGTTCTAATTGTGCTTTAGCATCCGCAGATGATGCAGTTTGTTCCATCATTGAATCAAATTGCTCATCCGGCAATTTGTACCAAGAGTTTGTATCTTCATTCTTCATGAAAAAGCCTTGATCTTTCTTCATGTACATATCAATTGGCATTTCCGTATTTTTTTGGCTTTCATCAGCCATATCTGGCATTGTCATTGAACCTGATAAGTGCATAGCAATTGGATCGATAACTACATCCATATCCATTTTTGAATCGATGGTAAATTCCATAGATTGTTCACCTGATCCAACTTTGGATTCTTGAGTCATCTCCATTTTTGCACTCGTGCTTTTAATGTCAGCTTGGCGCTCTACTGCTTTTTCATACACTTGCTCTAAAGTGAGTTTACTTTTATTAGTTGTGTCTTTAGTTGGGGTAGCGCTACTGTTACAAGCTGCTAGTGTCAGTGCTAGTGCTCCAACACTTAAAACTTTAAAAAATTTGTTCATTACTTTCATCTCCTATTCTTGGTAAAAACATCAACTACTAGTATACATTAGTATAAAAGTAAAAGTTTCATTATTTAAAAAAACAGTACCAATTCGATTTTAAAATAATACTAAATGCTCAATGTATGTCGAAATTTATAAGCCTTCTTACTTATGAGAAGTCGCAAGAAAATTGGTTCATGAATATTAATCGATGATCAATAAAACTGTTGTTAGTTATTGTAAAATATCGCAATGGTGTGGCTCATCACCATAACGTGGGGTTGATTTCCGTTCTGACTGGGAGCGTCCGATGAGCCGCTTCGCTTCACTGCAGGGGTCTCGGGCCAACAAGATGTTGGTCACGAAGGCGTTATCACAGGACGTGCCGTTCTTAGACTGAGTTCCTCTTTTTCAGTAGGTGTTTGGACACCCACTGAAAAGGAACCACATCCGCATTCATCTCACCACCTTCAGAGGTAGGATTCTTCTACTGACTGAAGATGAATGGCATTAACAAATGTCATCCATAAGTTTTGGTAATGAGCCAATGGTGTTAAGACAAGAAACTATCACTAGTAGATTATTTTTTGTAGCGTATTCTAATGAATTTGCATTGTAGCTTGGGGGTATAACAGTTAGTAGCTATTTATAGGAGGCTTGAAAAGCGTTCTGTTGATTGTCTATATAAATTTTAAAAAGATCAGTTATTGCTATGTTTGTACATAAGAAGAGTAGAGGGAGTGTTGTACGATTTCGATTTCGAGTCGAGTCTACTTTCGATATTGAAATAAATATATTTACAAAAAGAAAAAGCCGAGAAAATGATTTCATTTTCTCGGCTCTGTTTATCAATTATAGCCCCAGATCATTGCGAATAATGTACCTAGGATTGTAACAACACCTACGAATACTGAATATAAAATCGTTGTATATAACGTTTTCTTATCTTCAGATTCACCGATGTGCATGAATAATACTAATTGTACAGTTGCTTGTGCAAGAGCAGTCACTAGTAAAACACCAAATGCCATGTTAAGTGACATATCAAATTTTACGACAGATAAAGCTACAACTGTTAGTAATAGTGAGAAGCCGAAGCCCATCACATGTTGTTTTGGGAATAATTCCTTCATCAGCTAATCAGTCCTTTCAAGTAGACGAAGCTGAAGATGAAAATCCAAACAACGTCTAGGAAGTGCCAGTACAGTGAGAAGATAAACGCTTTGTTAGCCGTTTGTGGGTTTAAACCACGGCTAGCTACTTGGATTAAAATTGCAACGCCCCAGAAGAAACCGAATGTTACGTGGGCACCGTGCGTACCAAGTAAAGTCATTAATGCCGATAAGAATGCACTTGTTGTAATTGTTGCACCTTCATCAACATATGTGATAAATTCATCAATCTCAATGCCTAAGAAGCCAAGACCTAATAGAAGTGTGATGATGAAAAATGCCATCATCGCTTTTTTATTGCCAATACGCATTGCATGAACACCAAGACCAATTGTGAAACTACTTGTTAATAATAAGAATGTTTCCCATAATACTGGTGTTAATTCGAAAATCTCAGCGCCATTTGGGCCACTACCAGTACGTGTTTGAAGTGTGAAATACACTGTAAATAGTGTGGCGAATAATACGATTTCGGCGCCAAGGAAAATCCAGAAACCGAAAATTTTCAGGCGATTTTCTTCTGTACTATATTCTAATGGAAGTGAAGAATCGATTTTCATATTATTTATCACCTCTCAAGCTTTTCTCAGTTGCCATAACTTCTTCAACTGAAATGTATCGACCATGATCTTTTTCAAATGAACGGTGAATCATAAAGCCGAATACACCAATCATACTAATGATGGCTGGAATCCATAGATTAAATACAGCGAAGAATGCTGCAAGGAAGAAGAATCCACTCATCCAGAATGGTGTGCCAGTGTTGTTAGGCATGTGAATTTTTTCAATTTTACCTGCTGTAATATCGCGACCTTCTTTTTTCGCGAACCAGAATTCATCTAAACGTGTAACAGTTGGAACTACTGCAAAGTTATATTCTGGTACTGGAGAATGAGTAGCCCATTCTAATGTACGGCCATCCCAAACATCTGCTTTTTCATTACGAGGCATATGTTTCCAGCTGTAATAAATGTTATATACGATTAACGCAAAGCCGACAGCAAGACCAAGACCACCGATGAACGATAGCATGTTCAATGGACCGTAGCCAGTAGACTCAGAGTAAGTGTACATACGACGAGCGTAACCATCTAAACCTAAAATGAATAGAGGGAAGAATGTTACGTTAAAGCAAATTGCGATAAACCAGAAAGCAGTTTTACCTAGTTTTTCATTTAAACGGAAACCGAACATTTTTGGCCACCAGTAGTGGTAACCTGCAAGTACACCAAATACTGTACCTGGAATTAATACATAGTGGAAGTGGGCAACTAAGAACATCGTATTATGATATTGATAGTCAGCACTTGCCATTGCAAGCATTACCCCTGTAACCCCACCAATTGTGAAGATAGGAATAAAGCCAAGAGCATAAAGCATAGGAGTTGTAAATTGAATTTTACCGTGTCTCATTGTGAGCAACCAGTTAAATATTTTAACCCCTGTCGGAACAGCGATTGCCATTGTTGTAATAGAGAATACGCTGTTTACCATTACACCGTGACCCATTGTATAGAAGTGGTGGGCCCATACTAAGAATGATAGTAACGAAATAACGACCATACTCATAACCATTGATTTATAGCCGTATAAGTTTTTACGTGCAAATGTCGCAATGATTTCAGAGAAAATACCGAAAGCAGGTAGGATAACGATATAAACCTCAGGATGTCCCCAAACCCAGAATAGGTTGGCCCAAAGCATATCCATACCGCCATTTTGCATTGCAAAGAATTGTGTACCGAATTGACGGTCTAACATCATTAATGCAAGTGCTACAGTTAACACTGGGAATGCAAATACGATAATAACGTTTGTAATTAAAATTGACCAAGTGAACATTGGCATTTTCATTAATGTCATACCAGGTGCACGCATTTTAATGATTGTTGCGATGAAGTTAACACCAGTCATTAACGTACCAATCCCTGATAATTGTAAAGCTAAAGAATAGTAGTTGTTCCCAACAGTTGGACTAAATTCTGTCCCAGATAGTGGGAAGTAAGCTGTCCAACCAGCATCAGGTGAACCACCGATGATAAATGATAGGTTTAATAAACCACAACCAGCTGCAAATAACCAGAAGCTGACTGCATTTAGACGTGGGAAGGCAACGTCACGTGCACCAATTTGCAGTGGGATAACAATGTTCATTAAACCAATTACGAATGGCATAGCCATGAATAAAATCATTAATAAACCGTGTGTTGTGAAAATCTCATTATAGTGTTGTGCATCAAGAAGTCCGTTATCAGGAACTGCCGTTTGTGCACGCATTAACAATGCATCGATACCGCCGCGGAATAGCATCAAAAGTGCTGTAGCGATATACATAATACCGATTTTTTTATGGTCAACAGTTGATAGCCAGTTTTTGTAGAAATAGCCCCATTTTTTGAAATACGTAAGGCCTGCTACAATTACCACTGCTCCAACTACGATACTAATAGCTGCCGCTAAAATCATCGGTTCTTGCATAGGATGGAATACTTCTTCCATACTCATTGGATGCGCTCCTTTCGGGTTTAAAAATTAATGTGAATGTGTTGCTTCAGAATTTTCTTGTGAATCAGAATGATCCCCATGGTCCATATCACTATGATCCATGTCTCCCATTTTCATGTGTTCACTGTGTTCCATTGGAGCTGGACTAAATTCTAAGTGTGTAGATGAATAGCTTGAACGACCAACGTGTTCTGCTTTTAATAGTTCATCAAATTTTTCTTTTGTTAATGGTTTTTCGTTTGCTTTTACATCAGAAGCCCATTTGTCGAAGTCTTCTTGTGTCATAGATTGCGCTTCAAATTCCATTTCAGCAAATCCGCGACCGCTAAAGTTAGAGTTACGGCCCATGAATGAACCAACCTCATCTGCGGCAAGGTGAATAGTTGTTAACATGTCACTCATCGCATATTTTTGACCAGCTAATTGCGGAATCCAGAAACTTGTGATTGGTCCGAATGAGTAAAGTTTGAACTCAATTGGACGGTCAGTTGGAATATTTACATAGTTTACAGTTTCAATACCTTGCTCTGGATAGCTAAAATGCCATTTCCAGTTAGAAGATGATGCGTAAATAACAAGTGGCTCTTTATTGTCATAACCTTCTGGTGTTGCCTCTACTGTACTTGTTGTTCTTACAGTAACAATTGCTAAGAATGCCACTATGATAATAGGGATAACTGTCCATGTAATTTCAAGTAGATGACTACCCTCTTCGTGAGGAGGCTCATAATCGGCAGGTGTTTTTGAAGCACGGTATTTTGTTAACATAAATGCTAAAAGCACGTACACGACTAGTAATATAAAGGCCATTGTAATAATGGATAAAATAATTGTGTCTGATAATGTTTTGGCATTCGGCCCTTTTGGATCAAAGATTGTTAGGGGTTCACAGCCAGAAAGAACTGCAAGCGCACCAAATGCAATTAACATTAAACTTAACTTTTTCTTCATGTTTGACTCCTTTCTATAAAACGGCTATTCATAAATTTCATTTGTTTTATATAGATTCGAAATTATAAATAGTGGGTAATACGGTCACCTCTTTTAATTGTTGTACCAATCAAATTATCAGAAATACTTACAATGACATGGTTCATTATGAAACATTGAATCTAGTATTTGACTGGTCTAGTGCAAGCGTTCGCAAAGTTATTAATCTGTGTAATCGATTTTTAAACAATGTGTCATAATCGATCGACACAAATGTCATTGTTTGCATATAGGATTATACGCCCTGTTTTAAAGAAAAAAATTATTTTTTTATATTTTTAATAGTAAACTGGGGATGAATATGAACATTTTTTGAACAAAAATCGTTATTTCAATATTAGTATTTTTGCATTTAATTAAATAAACACTGTTGAAACGTTGAAAACACTGAGTTTCTAGTGTTTAACCATGTAAATAGTTTTTTTTGTGAAAATATCAGTTCACATTTTAGACTTCATTTTGTAATAAAGTCGCCGTTACGTTAAGGTTTTGAATGCTTTTTTGTTGCGTTTTTTTAAAAGATGAGTCCGTGAAAAGTAGAATTGTGGATATATCAGGATAAACTCTCAATGTCAGGGATGATTGGAAAGAAGTATTTCGGAAACGAATATAAATTATGTTAATATAATTATTAACTTCCATTTATTTCATTCTAGATGTTTTGCCAGGAAAGTAAAAAATGCAAACTAAGGGAATTCTTAGTTTGCTAAATTTGGTATGTGGACGAAAATAAATGTTCGAAGCAGAGAGAAAGTGGAATTTATCTTTATTCGGCGGATTACGCCAGACATTTTATGCACCTAGCTTTAGCCATTTCGCTACTTGTCCATAGATAGTATTTTGAAGTTTTGGGGCTAGGTTATTCATCTTTAAGGCGAAGTACAATGTTTTCATTAAATTTAATGTGCATGTACGTCCGCTAAAAAAGGCTTCGTTATAGCCCTGCGTCACTAAATGCATTTCAAATTTATCAAATACCTGTTCGACAAATTCTATTAAAGCTTCCTCGGAATAGTTACGAGCTAGTAACGCTTCAATTATATTAATTAAGCGTTCTTCCTCATCGTTGACAAAGACAGTATCTTTCCATGTAACAAGTTTCAATGCATGCAAGATGAAAGGCGCATGCTGTAAATCGAATTTAGGGTGTTTAATCGTCATTGCTGCTAAATCTGCGCCATGTGCAATGCTATGCGCCCAGCCTTTATCATGAACATGACCTCGTGTATCTTTTTCCAATAATAAATAGCGGCCAATCTTTTGAAAGAAAATTTGTAGACGATCATCATTTAAAACCAGTAGTTCAGCATCTTTTGCAAGAATACTTGCTGCAAGTAAAGCAGAAAACGAACGTGTAAAGACACTATCTGTCAATTCTTCGCCTAACTTTAAATATAAAAAATCGTCGCCTATAACAGTATCAAATAAATATTGTAACTGTTCGGTGCTCAGTAAATTATCGCTAAGTATTTCAATAAAAGTACGATATATTAATTTGTCTCGTAATTCTGCATCTGGTGAACCAATGTGCGTTAACATTTCTTGTAACAACCAATCACCTTTCTGCAACATAAATTCTTGTTGTGCTGAGTGTGTCATAGTGGAAAATGATTGTAACGTATTTTTGATATCCATATGTAATTCCCCCGAAGTTAAGTTAATTCTCTATAAGAGCATTTTGTTAAATGTATTCCTTTATAATCACTAGTCTTTGTAGTTACTTATATAACAATGCGCAGATATAGTAAAAATGCTTTTAGAGCTATGCATTTTTATTATAGCGTTTCAACGATAAATTTGTTAATTTGTGAAGTTGTCTAGGAGTATATTCACAATGGGAATTCCGGAATCAAGAGAAAGTTGTTATGATAGACAAGCAACAAAAAGGGAAAGATTTATTAAAGGAGCGTTTTTCGCCTTGGCGTAATTGTTGCTGTAGCTTCCCACTCTTGTTTAATATCTTTTTTCACTATTAATTAGAGTGACATGCCAGAAGGTATTTGCTATGTGAATTGGTTGATTGGAGTGGAGACTGAGCGACTCCTTGGGGATCAGCAATAGAGGAACGAAGGCTAAAACCATCACGTCCTGTGATAACGCCTTCGTGACCAACATCCTGCTGCTGCCGCTACGTTAGCACTACGCTTTCGCGCAAAAAAACATCTGTTGCCCCAAGCGGCTCAACGGACGCCCCCAGGGAAGCGCTCAGTCGGAACGAAAATCACCCCCCTTGCTTTGCCGAAGAGTCATATTTTTTAAGGACATCTTGCATTGACGCGATAGTTTCCAATAATAAAAGACATACCTATTAAAGTATGTCTCATCCCAGTTATGATATAACGGCCGACTTTATACCGAGCGGCCATTCAGTAAAGGTGTTTAGATTAGTTTTTAATTCTACGAGAATATTTGCATTTTTAATGGCATCAATTAGCCATTCACTATAATGAAGATTCGGTTGAGAGTGCAGTAAGATTCGTTGCATATCTTTTTTGTCGATACTTAGAAGTTTATAGTTGCATTCAATGTGTACATTTTGGGGAATAATATAAAGTGACTCATGTGGGTGTCCAAGTGAAATGGAGCCAGGGATGTGACCTTGGATACCTATAATATGCGTAATCGCTTCTTGTGTGTATACATCAATCTTAGTTCTTGTGAGTATTTCAAATTCAATCGGATAATCCTTCAGATGGGGACCGTCCGCTGTAGATAACGAAACAACTTTAATTGATAGTGCCTTATACATAGGAGAGATGCTACTACCAAATTCACTAACTGTATCTATTAATTGCATGTATTCCACTCCTTGTGAAGAACTTTAAATTACAAAGTAGGATGCCTGTAATAACAATAAATAAAATATAGTATTAATTATAATACAATTTATTACAAAATATGAAATGCATAAGTGAAGATTTTTGTTGCAAATAAGCAGTGGATTGATTTATTGGTATATAAGTGTTGTCATTTACCTAAAGAGTTGAAAGTGACATTTATTAAAACGTAGATCAACTAATGAGATTGATTGGAGTGAAGGTGGGCGTCCTAGATATGGATAAACCTTCGTGACCAAATAAAAGTAGCTTCCTGGTAAAGCGTTCAGCGAATACGGAAATCAACTCCATGTTATGATGGTCATTCAATAAGAACTAACTAATGAGTAAAATAGAGCTAAAGAGGTGAGAAAAATGACAAAGCGAAAACGGCATGTTATCAAACATGACAATATTGTTGTTTTTCCTGGTGCTGTTCAGACATTAATACGTGAAGGACATATGTATGCGGAAAATTATCAATATGAAGAGGCTGTGGCAAGCTTTGAAAAAGCATTTTCATATGAAGCTGGAGACGAAATTGCATTAAGTACCTACGCGTATGCTTTATATGAATTAAAAGAATACGATAAAGTTAAAAATGTTTGTGAGCAATTATTTGCTATGGGGACGACATTGTATGTAGAAGTAATGGAACTGTATGTTACAGTATGTATGCAGTTAAAGGAATACCATCAAGTAGAGTCGTTAATTACGACATTAATTGAAGAAAACGTACTTCCAGAAGATCAGCTTGAGAAATTTGAACGCTTAAGAAGCTTGAATCAAGAAGTTGCTAAGAATCTTCAAAAAAAAGAGGATGCTAAACGATTGTTAGAAGAGCAAGAATATGAACTTTCGAAATTTAGTGCATTAACGCCGAACGAACAATCAATTCGGCTGCATCGCTTAATGGATACGAATGTACGACAATTAAAGACAGCATTGAAAGCTATTATTGAATGTCCAACAATCCATCCATTTGTTCAGAGCTTAGCATTAATCCTTTTAGTGGAACAAGAAGTGTCAATAGACATTACTGTTTCAAAATTTAATGGAACAAAGATTATTAACCCTAACAATTTAGTCTTACCAAATCAGTTGCCTCAGTATAGGGAAGTAAAAAATATAATCGAAAATAAATTAGAGCAAGACCCATCGACGTTAGAAATGGTACAATATTTAATGGCGAAGCATGCCATTGTGACGTATCCGTTTGAATGGCACCCGTATGAAGCCGATGATATTGCTTATAGTTATATAGACTTTGTACAATCTATGCTCGGAAAAGTACAGGAAATGGACTATGAAATCATTGACTTTTTACAAATGTTAGAAAAGTTAACGGAACTACATGAAGTATGAAATAAGTTGAAACTATACGCATCTATGTTATACTAAAATGGTTGTCAAAATCGTAGTTACGAATGAATTGTCTAACAATAAACTTGATTATTTATTTGGAGGTATTTATACATGTCAGCAAAATGGGAAAAACAAGAAGGTAATATCGGTACTCTTACAATCGAAGTACCTGCTGCAGAAGTAGACGCAGCAATGGACCAAGCGTTCAAAAAAGTTGTAAAACAAATTAACGTACCAGGTTTCCGTAAAGGAAAAATGCCTCGTAATATGTTTGAACAACGCTTTGGTATCGAATCTTTATACCAAGATGCATTAGAAATCATCGTTCCTGAATCTTATTCGAAAGCGATCGATGAAGCTGGTATTATGCCAGTTGATTACCCAGAAATTTCTGGTACAGAAAACTTCACACATGGTAAAGATTTCACATTTACTGCTCAAGTAACAGTGAAACCAGAGCCAAAACTTGGTGAGTACAAAGGTTTAGAAGTTACGAAACTTCCAGTAGAAGTTACTGATGAAGAAGTAGAAACACAAATTCAAGACCAATTAGCTCGTAAAGCAGAGCTTGAAATTAAAGAAGACGAAGCTATCGTAGAAGGCGATACAGCTACTATCGACTTTGAAGGTTTCGTAGGTGAAGAAGCATTTGAAGGTGGTAAAGGTGAAGACTACCCACTAGAAATCGGTTCAGGCTCATTCATCCCAGGCTTTGAAGAGCAACTTGTAGGTATTAAAAATGGTGAATCTAAAGACGTAGTTGTTACTTTCCCAGAAGAATACCATGCAGCTGAATTAGCTGGTAAAGAAGCTACTTTCAAAGTAACTGTAAAAGAAGTTAAAACAAAAGTTCTTCCAGAATTAAACGACGAATTCGCTAAAGAATTAGACCCAGAAGTTGAGGGTGTTGAAGCTTTACGCGCTAAAATCAAAGAGCAAACTGCTGAACAAAAACAAGCAGAATCAGATGCAGCACTTCGTGATGAATTAGTAGAAAAAGCTGCTGAGAGTGCAGAATTTGAAGTACCTGCTGGTATGATTAACTCTGAAACTGATCGTATGTTACAAGAATTTGGTCAACGTTTACAAACGCAAGGTATGAACTTAGACCTTTACTATCAATTCTCAGGTCAATCAGAAGAAGATTTACGTGGACAAATGAAAGAAGAAGCACAAAGCCGCGTACGTGTATCTTTAACACTTGAAGCAATTGCTGAAGCTGAAAAAATTGAAGCAACTGAAGCTGATATCGCAGCTGAATTAGAAAAAATGGCTGCTCAATTTAACATGACTAAAGAGCAAATTACTGGAGCTTTAGGTGGCACAGCAGTTCTTGAAAACGACATTAAAATTCAAAAAACAGTTGAATTTTTAGTAGAAAACGCTAAAATTACTGAATAGGATTTTTTGTAACTGGATAGAAAAATGAAAACAAGGTACGGCATTAAACCGTGCCTTGTTTTATCACATATTTTTTATTTAGGTTTAGCTAGATTCCCCTTTAGAATTAGTTCAATTAATTATATTATTAATATTACGACTATTTTCACCGCAAAAAGCATCCTCCAAAAGGAAATACTTTTTTGAAAAGGGGATAGGCAAAAGGCCTTATACTTCTCTAATACATAGTATTGTTTGACTTTTCACACGATGCTAAAATTTGACTTTATTCAGTTGAGATCATATTGATGTCTCAATCCTTCCGAATGAGGAATAACGAAATACATCCTCTTCTGAATGAAGTTAAGCCTCTGGCGAATGTAATAGATTTTAACTTCTTTCAGCCATTATTTTCTGTAGCGACAGCTACAAATGTTTTCTGCGCGAAAGCAAAGCGACAGAAGCAATTATGCCGAGGCATAATTAATAGAAATGTAAGTTACTCATTTGAGTATTTTTAACTTGTATTACCGGTATATAGTGAGGGTCACAAGCCAAATATCAGTCTAGTGTCAGAAATCTTGACGAAAAGAAAGGTCTTTCGTCGCTAGAGGTTTCTGAAGAATCAGTCAGTAACAACACATGGAATTCAACGGTATAATTAGCGGAATTCAAGTTCATCACCAAAAGTTGTGGATGAGATTTGTTAAAACGTATGCCACTTCATTTATATAAGTTGATTGGAGTGGAGGCTGGACGCCCCCAGAAAGCTTTGCTCTGTCCGAAAGCGAAGCGACAGCAACAAATGTTTTATCTGCGCGACAGCGGCAAATGTTTTCTGTAGCGAAAGCAAAGCGTCAGCTACAAAGCGCCCAGCCGGAACGGAAATCAACCACACGCTATGGTGATGAGCTGGAATTCATCAAGTTAATGAATGGGCATTATTGGCGATAAATGTTAATGTTTTTCGTGCAATGAATGTCGAAATCTTTTTAAAATCTTGAAACATAAACGCCGTGGTGTAAATAGATGCAGACAATTTATTTGATAAAGATTCAATAATCTTGTAAGATTGTTGCTTGAATAGGGGTGAAACATATTGTTCAAATTTAATGATGAAAAAGGCAATTTAAAATGCTCATTCTGTGGAAAGCCACAAGAACAGGTACGTAAACTAGTTGCAGGTCCTGGTGTTTATATTTGTGATGAATGTATCGAACTTTGTTCAGAAATCGTTGTAGAGGAACTGGGTGTTGAAGAAGAAATTGAATTCCAAGATATTCCAAAACCGAAAGAAATCTTAACGATTTTAGATGAGTATGTAATAGGACAAGATCGTGCTAAAAAAGCTTTAGCAGTTGCGGTTTACAATCACTACAAGCGCATTAATACAAATAGTAAGATTGATGATGTAGAATTAGCGAAATCGAACATTGTGTTAATCGGCCCAACTGGTAGCGGTAAAACTTTATTGGCCCAAACATTGGCACGTATATTAAACGTTCCTTTTGCTATTGCAGATGCTACTTCTCTAACAGAAGCTGGCTATGTTGGTGAGGACGTTGAAAATATTTTATTAAAATTAATTCAATCCGCAGATTACGATATCGAGCGTGCTGAAAAAGGGATCATCTATATTGATGAAATCGATAAAGTTGCACGTAAATCCGAAAATCCATCCATTACACGTGATGTTTCTGGTGAAGGCGTACAACAAGCCCTTCTAAAAATTTTAGAAGGTACAGTTGCGAGTGTCCCACCACAAGGTGGTCGTAAGCATCCACACCAAGAGTTTTTACAAATCGATACTACAAACATCTTATTTATTGTGGGTGGAGCATTTGATGGAATAGAATCCATTATTAAACGTCGTCAAGGTGAAAAAGTAATTGGCTTCGGTTCAGATCCAAACAAAATTGATATGGATGAAGGCTCAATTATGGCAAAGTTGATTCCAGAGGATTTATTAAAATTTGGTCTAATTCCAGAATTCATCGGTCGATTACCAGTACTTGCAAGTTTAGAACAATTAAACGAGGCTGCGCTTGTACAAATTTTAACGGAGCCTAAAAATGCACTAGCTAAGCAATATCAAAAAATGCTTGAACTAGATGGTGTTGAGCTTGAGTTTGATGAAGGTGCTCTTTCTGAAATTGCAAAAGAAGCAATAGAACGGAAAACGGGTGCACGTGGTCTTCGTTCAATTATTGAGTCAACAATGCTTGATGTAATGTACGAACTACCTTCACGCGAAGACGTGAAAAAATGTATCATTACGGCAAAAACAATTACGGATAAAGAAAAACCGAAATTGCTTCTTGAAGATGGCACTGAACTCGATGAAGGTAGCGACACAAAAACTTCAGCATAACGAACAGATACTAATGTCTATTGTTATGAGATAAAGAGTAATTTAGCTGACTTCGATTGTGCAATATTCGCACATATCGACAGTCAGCTTTTTATTCATTCATACATAAAGCCAACTGTAATTAGATGAAATTTTTGGCTCAATTGATTAACTAGTGTGAATCAGCTTTTTAGACACATACTAGTAGCGTGGGAGTGAATAAGAAAATTTTGACGGAGGTGAATACCCGCATGGTGACAATACAAAAAACAACAAGTGTACCATTATTGCCTTTACGTGGACTTTTAGTATACCCGTCGATGGTGTTACATATTGATGTGGGTAGAAATCGTTCTGTAGCGGCGCTAGAACAAGCGATGCTAGAGGACCAATTGATATTATTGGTAACACAAAAAGAAGTGCATGATGAACAGCCTGATGAGCAAGATTTATATACAGTTGGTACGATGGCATATGTCAAACAGATGTTAAAATTACCAAATGGAACACTGCGTATTTTAGTGGAAGGTGTAGCGCGTGCAACATGGTCTAACTATCGGGCGCTAGAAAAATATACGATTGTTGACATCGATGTTAAGGAGGAAACAATCGGTAAGGATGTTGAAACACAGGCTTTAATGCGTACGTTGTTAACGTATTTCGAAAGATACGCGAAAGGCTCCAATAAAATTACATCTGAAACCATCAGTACTGTGGCAGACATTGAAGAGCCAGGTCGTTTAGCAGACATCATTGCATCGCATTTACCATTTAAGATTGCAGATAAACAAGAAGTATTAGAGATGCTCAATGTAAAGAAGCGATTAGATCATTTAATTATTCGTTTACATGATGAGCAAGAAGTACTTGATCTTGAAAAGAAAATTAATACAAAAGTTAAGCAATCCATGGAGCGTACGCAAAAGGAGTATTATTTACGTGAACAAATGAAAGCTATTCAAACAGAGCTAGGAGATCGTGAAGGAAAAACTGGTGAAGTAGCTGAATTACGTAAACGTATCGACGAAACAGGGATGCCTGAATCAACGAAAGAAGTAGTGCTTAAAGAGTTGGATCGCTATGAGAAGCTACCAGCAGCTAGTGCAGAGAGTGGCGTCATCCGAAACTATATTGATTGGATTGTTTCATTACCATGGACAAATTCGACTGAAGATCGCATGAATATCGAACATGCAGAGGACATTTTAAATCGTGACCATGACGGTTTAGAAAAAGTAAAAGAACGTATATTAGAATATTTAGCTGTACGTCAGTTGAAAAAATCGTTACGTGGACCAATATTATGTTTAGCTGGCCCTCCAGGTGTAGGTAAAACATCATTAGCTCGATCTGTTGCAGAAAGCTTGGATCGCAAATTTATCCGTATTTCATTAGGTGGGGTACGAGACGAATCGGAAATTCGTGGTCATCGTCGTACGTATGTTGGGGCAATGCCAGGTCGTATTATCCAAGGGATGAAAAAGGCAGGAACAATTAATCCTGTGTTCCTTCTAGATGAAATTGATAAAATGTCTAATGACTTTAGGGGAGATCCTGCAGCAGCAATGCTTGAAGTTTTAGATCCTGCTCAAAATAATACATTTAGTGATCATTACATCGAAGAACCTTATGATTTATCAAATGTATTATTTATAGCAACTGCGAATGATTTAAGTACAATTCCTGGGCCGTTACTAGATCGTATGGAAGTAATCTCAATTGCTGGTTATACAGAAATTGAAAAAGAGCAAATTACGAAAAATCACTTAATACCGAAACAGTTAAAAGAGCATGGCTTGAAAAAAACACAAGTTATTATTAAAGACGAAGCCGTAGTTGATATTATCCGTTATTATACTCGTGAAGCAGGTGTTCGCGGACTAGAGCGTCAAATCGCAACCCTATGTCGTAAAATCACTAAGATCATCGTTTCTGGTGAGAAAAAACGAGTAACAGTGAACTCGAAAACGTTAGAGGAATTACTCGGTAAACATCGTTTCCGATATGGACAAGCAGAAGAGGAAAATCAAATCGGTGTAGCTACTGGGCTTGCTTATACAACTGTAGGTGGTGATACATTACAAATTGAGGTATCATTAACACCTGGTAAAGGAAAATTGCAGTTAACTGGTAAGCTTGGCGATGTCATGAAGGAATCTGCTCAAACAGCTTTATCGTATGTCCGTACAAAAATGGGAGATCTAAAAGTGGATGCAGAATATTTTGAAACACATGATATTCATATTCATGTTCCTGAAGGAGCTGTTCCGAAAGATGGACCTTCCGCAGGTATTACTATGGCAACCGCAATTGTTTCCGCAATTTTACATCGTCCAATACGCCGTGAAGTCGGCATGACAGGTGAAATTACATTACGTGGACGTGTACTGCCAATTGGTGGCTTAAAGGAAAAAACACTCAGTGCGCATCGAGCGGGCTTAACGACAATTATTTGTCCGAAAGATAATGAGCGAGATATTGAGGATATTCCTGAAAGTGTACGCGAACAACTAACATTTAAACTAGTGTCATCGGCTGATGAAGTATTAGCCCATGCACTGGACGGAGGTTTTTAAGAAAATGAAAGTCCATAACGTAGAAATGGTCATAAGTGCTGTAAGACCAGACCAATATCCAGAAGATGGACTGCCAGAATTTGCACTAGCCGGTCGTTCAAATGTGGGGAAATCCTCATTTATTAATCGAATGATCGGTCGTAAGGCTTTAGCACGTATTTCTTCAAAGCCCGGAAAAACACAAACGCTTAATTTTTACAAAATTGAAGAACAATTATTTTTTGTAGATGTTCCGGGCTATGGTTATGCAAAGGTTTCAAAAACTGAGCGTGAAGCATGGGGAAAAATGATTGAGCGTTACATCACAGGGCGCAATGAATTAAAGGCAGTCGTACAAATTGTTGACTTACGTCATCCCCCTACAGCTGATGATCGCATGATGTATGATTTTTTAAAGCATTACAATATTCCTTGTATTGTTATTGCAACAAAAGCAGATAAAATTCCAAAAGGTAAATGGGATAAGCATAAAAAAATCGTGAAAGAAACGCTAGACATGGAAAAAAATGATCCCCTTATTGTCTTTTCTTCAGAAAAAGGAATTGGCTTTGAAGAAGCTTGGCGTACAATCGAAAATAAAATGTAATAAAAAAACATCTATTGAGTCTATTATTTAGGACAGTAGATGTTTTTTTATTAAAAATTTGGGGAATCGCTTGATGAATGGGACAACTGACCGATAAATTAAATAGGAGGTGGACTAAATGGATATCGCAGCTTTATCAATGGCAATGAATCAAGCAACTTTAATGCAAAATGTATCTCTAGCTGTAACGAAGCAGGCAATGGAGATGCAACAGCAAAATACAGAACAATTAGTTGAAATGTTAGATGCTCCACATCCGACAGCCGGACATACAATTGACGTTCAAGTATGATGAAGCAAAGGTAGCTTGAAAATGGAAGCTACCTCTATCTTTGTGTCTAATGGTAGATTTAAAAAGTAAGTAAAAGCACTAAAATGTAACTTTTTGAATAGGAAAAACTACCAATAGTACGATATACTATTTATAATAACAATTTTTTAGGAGGCGGGATTTGTTGAAGAAGATTCCATACATACTAATGATTGTGTTACTAACGGTTCTCGGATTTTCATCAAATAAAACAGCTCATGCTGCCCAAATGGTGACTGGGACCTTTGTTGATGTAACATTTTCAGAATATGCAAATTCTAACGGAGTAATAGAAAAAAAGCTTAGTAAAATTACTTTGCAAAATGAAAGCGGTCATCAAGCTACATACAATATCAATGATAGTGCCCGGCTATATATTAATAATACAGTGACAACAATCGAAGGCTTTAAGATGGGAATGAAAGTAGAAGCGGAAATTTCCCTTCGCAGTGTTGTTGAGCTGCGAGGTACTTCTAATTCTACAAATGAAACAGAATCTCCAACAGTTGCGCAAAATACAAAAATACTTGCTGGAGTAGTGACAAGTATTGATCCAAATGGACTATTCATTATGCTGAAGCCAGATATTGGGGAGGAAACAACTTACTATATCAATAAAGATACAGAATATCAAAAAAACTCCTCAGCTGTCGATATTAGCGCTTTATATGTGGGGGATCGTGTGAAGCTTAGCCTTAAAAATCGAAACACATCCATTGTCACAAAAATAGACATTAGTGAGACGGGTACATTAGTTGAAAACCTGTATAAAGGTGAGATACAGACAGTTAATGCCAATACAAATAAATTAACTGTCAAAAACCAACATGCTTTTATAAATTGGCAATTTGGCTCTGACACAACAACAGCTTTATCAACGATGAATTTTTCATCGAAGGTTCCGATATATGTTGGAAATACAAAAATTGATAAAGGTCAGTTGAAAAATTACATTGGCAGTCAAGCATATTATGCAACAGTTAAACAATTTGGCAAAGAAGTGATTGAAAAGATTGTTGTATTGAAAAACAATGAGCGAACTTACTATGAGCCAATGCTTTCTGTAGATACTAAATATCAATTATTAAAACTTAAATCTGCCGGTACATTATACTTCCACGATGGAACGATTTTAATTAGAAATGGTCGTTTAATTGAACCTACTGGCTTATTAGCTTATGGTACAGCTTTTGTTATTTCGGACGGTGCTGCACGTGATCATTATGCCCAAGTTGTGGAAGTAACAAGTGATAGCTTTATGTCACCAAACTTATCAGGTCATGAGTTATATTATGGACGTTTATCACAAGCAGATGGCTATTTAATCGAAATTGATGATGCGATGAAGATTGAGTCAAATGTCTTCAAGAAAACAGAGCGTACTGTACTATCTGTTAGTAATTCAACAAAGGCCATAGTAGATGATGGTAACAAAATTTATAGTGTTATTCCTGATATTGAGCTTCATCTATATGAAGGAGAATATGGATACTTCTATGTGAAGGATGGTCATGTACAAGCCCTTCATATTCTAAATAAAGCGAAGCCTGTTGCACCATTAATGTTAACTGGTAAACTACAGTCAGTTAAATCGAAATACCCAGCTGTAATTAATGTGAAGAGCGTTAGTCAATGGCAAAATGGTCGCTGGTATGAAGCTGGTGAAATGATTGATATGAATATTGATCAAGCTACAATTATTAAAGCTGGTAAAGTTATTCAAGCATCTGATTTAAAACCTTCTGATCGTTTAGTAGTATTATCAGATCGTTTTGTCAAAGCTCATTTAATATTAGTTGATTAATCAATTTAGAAGTCTGTGAGTCTTCTGCGAGTATTTTTACGACAAATATATTCGCTTGTGGTGGGAAACTTTGTCGCCCTGCGTAGAAGACGAGCAGATGTTAACTTCTTTCAGCGCTACGGAAGTTCACACCTCTATAGATGGTGAGATGAATGCGGTTTTAAGTCACTTTTCAGCAGTGTCCAAACATCTGCTGAAATAGACGCACGTCTTGCGGCAACGACTGAGTGACCAATATCGTGTTGGCCTAAAGCCTCCGGTGGATGTCACCGAATTATGCCGAGGTATAATTGATCCTTGAATTTTTCAGGTGTGTTGATAAAAGCAGATAATAATGGTTAATCAATTCACCTGATTATTTTGTAAAGTTGAAGAAAATTATTGACAGCAGCTCCAGATGCGGATATGTATGGAATGAAAGTGAGGGACAAAAAAAGAATGCGAAAACATTTATCTAAAATAATGTTAGTGGTTCTTGCTGTATTTGTTATTGGAGTTACTATCCCAGAAAATACATTAGCTGTTTCATTAGAAACAACAGGTGCTGTAAAAAATGAATATACATATGAGGAAGCTGTTTTCATTACAGGAACACCTATTATATTTAAAGGTACTAGTAAAGACATTAAAATTACACAAAAAGAATCTAAAGGAAAGTTAACCGAAACATATAATCTAAAGCTAACAGCAAGTAATGGTGCTACATTAACACGAAATATGACCTACGAATCTGATGTTGTAGATTATGCTACGATTGGTCAAAAAACATCGAATGGTGTAGTGAAAAAGTATACTGAGAAAATTGTTGTTGGGAAAATAACATATACATTGGTAGATTACCAATTTTCACAAGGAACTGTAACGGACAATCGTGCAGCCTCTGATTATTACTCAGGTAATGTGATTTCAAGAAAAACATATGCCTATCAAACAGGGACTGGAAAAAATGCAGTCCAAAATACAGTAACGATTGATACTGATAGTCGTCATGCTGGCTATGAAAACTTCTGGGGAGCAACAGAAACACAAATTACAGAAGCTGTTTATAAATATAGCGACGGTAAGACTAGCCATGTGAAAAATCGCTTATCGACAAGCAAATCACGTGTACTAAACTATGAAGAAAACCTAGGAAGTTTAGGGAGCTTTGATGGTGGATATGCGGTAGTAAGTGAAAAAGATGTTATTTCAGAATATACGTATGATTTATCCTCTGGGCAAAAAGGTACTCTTGATTTAGATAAAGAATATATGCCGACAATTGAACGTTTAATCATTCCTAAGTTCCGTGATTTATCAAATCATTATGCAAAAGGAGCTATTGAAAAATTATACTCTTTAGGTATTTATTCTGATGCGAGTAACTTCTTCTCACCAAATACCCCGATGAAGCGTATTGACTTTACAACGGCGATTGGTAAGGCAGTTGACTTACGTGTTATGGAAGAACCGAAAACGAAAAAATCGACATCAGCTACTAGTGTTTTTAAAGATGTTAAACGTACGGTGAAAGATTATGCCTATATTGAGTCTGCGTATAAAAAAGGAATTATTAAAGGTGTAACGCCAGAGTACTTCAAACCTGATAATCAAATTACTCGAGCTCAAGCCGCTACGATTTTTGTACGTGCATTAGGGCTAGAAAATAAGGCGCCAGATCCAGGCTATGTGACAAAGTTTAAGGATGATGCGCAAATTCCAAACTATTCAAAAGACGGAATATACATTGCGAATGAGTTAGGCTTAATGACTGGTGACCCTACAACAGGTCGATTTAATCCAGATCAGCCATTAACGCGAGCACAAGCATCCGTAGTGTTAGAACGTTTCTTGAATTATTTAGAAAGCGATTTAAAACAAAACTATCGAGATGATATATTGTTCTTTAATTAATGAAAGGGCTGAAAAATAAATGACATATGCTAAAAAGGCATTTCTATCTCTGCTTTGTTTCGTACTAATTTTGATGACAACTACTCCAGCTGTGACTCAAGCCGCTACGACAATTAATGATGTCCCAACCAATAACGGTAAATACAAAGCTATTTCGTGGGCAGTCGATAATGATCTACTCTCATTGAATAGCGCTAACAACTTTTTACCTAATGAGCAAATAACTGAACGAGAGCTTGTTGTAATGTTTGCGAAGCTCGATAAGAACTATGCATTAACATATAACGAAAGTGTCGCTTATAACTTCTATAGTGATTTTTATTTACCATTTAACGGTACTTACACGACAGCAAATCGTTCGAAAGCTGTTACACGTGGACAATTTGCGCGTATATATGCTGCCTTTAAAGGTTTAGATTTAGATGAGCCTCAAGCGGTTCAATATTTATACACAAATGATATTTCAACAGGAAGCACTGGTAAAAAGACATTTGCCGATTTCAATCCTTCTACAAAGCTAACTCGTGGAGATGTTGCTGAATTTTTATATCGCAGTGTACAAAACGGTAACTTTGCTGTACTAGGATTAAAACGTGCAGCAGCAGGTCGTGATAACGATAAAATCACATTACCGTCAGGCTTCATGGGCTCAAACAACGCAGAATTTGAAGAGCCAAAGGATAATTCTAATGATTTTACTGGACCAGAGTATGTGAATAATGCTCTTCAAAGTATTGATGTTGAAAAACCAGATTTAATTGCAAATGATCAAGATTCAACGCTAATTACTGTATCTTTAAAAGCTTGTAATGGCGATCCAATACCTGATGATAAATCTTATACATTCCGTGTAACTTCGTCATATGGTGCAAAAATCGTTGACACATCTGGTGAAGCTGTTCGAAATGTACAATCAGATGGCTCTACTGTCTCTGTGATTGTAATAGCACCAAAATTAACAAAATCTGTACGCGATACAATTACATTTGAACTTATTAACAACACAGATCCTGGTATGAAATGTCTTGTAGGTGAGAAATTGAATGCACATGTACGTTACTCACCTCAGCCAGAAATGCGCATTGATTATCAAGTGTATGATCCAGCAAATACGGATGATGAAAATGGCAATGTAACACCTCCATATGTACCGTATGAAAAGTTACCTGAGTTCTTTACTGAAAACATTATTGATGTTTACGATCCAGTCCCTTTAGATAAAGATGCAGATAAAAAGCTATTTAGTATTGGGCAACAAACAAATGTAAAGGATGCTCTTGACAATGTGCAAAATATGTATTTAAGATACGGTGGCTCGGATCCAAAATATCCAGCATTAGGCTATGAGCATGCCATTTTACAGTTTGAAAACTATGATATTTCCGTTTTCTTATTTGAGGAACTATTAAATCGACGTTTGAAGGACTCTGTGACAACACCTGCTAAAACAGAAATTATGTATATGATTTCAGATGATGGGCGTCCAATTTATCGTATTCAAGGAATTGATGATGCGATTGCCTCACAGGTAGAGAACATAAACCCAGTCGGTTCTATTATTCAACTTATGAACCATATGCCTGATGAAAAGAAATTAACGCTAGAGCATTATGATAGTGTCATGAAAATTTATGCTATTCTCACGAACTTGAGTAATTATGATCGAACAGTATTATTAAAATACCAAGGTGGTAAATTACTCGGTCAAGTAGAAGCTTATAAAAAACGAGTGGAAGCATTAAAGGAAAGTGCGGATGCGGCATCAAGACCATCGGGTAAAGATCGTTATACTAAGGTAATGGTTACATTAGTAAAACCTGGTGGAGAAATTATTACTGACTACCAAGGAACAGTAAAAATTAAATTTGATGGTGTTGAGAAAACAGCTTCATTTGTGACAAATACTTCGGATTATTTAAATAATACAGGTAGCCCAGGTACAGCTGTAGCGTACTTTGACTCGATTATTTATGGAAAATCAAAAGCTGAAGCAACATTAGTTAATAAAATAGATCCTCGTTATGCAACAATATTGAAGGATTTAAAAGATAAAACAATTACAAAGGAAATTTTCACAAATCCTTACTTTAGTAAAAATTCTTGTTCTTTAGCAACAGAAGTCGCTTACGTAGTTGATTACTCTGCTTCCATGAAAGCTTCTGACCAAACAAATTATCGTGGTAAGAAGATGATGGAAGTAATCAATCAAATTAAGGCTAAAAATAATATTGTTATTGAAACAAATACAAAAGCTACTGTTCTTGGAGAGGGCAGTACAGACAATGTCTTGAAAAAAGATCTATATAAAGCATCGAAAGAGAAGGGTGCTACAGATATCTTTGCAGGTATAGATCTCGCTCTGTCTAAATTCTCCAATGACTCGAAAACTTCAAAAGCTATAATTGTCGTATCAGACGGTAAAACAAGTAAATCTAAAATGACAAAAGTGCTGAACGAAGCGAAAAATAAAGGGGTTAAGGTTTACACTGTAAGTATGGGTAAAAAATCACAAGTCAATGATGCAATTTTAATGCAACTGGCTACTGAAACTGGCGGTACTTATTACCACGCAAATGATAACTTACAATTACATCAAGTTTTCCAAAAAATTATTGATTCAATTTTATGTAAAACTTCGTCGTCAAGTTGCGTGACTCCTGAAAATCTATTTGAAGAAGCGACAGTTACTCTACGCAAAGGCAATATTACAATGAATGCAAGAATTGATGGTAATTGTTCAAATGTTGCAAAGGTAAATGTACGATTCCCTTCTTTAAGTGGAGATGTGCAATTTGAATTGAATAAGCGTAGTGATAGTGTCTACATGCTAACAAAAACAGTTCAAACAATGCAGGACTTCAAAGTTAATAATGAGATTGAATTTGTAGCATATGATAAAGACGGTAAAATTATAGCTACAAAAACCGTGACAATCACAGATTAATAGATAAAAGTTATTTTAAGCTGGACTAATTCTAACAATTAGTTCAGCTTTTTTTTGTGATTTAAGAAACTATAGCATTTACTAAAACGAGGGGTTGATTTCCGTTCCGGCTGGGCGCTTTGTAGCTGACGCTTTGCTTTCGCACAGAGCAAAGCGGAGGAAGCGGCTCGACGCTCGCCCGCAGGAAACGAGTAGCCTGTAGCGGAAATCATTGTCTTCTAATTAATAGAAGTAGATGAAGATGGTTAAACAATATATCCTGATTCTTTATAAAATTTCTGGACAAACAATAAATTTGAAACCGAACGTATAATTTGCTAAACTTAGATTATAATAATTCTAATGTAGATGAATTTCAGTTCTTCATGACATGTTCACAAATTATTGATGAACTATTGTCGAACTGTGCTATAATGAGATTTGTTAATTAGAACGTGAGAGGTGTTATTCATGCATACCATCGTAGTAGGCTTGAATTATAAAACGGCGCCAGTTGAGATTCGTGAAAAGTTATCATTCATAGAGAGTGAACTACCACAGGCAATGGAAGCGCTGCAGAAGCAAAAAAGTATATTAGAAAATGTTATTGTTTCGACATGTAACCGCACAGAAATATATGCAGTAGTTGATCAAGTGCATACTGGACGTCATTTTGTGAAACAATTTTTAGCAAATTGGTTCGACCTACCTGTGGAGACATTTTCTTCGTATTTAACAATTCGTGAAGAAGATGCGGCAATCGAACATTTATTTAAAGTGACGGCTGGAATTGATTCGATGGTACTTGGCGAAACTCAAATTTTAGGACAAGTACGAAAAAGCTTCTTAAATGGACAAGAGATTGGAACAACAGGTACGGTATACAATCAACTATTTAAACAAGCGGTGACATTTGCGAAGCGTGCACATAATGAAACGGCTATCGGTGAAAACGCGGTATCTGTCTCTTATGCAGCAGTTGAATTAGCGAAAAAAATATTCGGATCTTTACAACGTAAACATGTAGCAATTTTAGGTGCAGGAAAAATGGGGGAACTTGCTATTGAGAACCTTTACGGTAGCGGTGTAGGAAAAGTAACCGTAATTAACCGTACGTTCGAAAAAGCAGAAAGTCTGGCAGCTAAATTTGACGGTGAAGCAAAATCTATGAAGGAACTACAATGTTCGTTATTAGAAGCGGATATTTTAATTACGTCTACAGGTGCAACAGATTATGTTATTGACTATGAATTGATGCAATTTGTTGAACGTTTGCGTAAAGGTAAACCATTATTTATGGTAGATATTGCAGTGCCGCGTGATATTGATCCACGTGTTGGAGATTTACCAAATGTTTTCTTATATGATATAGATGATTTACAAGGCATCGTCGAAGCAAACTTAGCTGAACGTGAACGTGCTGCGGCTGATATTTCTGTAATGATTGGCAAAGAGGTTGTGCAATTTAAAGATTGGGTTGCGACTCTTGGCGTTGTCCCTGTCATCTCGGCTTTACGTAAAAAAGCGAATCATATTCAAGAAGAGACAATGATTAGTATCGAAAATAAAATGCCGGATTTAACGGATCGAGAACGTAAAATTTTAAGTAAGCATACAAAGTCTATTATTAATCAATTGTTAAAAGAACCAATTTTGCAAGCTAAGGAAATGGCAAATTCACCAAAAGCAAATGAACAGTTACGTTTATTCCAACAAATTTTCGGTATTGAGGATGCTGTGGAAGCTGAAGTTACTGCGATGACAGAACAAGAGCTTGAACGCAAAGAGCGCTTACAGTCGTCACAATCTTCCACTGAACCAAAGTATTCTTTCTAAAGATGTCTATGTGTTCGCGGTGCAACTTTAGAAAAGTTGTCCTACGAGCTTTATCCCGCGAACGAGATTTTCTACTGATTTTTAAATGAGGCGTTTTCGTATCTGTATGGTAAACTAAGGATACGAAAACGTTTTTTTTTCTAGGCTAAAGTACACTACTTTAGCACTTTCAAAATAAAGAAGGGATGTCTATTGGCTGATTTGACAATGACAAGGCTCTATGAAGTAATGATCGTCTTGTATGGGATCAGTCTAGTATTTTACTTTACTGATTACTTTTATAAGCAAATACGAGCAAGGCGAATTGCTTTTTGGCTTGTTTCATTCGTATGGGTAATTCAAAGTGCCATTATTATTTTAACTTTTGTGGAAACGAAGCGTTTTCCGATTTTATCTTTGTCAGAAGGGATTCTCTTTTATTCCTGGCTGCTCGTGACATTATCAATTATTTTGCACTGTATTGCACGGGTTGATCTACCGGTGTTTGTTATTAATATACTAGGATTTTTATTCGCTAGTATCTTTACTTTTATGCCAAAACGGTCAACAGGAGTAGTTAGCGATACTTTAATTTCGGAATTGCTGTTTATTCATATATCATTTGCAATATTATCGTATGCAGTGTTTTCGTTAACATTTGTTTTTGCGATATTGTATTTAGTATTATATCGTTTGCTAAAAAAGAAAAAATGGTCACATTTATGGACAAGGTTACCATCACTACAGCAGACGAGTAACTGGATGAATGTTTCATTTTTCATTGCTATTCCAGTGCTATTTGTAAGTTTAGTTTTAGGGTTTGAATGGGCACTACTAACGCTAGAGAGTTTTTCGATTTTTGATGCGAAGATTATTGGGTCCTTTATTATTTTAATTTTGTATTGCTTTATATTGTATGTGAATCGTAAAGGTAAACTGACAGGGACAACTTATGCGTGGGTACATATATACGCTTACCTATTAGTTGTAGTTAACTTCTTTTTAGGAAGTAGTTTATCACGATTCCATTTATGGTATTAGAAGAGAGGTTGGAGACTGTTGAGAAAAATTATTGTAGGTTCTAGGAGAAGTAAGCTAGCTTTAACACAAACAAATTGGTTTATCAATGAGTTAAAAGCAGCTGGTGTACCATTTGAATTTGAAGTGAAAGAAATTGTCACGAAAGGTGATCAAATTTTAGATGTACAGCTATCTAAAGTAGGTGGTAAAGGGCTTTTCGTAAAAGAAATAGAACAAGCACTTTACGATAAAGAAATTGACTTTGCTGTTCATTCTATGAAGGATATGCCTGCAGTACTGCCTGAAGGATTAGTAATTGGCTGTATTCCACCACGTGAAGATGCGCGTGATGCATTTATTTCAAAAGGACATGTGAAATTTGCCGATCTTCCAGCAGGAGCTGTAGTTGGGACAAGTTCTCTTCGTCGCAGTGCTCAACTTTTAACAGTCCGTCCAGATATAGAAATTAAATGGATTCGTGGAAATGTAGATACACGTTTAGCTAAACTTGAAACGGATGAATATGATGCAATTATTTTAGCAGCAGCTGGACTAAAACGCCTTGGCTGGAGCGATGATGTAGTGACTGAGTTTTTATCTGTAGAGGATTGTCTACCAGCAGTAGCACAGGGTTCTTTAGGCATTGAATGCCGTGGAGACGATACGGAGCTATTAACGGAATTAGGCAAGTTAACAGATAGCCTAACATGGAAAGAAGCACATGCAGAGCGTGCTTTCCTAGCGGCTATGGATGGTGGCTGTCAAGTACCTATCGCAGGATACGCAAAGTCTAATGGGGAAGAAATTACATTAACTGGCCTTGTTGCTGCACCAGATGCTTCAGTTGTTTATAAGGAAACTTTTGTGGGCACTGATGCGGAAGCAGTTGGGAAAGAGCTTGCTGAGATTTTAACGAAGCAAGGTGCTTTTGAATTAATTCAACGAGTAAAGGCAGAGCAAGATGCAAAATAATTTACCTTTAGAAGGTAAAACTATTATTTTGACAGGTACATCTAAAACGACAACAATAATAGATGATATTACAGCTTTAGGTGGCCAAGCAGTAATTGCCCCATTGATTGAAACTTGTGAGCTGATCGATAGTAACGACGATGTGCAGTTAGAGTTTGCACGTCAATTTGAATGGCTCATTTTTACGAGTCAAAATGCGGTAGAAGCTTTTGCTAACAAGATGCAACGCTTTAATGTAAGTGCTGCGCATTTTCAAGGGAAAATTGCTTCTATTGGTACTAAAACTACTGCAGCTTTAGAAAAGCTAGGATTCCATGTGAGTTTTATGCCTTCTATATTTAGTGCAGATGTATTTGTTCAAGAATTTCCTAATGTAGCAGGTAGCAATCCTACGTGTCTATTTATTCGTGGAGAAAAAGCGAAAAAGACATTAAAGGAAGGGCTACCCTTTAAATTGAAGGAATGGACAGTTTATGAAACGATTGAGCGACATGATCAAAAACAATTAATGATTGAATGTATCTGTGCGAATAGTGATGTCACAGTGATTTTTGCTAGCCCTTCCGCTGTTGATGTCTACGCAAAGGATGTAGCTTCGGTAGTTGGTTGGGGGGCAGTGCGTGTAGCAGTAATCGGTCATATTACAGAAGCAGCTATTTTAAATCACGGTGCTATTGTAGATGTTATGCCGAGCGTATATACAATGCAAGCAGTTATCGAGGAAATAACGAAAGTAGGAGAAAGAAAATGACAAAATTACAATTTCAGAGACATCGTCGTTTGCGTGCAAATGCTGCTATACGATCAATGGTAAAAGAAACATACTTACACAAAGAGGACTTAATTTATCCAATTTTCGTTATGGAAGGCGAAAATATTAAAAACGAAGTATCTTCTATGCCGGGAGTTTTTCAATTTTCATTAGATAAACTTGAAGCTGAGATTGATGAAGTTGTTGCTTTAGGTATTCCTGCGGTTATTTTATTTGGCTTACCTGCAGAAAAAGATGCAGTCGGAACTGGTGCATTCCATGATCATGGTATTGTGCAAGAAGCAACACGACTTATTAAAGCTCGCTACCCAGAGCTTTTAGTTATTGCAGATACATGCTTATGTGAATTTACAGATCATGGTCATTGTGGCTTAATTGAAGGCGATCAAATTTTAAATGATCCTTCATTAGATGTTTTAGCACGTACAGCAGTATCACAAGCAAAAGCCGGTGCGGATATCATCGCTCCTTCCAATATGATGGATGGTTTTGTGGCAGCGATTCGTGCAGGACTAGATGAAGCAGGCTTTGAAAATGTTCCGATTATGTCATATGCCGTAAAATATGCATCTAGCTACTATGGTCCATTCCGAGAAGCGGCTGATGGTGCGCCTCAATTTGGTGATCGTAAATCATACCAAATGGATCCATCGAATCGTATGGAGGCATTCCGTGAAGCAGAGTCGGATATTGCAGAAGGTGCAGATTTCTTAATCGTTAAGCCAGCTCTAAGTTATTTAGATATTATTCGTGATGTAAAAAATAACTTTACATTACCGATTGTTGCATACAACGTTTCTGGTGAATATGCAATGATTAAAGCAGCGGCTATTAATGGCTGGATTGAAGAGAAAAAAGTAGTGCTTGAAACGTTACTTAGCATGAAACGTGCAGGCTCAGATTTAATCATTACGTATCATGCTAAAGATGTTGCACGTTGGTTGGAGGAGAAATAAATGACGCGTTCTTACGAAAAATCAAAACAAGCTTATGCTGAAGCAATTAACTTAATGCCAGGTGGCGTTAGTAGCCCAGTACGTGCATTCAAATCCGTAAATATGGATCCAATATTCATGGAATCTGGTCAAGGTGCTATTATTAAAGACATTGATGGCAATGAATATATTGATTATGTATTATCATGGGGACCTCTTATTTTAGGTCATACACATCCTGAAGTTGTACAAGCAATTGCAGAAACAGCAGCGAAAGGCTCTTCGTTTGGAGCACCGAGCTATACAGAAAATCGATTAGCTAAATTAGTATTAGATCGTCTTCCTGGTATGGAAATGATTCGCTTCGTGTCTTCTGGGACAGAGGCTACGATGTCTGCTTTACGCGTAGCTCGTGGTGTTACAGGACGCGATAAAATTTTGAAATTTGAGGGTTCTTATCATGGTCATGGAGATTCCTTACTTATTAAAGCAGGCTCAGGGGTAGCTACATTAGGCTTACCTGACAGTCCTGGTGTCCCAGCGGATATTGCACGTAATACGTTAACAGTAGCGTACAATGACTTAGAAGGGGCAAAACTAATTTTCGAAAAGTTTGGTTCAGAGCTTGCGGCAGTAATTGTTGAGCCAGTCGCAGGGAATATGGGCGTTGTCCCTCCACAACCAGGCTTCCTACAAGGCTTACGTGAATTAACAAAGGAACATGGAACATTGTTAATTTTTGATGAAGTTATGACAGGCTTCCGTGTTGACTATGGCTGTGCACAAGGTTATTTTGATGTAACACCAGATATGACAACGTTAGGAAAAGTAATTGGTGGTGGACTTCCTGTCGGTGCATTTGCAGGGAAAAAAGAAATTATGGAGCAAGTAGCACCAGCTGGTCCAATCTATCAAGCTGGAACATTGTCAGGGAATCCATTAGCAATGACAGCAGGCTATGAAACATTATCTCGCCTTGATAATAGTTCTTATGAATACTTCAAAAAGCTAGGAGATCAATTAGAGGCTGGTTTCCGTGAAGCAGCAACGAAATACAATATTCCACATACTGTGAATCGTGCTGGCTCAATGATAGGTTTCTTCTTTACGAACGAAGATGTTATTGATTTTGATTCAGCAAAAACGTCTGATTTACAATTATTTGCTGAATACTTCCGTCTAATGGCAGAAGAAGGTATTTTCTTACCGCCATCTCAATTTGAAGGTTTATTTATTTCTACTGCACATACGGAAGAGCATATCGCAAAAACGGTTGATGCTTTCCATAAAGTATTTGCACAATTAGCAAGATAATAGGTAGTTACAAAATAGCATGCTAGGAGTATTTTCTGGCATGCTATTTTTTGTTGTTTAGTAATGTAATTTACTTTTGTCTGCAATGGTTATATTTTTACGGTTCATCACAAAAAGTTGTGGATGAATTTTGGTAAAATGTCTACTATGTAAATAAGTTGATCTTCGTTCCGGCTGGGCGACTCCTTGGGGTTTAGCGATTAAGAGGAACGAAGGCTAAAACCATCACGTCCTGTGATAACGCCTTCGTGACCAACATCGGTGCTGTTGCCGTCACTTCGTTGCACTACGTTTTCGCACAGAATGAAACGCTTTTGCTGACGCTGCGTTAGCACTACGCTTTCGCGCAAAAAACATCTGTTGGCCCGAGACCCTGCAGCGAAGCGAAGCGGCTCATCGGACGCCCCCAGGAAGCTTTGCTCTGCGCGAAAGCGAAGCGTCAGCAACAAATGTTTTATCTGTGCGAAAGCGAAGCGTCAGCATCAAAGCGCCAAGTCGGAACGGAAATCAACCACACGTTTTGGTGATGATCCATTTTTACCCGTTAAATGATAATGAATGTATGATCGTTACCGCTTGAAAAAAATTTATTAAAATTATAACTTTCAGCATAGCCAAATTGTAGGCGAAATCGTATATAATAGAGCTATTCGTAAAAGAAAGTAGTGAATTGATATGGCAACTGGCACACATATGGTCGAAGTACCCGTAGGAATTGAAAATGTATGGGATTTCGTCAGTGATATGGAAAAATGGGCAAAGCTTGTCCCAGGTTATAATGCACATGAAATGATTGATGAAAAACATTCAAATTGGACGTTTAAAGGCAATGTTGGTGTTCTGAAAAAAACAGTAAAAGTAGAGATTACTATTTTAGAATGGGCAGCACCTACAAAAGTAACATTCGAGTTAAAAGGACTTTCTGATAACTTTTCAGGAAACGGTTATTTCTTAGCAGAAAGTATTGATGCAGAAAATACAAAAATGACAGGCTTCTTAGAAGTAACAGCAGGAGGATTAGCTGGTCCTGTTTTAAATCCAATCTTTAAGCCGATTGTACCAAAAGCAACACAAATGTTAACAGATCGTGTAGCGAATAGAATTAAATTGGTGAATGTATAATTCGCTGTTGAACCAACAGTAAAGAGGCATGCTAGAAGTTTTCTAGTATGCCTTTTTTAGGCTTATCAACGGTGATTAAATGTTCCGCTCTAGTTCTTTCCTGGGGGCTTTCTATGTGTCACTTTCCAAGGTGCAGTTCGAAAATCGAACGCAATGTTTATCCTCCGCGAAAGCAAAGTGACAGCTACATTATTAAGCCAAGACGAAATTGATTAATCATCCTATAGCATACTATCCTTCGGAGCTTCATATGATGCAAGGGGAGGGATTATTATCGAACAGAAAACTTGGAATATGAGTGAAACTTTTTGTTTTCCTGGCTATGGCAGTCCAACAGAAATAGCAGATGTACAAATTATGCCACGGTGGCAGACGATGCAGTTAGAAGATTCTCTACGATTAATGGGTATCTATCATATCACAGCACATGTTCGTTTTGATTTTCAAGACATGCAAGCTTTCTTAGATGATGAAGAATTAGTACAAATTGATGCTCTCGATATTCAAGGGGATACTGGTTATTTTGAGTATGCAGTTCCTTTAAATGTGGATTTACCAAAGGAAGCAGCTATTGAAGATTTAATGGTAAAGGATGTTCGACCTAAATTGACGAATCAGATGTGTCAGCTCGAATGGACGGTTACAAGTATTTTTAATGAGCCTGAGCGAGCATTCGAAAAAGCGCATGTTTTAGAAAAACAGCCTGTTACTGTCAATGCCTCAGCTCAAATAGAGAAGGGATCTCTTATAAAAGAAACGGCAGCAGTAGTAGCTTCGATTCAAGAAGAAAAACCTGCGGCTGTAGTGGCTTCGGCACAAGAAGAAAAAACTATAGCTGTAGTGGCTCCGGCACAAGAAGAAAAAACTATAGCTGAAGCGGCTTCAGCACAAGAAGAAAAAACTATAGCTGTAATGGCTTCTGCACAAGAAGAAAAAACTATAGCTGAAGCGGCTTCAGCACAAGTAGAAAATTCTACAGTTGTAACAACATCAGAACAAGAGGAAAAATCAAAGTTTGTAACATTTGCAGTAAAAAAGGAAAAGTCTGAAGCAATAGTAGCTTCAGACAAAAAAGAAAAGGCTGCACCAGCTGTGCAAAAAACCATGTTGAGGGAATCCTCAAGTCATATTGTAGTCCGTGAATCCAGCTCCTGGCATGAAGTTCCATCGATGATTTGGGATTTAACGGAAGATTATACGCCGCTAAAGGTTCGTGTTTCAAATGACTTCATTCAAAAGTAAATAGCATAGAAGAAGCAGGAGCAATAGGATGACAAAATCTCCAGATGTTGGAATGATGATGACACGTATAAACTGAAAAACACAAATTGGCACAATTATCGTTTTGCAATAAAAACGAAATTGTCGTAGCCATGGTGGTAAATGCCAAGGATTATACTTACGTCGACGCATTTGAATTTTCACTTCCTTTTCTAGTAGTGCTTCCTAAAAAATGACTAAATCACTTGAAAAATTCTACGATTCTGCGGTACAATGTGAAAAAGTCGAATATAGATGCTATGACAGGGAAGAGTAAATTATTAGTACATTTTAAGAGAGGAAACGGTAGCTGAAAAGTTTCTATATGTACCTAATTGAATGTAGCCCTCGAGCAGCTTTAGTGAACTAACAGTAGTTAAAGCCGGTTAAACACCGTTACCGAATTGAGAGCCAGTAGTAAAAGGCTTAAGTAGTAGTACATTTTTTCTAATGAAATGTGTGACAGCTTAACACGCCTCTGCTGGAATTAAAGGTGGTACCGCGAACTTAAACTCCTTCGTCCTTTTAGACGTTAGGAGTTTTTTTTATTTTCATTAATCTTCTGGTACATATGCCTCTACCTGAGACATAAAAACAGAATGATTGGTACAATCTCACACATGTAAAATTATTAAGTCAACAGGAGGAGTCAAAATGACAGAAAACATTTCAATGCCTACAAAATATGATCCGCAGTCCATTGAAGCGGGTCGTTATGAATGGTGGTTACAAGGGAAATTTTTTGAGGCACAGCCTACAAGTGAAAAGGAGCCCTATTCTATCGTTATTCCACCACCGAATGTAACAGGTAGACTACATCTTGGCCATGCATGGGATACAACATTACAAGATATTTTAATTCGTATGAAGCGCATGCAAGGTTATGATGCACTTTGGTTACCGGGAATGGACCATGCAGGTATTGCGACACAAGCAAAAGTAGAAGCCAAACTACGAGAAGATAATATTACACGTTATGATTTAGGACGTGAAAAATTCCTCGAAAAAACATGGGAATGGAAAGAAGAGTATGCTGGGCATATTCGCGATCAATGGGCGAAGCTTGGTCTTGGGTTAGATTATTCTCGTGAGCGTTTCACACTTGATCAAGGTCTTTCCGATGCAGTTAAAACTGTTTTCGTTCAATTATATGAAAAAGGCTTAATTTATCGTGGCGAACGCATTATTAACTGGGACCCTGCTGCAAAAACAGCATTATCAGATATTGAAGTTATTTATCAAGATGTTCAAGGTGCATTCTATCATATGAAATACCCATTAGCTGATGGCTCAGGATATGTGGAAGTTGCGACTACACGTCCTGAAACAATGCTAGGTGACTCTGGGGTAGCTGTTCACCCGAAAGATGAGCGCTATCAACACTTAATCGGTAAAACAGTTATTTTACCAATCGTAGGTCGTGAAATTCCTATCGTAGCAGATGACTACGTAGATATGGAATTTGGTACTGGGGTTGTAAAAATGACACCAGCACATGATCCTAATGACTTTGAGGTTGGTAACCGCCACAACCTAGAACGCATTCTTGTTATGAATGAAGATGGTACAATGAACGAGCTTGCTGGCAAGTATAACGGTATGGATCGCTTTGAATGCCGTAAGCAAATCGTAGCTGATTTACAAGATTCGGGCGTGCTTATCCGTATTGAAGAGCATACACATTCAGTAGGTCACTCTGAACGTTCTGGTGCTGTTGTAGAGCCATATCTTTCAGCACAATGGTTCGTAAAAATGCAACCACTCGCTGATGCTTCACTTGCTCTTCAAAAAGATGAAGAAGGAAAAGTGAACTTCGTACCATCTCGTTTCGAAAACACATATTCTCGTTGGATGGATAACATTCGTGACTGGTGTATCTCTCGTCAGTTATGGTGGGGTCACCAAATCCCAGCTTGGTATCACAATGAAACAGGTGAAATTTACGTAGGAAAAGAAGCACCAGCAGATGCAGAAAATTGGACACAAGATGAAGACGTTTTAGATACATGGTTCTCGTCAGCACTATGGCCATTTTCTACAATGGGTTGGCCAGATGAGACAAATGAAGAATATAAACGTTACTATCCAACAAGCACACTTGTAACGGGTTATGATATTATTTTCTTCTGGGTTTCTCGAATGATTTTCCAAGGTCTTGAATTTACAGGTCAACGTCCATTCAAAGATGTATTAATTCACGGTTTAGTACGTGATGGTGAAGGACGTAAGATGAGTAAATCACTTGGCAATGGTGTAGACCCTATGGACGTTATTGATCAATACGGTGCCGATTCATTACGTTACTTCTTAGCTACTGGATCTTCACCTGGTCAGGATTTACGCTATACAACTGAAAAAGTAGAAGCAATTTGGAACTTCTCTAACAAAATTTGGAATGCCTCTCGTTTTGCTTTAATGAACATGGAAGGTATAACATTTGATGAAATCGACTTAACTGGTGAAAAATCAGTTGCCGATAAATGGATTCTAACTCGCTTAAATGAAACAATTGAACGTGTAACATCTCTTGCAGAACGCTACGAATTTGGCGAAGTTGGCCGCGAGCTATATAACTTTATTTGGGATGATTTCTGTTCTTGGTATATTGAAATGGCGAAATTACCGTTATACGGTGATGACGAAGCAGCTAAGAAAACAACTCGTTCTATTTTAGCTTACGTTTTAGATCAAACTATGCGTCTATTACATCCATTCATGCCGTTCATTACAGAAGAAATCTGGCAGCATTTACCTCATGAAGGTGAATCAATTACAGTGGCAGCATGGCCAACTGTACGTACGGATCTTCATTTTGCTGAGGAAGCGGATAATATGAAGCTCCTAATGGATATTATACGTTCAGTACGTAATATTCGTGCGGAAGTAAAT
Source organism: Lysinibacillus sp. NPDC056185 (assembly GCF_047737915.1). Taxonomy (NCBI): domain Bacteria; kingdom Bacillati; phylum Bacillota; class Bacilli; order Caryophanales; family Bacillaceae; genus Lysinibacillus; species Lysinibacillus sp. NPDC056185. The sequence continues at coordinate 67,563 of NZ_JBLLLQ010000006.1, forward strand.
ACACCTATGAGCAAAAAAGTGCCGCTATACATTTCAGCGAAGGATGCTGCAACGGCTACAGTACTTGAAGCCAATAAAGCATATTTAGAAAAATTCTGTAATCCAGAAACGCTAACAATTGGAGAAAGTTTAGAAGCTCCTGGTCAGTCAATGACAGCAGTAGTTACTGGAGCTGAGCTATTCCTACCGCTTGTTGGACTTATTAATCTAGAAGAAGAAATTGCTCGTCTTGAAAAAGAATTAGAGAAATGGGCAAAAGAAGTCAAACTAGTAACTGGTAAGTTATCGAATGAGAAATTCGTGTCCAAAGCGCCAGAAGCATTAGTTAATGCAGAACGTGAAAAATTAGCCGATTACGAAAGTAAACATGCGGTTGTATTAAAACGTTTAGAAGAACTGAAAAATATGTAAGATTGAGACAGCGGATGGCGAAAGTCATCCGCTGTTTTTTAATGCAACAAAACATATGTGTTGTTTTAGCTTTCATTCAAAGTACAAGAGTTTTTTTCGAAATGTATGTGTATTGGGCGCTACTTATACTAAAATAGAGATATTGTAGTAAGAGGGAGTGTTTCTTTTGTTTAAAACGATGAAAGAATGTACAGATTTTATTTTTACGTTAAAGGCAGTTGATCATAAGCGTGCACCGCTCGTATTAATACGAGAGGTATTGGTACTTCTTAATAACCCGCAGGATAGGCTGCGCGCTATCCATTTAGCAGGCTCAAATGGAAAAGGGTCAACAGTGAATGCGCTAAGAGAAATGTTACAGCATGCTGGCTATAAAGTAGGCGCCTTTACTTCACCCCATTTAGAGCGTGTTAATGAACGTATGACTATTAATGGAAATCAAATTTCTGATGAACAATTTTTACACTATATGAATAAAATTGCTGAGATTATTGAGACACATTATGAAGGTGACTTTCCGAGCTTTTTTGAAGTTGTAACACTTATTATGTTCCAACATTTTGCGGATGAAGAAGTGGATATTGCGCTGATTGAAACGGGACTTGGTGGACGTTTAGACGCTACGAATGTCATTACGCCCCTAATTTCGATTATTACAACGATTTCACTAGAACATACTGCGTTTTTAGGAGATACATTAGCAAAGGTAGCGTTTGAGAAGGCTGGCATTATTAAAGAAAATATACCTGTTGTAGTGGGTGTTAAAAGTGAGGAGGCACTTACTGTTATCGAAGAGGTAGCAAATGAGCGTCATGCCCCATGTTTTGTTTTAGGGAAGGACTTTACGGTTGAAAACATTGAACAAGGTACTAATATACAGCACTTTAATTACCGAAAAGCAAATGTTGAGATGGTGGCTGTTCCATTGAAAATGGCTGGGCCGCATCAAATAAATAATGCAAGCCTTGCGATTACAGCAATCCTAACGTTAAGAGAGAATGAAGCCATTGACATTTCAGATGAATCAATTCGTCAAGCTTTGGCTAAAGCTCAGTGGGCAGGCCGTTTTGAGCAATTACCTGACAATATTATATTAGACGGAGCACATAATTCTGAAGGAACTGCCGCACTAATTCAAACACTAAAAACGGTTTATCCACGCCAAAACTATCGATTTATATATGCAGCATTATCGGATAAAGATCATGCGAAAAGTATCGCTTTAATGGATAGTATTGCTACATCAATTGCGTTTACACAAATTGAGCTACCGAATGCTATGCCTGCTGATCAATTAGCTGCATTATCTACAAACACGAACAAAATGTATAATGCGAATTGCCGTGAAATGGTTCAAACGATGCTGCATCAAAGAAATGATGAAGATGTTATCGTCATTACAGGCTCATTGTATTTTATAGCTGAAATACGACAATGGCTACAGGGGGAACAACGATGATCCCAAAATTGAATAGCTACAAGGAAAAGTGGAATGTTCAGAGTGATGATGTTATTAAACCTGGTCTAACTGCGATTGAAGAGGCATTGGCACGAGTAGGTAATCCAGAAAACAAATTGCAAGTCGTGCATTTAGCAGGGACTAACGGTAAAGGCTCGACACTTACATTTCTAGAATCTATCGCCAAAGAACATGGCTTACGTGTTGGTAAATTTATGTCTCCTTGTATTGTGGACGTACATGACCAAATTCAAGTAGAGGGTCAAGCTATTACAGAAGCGGAAATGAATCATGTATTTCAACAAATGCAGGCAGCTGGACTAAGTGGGAGACTAACAGATTTCGAACTTTTAACGGTTGCAACATTTTTACACTTTGTTGCTAGTGATGTAGATATCGCCCTTATTGAAGCAGGTATGGGGGGGGGACTTGATAGTACGAATGTGGTTACACCAATTGTGTCAATCATACCGAGTATCGCATTAGAGCATACGAATTTTTTAGGAAATACGATTGAAAGTATTGCCCATCATAAAGCAGGAATTATTAAGCCGTATCGTCCAGTTATTATCGGGGATCTACCGTTAGAAGCGAAGAATATAGTCTATCAGGAAGCTCAAAAAAAACATTCATCCGTTCTTGAACTAAATCATCAATTTTATGTAGAACGAGAGAATGATGGAGAGAGCTATATGCATAACGACAATGACTTCCATATAACAAAGCTTACACGCACAATGAAGGGAGCTCATCAGGCAAATAATATGGCTCTAGCTATTACAGCTTTTTTTGTAGTGGCGAACTCATTACAGTTACAAGTTAGTAAAGAAGCTGTTCAAAAAGCTGTGAAAAACGCAACCATTTTAGGACGTTTTGAAGAAATTATGCCTTATATTTTTTTAGACGGTGCGCATAATCCAGCGAGTGCTGAGAAATTAATAGAAACGATTAAGCAAGAGTTCCCAGGTGAGCAGATTACTTTTGTAATTGGTATTCTTGCTGATAAGGCTGTAAAAGAGATTTTGCAGCAATTCGAGCAGATAAGTGATTGTTTTTACTTTGTTGATTTCAATAATCCCCGTGCGATGGCTGCTCACAACATGCTTGAGCTGTCGAACGCCTCTCGTAAAACAGTTTTAGAAGATTATGTGCAATTTTTAAAACTACAGTCAGAAAACAATTCGAGAACGATTGTATCGGGTTCGCTGTATTTATTAACGGAAGTACGTAGTAGATTAAAAAATAGTTAGCATTTAGTTGAACGAACAAAATCAGGTACTCATAAAAATGAGTCCTGATTTTTTTTATTTAGTGTGAAAAATAATTTATACGATGGACTATTTGAGTAAAATTGTTCTTTGATTTTTTTTCAGGCGTGTTGATTAGGGAAATATAGGCTTTTATTGGCTGTTAAAGGATTTTTTTGTTGATATTTTGCTAATGTATGCCCATTTTAACTGATTGTAGCGTAGGGCTACTCGACTCCCGCGGGAAAGCGAGACAGACGAGACCCTGCACGGAGCGCAGCGGAGGAAGCGGCTCGACGCTCGCCCGCAGGAAGCCTTGCTCTGCGCGAAAGCGAAGCGTCAGCGACAAATGTTTTCTGTAGCGAAAGCAAAGCGGCAGCTACAAAGCGAGTAGCCCGCAGCGGAAATCAGAGCCTTCTAATTAATTAGAGTGGATAAAAATGGTTAATAAACACGCTTGATCTTTTTTGTTTATAGTAAAACTTTCGTTGCAAAAATAGTTATTTTTGAAGTGAAACATCGAAAATAACTATTAAATCAAAATGTAGTAAATTAGCATTTACACATTCTTTTATACATATACTTATATATCAAATTGTAACAATCTCGTCTTGTCTAAATTGACTTTGATATGTTAAAGAAAGAGGTGATGGTCGAATGAAAATTGTCAGTCATGTGATGAAAAAACAAGTATTTCGAGCGATGATTATTGGAGGAATAGTTGGACTTTTTGGTGTAGCCCTTTTTTTAGGTATTCTTCAAGCAAGTACTAAATTTTCTTTAAAAAACGATAGCACTGAGGTAGCCACTAAAAGTAATAATGGTAATTCATCCGGAGAAACAATTCCAACAGCTGGAGGAGCAACGAACGGACCTATGTTTTTTGCAAGTCAAGCAGGGGTCTATTCAAATTATGAAAGTGCAAGCTCGTTTGTATCTGAACATCCTTCATTAAAAGAAAGTGCCGTTGTCGAGGTTGACGGAAAATTTTATGTTTGGACAAGTATGGTTACAGATGAAAGTCAGCTTGTCTTTTTAAAAGATCCTGCAACATTTAAAAAAGCATTTACTTTAAGCGGTGACAGTTGTAAGGAGGCAACGATTGCAGAACTTCCATCTGTGCTAGCTGACAAAAATGCAACAAAATTAAATTTTAAAGATAATTCGAAGGATTCTACGTTGCCTGCTGATTGGCAATCTATTGGAGCGGCTGCCTCGTCTATTTCAACCGATATTAGTATTGTTCGCTTACAAGTTTTTGCCCATTACAAATCGAAAAATGCTTGTCTTCAAGTGAAATTTTAAACACAAAAGATAGTGAAATTAGCATTTTCTTGATTTTTAGAAAATTTTCAAATCCCAATTTCTCCGTTATGATAACTAATAAGGAGGAATGGTCAGATAATGTTTAAAACAAATCACAAGCTAGTGCTTGCTTCAGCTTCACCACGACGAAAAGAATTGCTTGCTATGCTATCACTTCCATTTGACATAATAACTAGTGAAGTAGAAGAGACAAGCGTCCAGGCAACTACAATGCAAGATTATGTAAAAGGTGTAGCTCTATTAAAAACACGTGATGTGGCGAAAAAAGCTCCAAAGGCCACGATTATTGGAGCAGATACTATTGTTGTTTATGATGATGAGCTACTCCATAAACCTAAAAATCGTGAGGAAGCAATTTCTCACTTATTGCGCTTATCAGGTAAGCGTCATGCGGTCATGACAGCTGTTGCCATTATTGAGCCTAACGGTAATGAAACTACATTCGTCGAAGAGACAAATGTTGTTTTTCATCATTTATCGAAGGAGCTCATCGAAGCATACGTAGATTCGGGAGATCCATTTGATAAAGCAGGTGGTTATGGTATTCAAACTGCTGGAACTCTTCTAGTAAAACGAATTGAAGGAGATTATAACAATGTTGTCGGCTTACCACTTGCAGCGTTGTTTACGCAATTGGTAGCACTCAATATTATCCAATTTGCAAAGGAGTGAGGCTTTTTTGCCAAATGATGTTTTACCAAGGACGATGATACGAGACGTTAATATAGAGGATCGACCTCGTGAAAGACTACGGAGACAAGGAGCTATGAGTTTATCGAATCAGGAGCTGCTAGCTATTTTACTAAGAACAGGCACTAAAGAAGAGTCTGTTCTTGTACTTGCAAATCGCGTACTAAGCGTTTTTGAACGTTTACATCATTTGAAACATGCAACAATAGAAGAAATGGTTGCTATTAGAGGGATTGGTGAGGTCAAAGCCATTCAATTATTAGCGGCAATTGAACTCGGTAGACGTCTCGCACAGAAATATAACGATGAAAAATATACGATTCGTTCACCGGAAGATGCAGCTGCCTATTTAATGCCTGATATGACCTCACTGAATCAGGAGCATTTTGTAGTTCTTTTTTTAAACGTAAAAAATCAAATTATTCATAGACAGACGATTTTTATAGGCAGTCTAAATGCTTCGATCGTCCATCCTCGGGAGATATATCGCGAAGCTGTAAAAAGATCTGCGGCTTCTATTATTTGTGCACATAATCACCGTGCGACACGTTCGTAACTGAAAAGGTTGCGCATGCTGTCCGAACGTCAAGTTGACAAGTAAGAGAGTCGTGAACTCTTCACTCGATAGGTGGAATGATAGGGTAACGCCTTGAAACGCCTACTCTAATACTCCGACATGCGTTATTCGAATGTGTATAAGAATAAGGTGTGAAGCTCGGTGAAGTCGGCTGAATGTTACCGTAGTGCCAATCTAATTGATAACCGAAAGCTAACTAGAGGTAGTTGGTGTAACGGATAGGTCGGGAGTCATTAAAACTTAATATGGTGAGAATGTGGTAAAACACTGACGAACTAGCGAACGAAATGTCTGTAAGTGTGACTATTTAGAAATGAGTAGACTTGATGAGAATTCAAGTGCGTTTCCGTGGGCGAGTAAGTATGGTGGTTTCGAAAGCTCCATGCATCGTTACAGGCGATGGAGAGGACGCCAGGCAAGAGCTAGCACCTAAGTTAAGTATTGATAGGGTTAAGGGAACGTGGAAAGCTATCAACATGAAGAGTACACACTCGATGAAGTGTTAGGAAGGAAAGGAATGTATCTATAACTTCCTTTTATGATAGTGAGAGTAGAGGCAGGAGTAATGAAGTTTCTGTAATGGAAATGGAACAATAGCCTCAAGTCGTTTCGTCTAAACTATTTCAACTCAATCATTTCAAGGATTCTAGGATGACTAAAAAGGTCACGAGCCATGATTGGAGCGTGATAGACCTTGAGCGAAAACTTAGTAGATTGAGATAAATGAAATAGAAGGCAAACGATGGAATGCCGTGTGCGATGAAAGTTGCATGCACGGTGTGGAGCAGGGGAAAAGGTAGAGATTACTTCAAAGCCTTACCTATTGCTATCTAGCGGAGTTCCAACACCTAGTGAAGAGGATATAGAAGTGACGAGAAGAATTTTAGAGGCTGGTTATATTATAGGCATAGATTTAATAGATCATCTTATCATCGGTGATCATCAGTTCATTAGTTTGAAAGAAAAAGGATACTTTTAACTCTGCAATAAATTTTGCAGAGTTTTTTTTGATGGAAAATTTAGGGGGTTTATGCGAGATTTACACGATTAAAATTGTAAAGCAGTTGCCGAATCAAATCGCTTTATTATTTTAAAAATAAATATTTTGTATTTTTTTGCGAAAAGCCAAAAATAAAAGCGAACCTTTTTTTTTAGAAAACGTTATTGTACTCGTAGAAAAATGTCTATAATATTCACAAAAATTGGTAGCCTATTACACGTTGTCTTACAAGAATAAAAATTATATGCTAATCTATACGTACTATTTTTGTTTGGGTGGGAATTAAAATAGTATCTTTTCCGCGAGAAGAGGTATGTGGCACTACAAATTCTTGCGTTTTTCCGTTATAATGAACGGTATGATTTTATTTTTGTTCAGAAAAAGACTCTTACTCCAACAGGTGTGAGATAAATGAGTGTGTAGTTTTTTTTCAGTAGGTGTCTAACACTGAGTGAATGAAGATAGAGGCTTGGGGCGTAAATACGCCTGGGTGTAGTTGATGTCAACGAAAGTATGGCTTAAATAGAAAGGGAGTACACAAATTGTTTGGATTAGGAAGTAAAGATGTCGGGATCGACCTTGGCACAGCGAATACATTAGTGTTTATTAAAGGGAAGGGAATCGTTTTACGCGAGCCTTCAGTTGTAGCGAAAAATACAAAAACCGGAGATATTGTTGCAGTTGGTAATGATGCAAAAAATATGATTGGTCGTACACCTGGGTCAATCGTAGCAATCCGTCCTATGAAAGATGGCGTTATTGCTGATTTTGATATTACTACAGCAATGATAGAATACTATTTAAAAGAAGCTTGTAAAAATTCTGGCGGTAACTGGAAAAAACCGAATGTTATGATTTGTGTGCCTTATGGTATTACATCGGTTGAACAACGTGCGGTTATTGATGCTGCTCGCCAAGCAGGTGCTAAAGAAGCATTTACAATTGAAGAGCCATTTGCAGCAGCAATCGGTTCGAACTTACCAGTATGGGATCCAACAGGGTCAATGGTCGTTGATATCGGTGGTGGTACAACAGAGGTAGCGGTTATTTCATTAGGTGGTATTGTAACAAGTGAATCCGTGCGTGTTGGCGGGGATGCAATGGACCAATCCATCATTTCGTATATTCGTAAATCATATAACTTAACAATTGGTGAACGTACTGCGGAAGCAGTAAAAATGGAAATTGGTACAGCATTGGCTGAGGGTCCAGAAGAAAGAATGGAAATTAGAGGACGCGACCTTTTAACAGGTTTACCAAAAACGATCGAAATTTCTTCACAGGAGATTTCTGAATCTTTACGTGAAGCGGTAGCATCTATTATTGATGGTGTTCGAAAAACTCTAGAACAAACACCTCCTGAATTATCTGCAGACGTAATGGAACGCGGAATTGTACTAACAGGTGGTGGTGCGCTATTAACGAATTTAGACAAAGTTATTAGCCAAGAAACTAATATGCCAGTATTTATCGCAGAAGATCCACTGGACTGTGTTGCTATTGGTACAGGTAAGGCTCTAGAACATATTGATTTAATTCGTCAACAACAAGTTAAAGGGTAAGGAGGTTTAGGCAATGCCACATTTTTTTTTCAATAAGAAATTAATTTTGCTACTCGTGGGCATGGTTTTTCTTGTGGCATTGATTAGCTTCTCATTACGTGAACGGACGAATGCAACTTTACCAGAGCAAATTATTAAAGACACTGTCGGCGTCGCACAATCTATTGTTGCGAAGCCGGCGAATTATATTACTGGTGTTTTTAATAGTATTGATTCCCTCTTAAACACGTACGAAGAAAATAAACGTTTAAAAGCACGCTTAGATGAATTTGCAGCCGTACAGGCTGAGGCATCGGACTTGAAAGCTGATATTAAAAAGTTTCAAGAGCTTACGGACAAATCGGAAAGCTTAAAAGCTTATGATCCGATTCATGCCACAGTTATTGCTAGAAATCCTGACCAGTGGGAAGAAAAGATCATTTTAGATAAAGGATCTTCACACGGTGTAGAAAAAAATATGGCAGTTATGACAGCAAAAGGTTTAGTCGGTAAAGTTACTTTAGTGACACCTTTCACCTCTGAGGTAGAGCTTTTATATACAAATAATCCAAACTATCGTGTTTCTGCGATGGTTCAAGGAGATAAACAAGCATACGGTTTAATCGAGGGCTATGATAAAGAGCGTAATGAACTCATCATGAAGCGAATCGATTCAAGTTTAACAGTTAAAAAGGGTCAGCAAGTCGTTTCATCAGGACTTGGCGGTATTTTCCCTAAAAATGTGCCAATCGGAGAAATAACTGAAGTAAGTACAGATGATTTTGGCTTAACAAAAATGGCTTATGTAAAACCATCTGCTGATTTTTCAATTTTAGACTATGTTGTTATTGCTAAACGTTCCGCTACTGTAATAGACGGATCTGATGGTAATACATCGAACGAGGATTTAACACATCCACAAAAGGGTAAAGAGGAGGCGGAATAATGGTTCGGTTTCTCATCCCCTCTGTGGCAGTTTTACTATTTTTGGTAGAACCAGAGTTTGCTATGTTTTCACCGATTGAAGTGAAAGGGCAAATCTTTTATTTAGTTCCGAGATTTTTAATCTTATATTTAATATTTATTTCCATCTATTACAGCCGTCAGCGAGCGGTAATGTATGGACTTTTTTTTGGTGTCTTGTATGATGTGTTTTACATTGATATTATTGGATTATATTCAGTACTGTTTCCGCTTATTTGTTTTTTAGCAGGGTCTATTGTGAAAGTTATTCATCAGCACTTAGTTGTGACAACGACGATTTCGGTTGTTTTAGTAGCAATTTTAGAATTTATACTCTATCAATTCTTCTATCTTATCGACTTTACAACGATCCCATTATCGGATTTCTTACGTTCACGACTGCTGCCAACGATCATTGCTAATGCACTATTTTTAATGATTCTTGGTTGGGCCTTTAAGTATCTAATAAATGCGCGTGTCTTACAGAGAGCACGTGAAGTTTCTTAATAAAGAGCAACGTGGGGTGAGGCATTCATGAAAAAACAGTTAGTTAATATGAAGGGGACAAAGGATGGATTTGTTCTTCATTTAGACGATCAATGTGCATATGTCGATTTAGTAGAAGAGCTTAAAAAGAAAGTGTCAGAAAGCGGTATCGATAGTAAAGTAGATGTACAATTATATTTGGGCTATCGATACTGTTCTGATGAACAAATCAAAGAGCTTATTAAAATTGTTCAGGAAACAGAGCAACTAATTGTTTCAAAGGTGCAAAGTGAAGTACTGACTGTCCATGAAAGCAACCAGAAAAGGATTGAAAGTCAACAAGATACATATATTGGTGTGGTCAGATCGGGTCAAGTTCTGCGTTCGTCAGGAGATATTATTATCGTAGGGAATGTCAATCCGAACGGACGTGTAGAAGCGGGTGGCAATGTGTATGTCCTAGGTAAACTCAAGGGAATTGCGCATGCTGGCGTTCATGGTAATAAGGAGGCAATCATTGCAGCATCTCTTTTTGAAGCCACACATATTATGATTGCTGATCAGGTTCAGGCAATGTCGGACGAGCATGTAAAAGCTATTAAACATGAAGAGATGACTTGTGCATTTATTGGCTATGATGGGCGCATTACGTACGATCAAATAAACGCGTTAAAAAATATTCGACCATTATTAAATGTGTCTAAGGGAGGTAGCTAGTGTGGGAGAAGCGATCGTCATAACTTCAGGTAAAGGCGGTGTCGGAAAAACAACGACAACGGCTAACCTGGGGACTGCATTGGCTCTACAAGGTAAGAAAGTATGTTTAGTAGATACTGATATTGGACTTCGTAATTTGGACGTAATTTTAGGTCTTGAGAATCGGATTATTTATGATTTAGTAGACGTTGTTGAAGGACGCTGTAAGATTCATCAAGCGTTAATAAAAGATAAACGAGTAGATGAGAAACTATTTTTATTACCTGCTGCTCAAACGACAGATAAAAATGCTGTTAAACCTGAGCAGATGAAGAGCTTAGTAGAAGAATTAAAAAGGGACTATGACTATGTTTTAATAGACTGTCCAGCGGGTATTGAACAAGGCTATCGCAATGCTGTTGCTGGTGCAGATCATGCAATTGTTGTAACAACGCCAGAAATCTCTGCCGTGCGTGATGCAGATCGAATTATTGGCTTGCTCGAACAGGAAGAAATTACTGCACCTAAACTAATTATTAACCGCATTCGCCAGCATATGATGAAAAGCGGTGATACGTTGGATGTTAATGAAATTACAACACATTTGTCTATCGATTTATTAGGGATCATCGTAGATAATGAAGGAGTTATTTCATCATCCAATAAAGGTGAACCGGTAGTAATGGATCCTACTAATAAAGCATCTCTAGGCTATCGTAATATTGCCCGTCGAATTCTTGGCGAGTCTGTGCCACTTATGGCAATTGAAGATGAGCATAGAGGTGTATTTTCAAAACTAAAAGCGTTATTTTCTAAATAATCATCAGCCTTTTCGTGCATTTGTACGAGAAGGTTTTTTTCTTGTGCATGAATGGACATGCAATCTCATATAGTGTGAAAAAAGGATGAGGGCTTGTTTAAAAAATGGAAATGGTTGGTCACGATACTGCTTGTGGCTGCAATTATGCTTGTAATACGTTTAGAGGATCAAGGTGTATTGGAAACACCTGTGAGAAAACTTGTTACAACATCAGCAGATTTAACCTACTTAAGTGAGCTCGGGCAAAGTTGGCTAAATAAAGAAGATACAACAATTTTAGTTTCGAGTGATGTTGGGCAAACTGAACTATTATCATTTGCCAATGCGCAAGTTTTTAAGGAAGGTTTTTTATTGCAATATGACATGGGCCTACCGGTTTATGCTGGAAAGAATGGTCTTGTCGTTTTTACCGGCCATACTAAATATACCGGTAAAACAATGACAATAAGCTATGATGATGGTACAACAGTATCCTATGGGATGCTGGATAGTTTAGCACAACTTCCATATACAACGGTGCAGGCAAACGATTTAATCGGCATGAAAGAGGCGGGACAACTCTATATTTCGATTGAAAAAGATAAAACACAATATAGCTTAGAGCAGATTGTACAATGGCTTGAAACAGCGGCGTCCAATGAAAATTAAACTGCATCTTCTATGTATCCCTCTCGTATTTTTAATGATTTTTACTGGTCAAATTGCTTATTACGCCATTATTTTATCTTCGTTATTATGGCATGAAGCTGGTCATTTGTTACCGGCAATGCTTTGTGGTGTTAAGGTGAAATCATGCGTTATTACACCTTACGGAGGGGAAATAGAATTTGAAAATCCAGCGGTTGTGCCTGCAACGTCACTCCTTTGGATTGCCTTAGGGGGACCAATCGCTACAATATTGGGGATTGGCCTCGCTTTTTTTATGCCAGAACTGCTTGCTACTAAATTTATTAATGTGCAACTTGTGCTATTAGCAATCAATGTTTTACCGATTATTCCGTTGGACGGTGGTAGAATATTTTTAGCATGCTTATTTTTATTCACTCCAAGTGTTCGGGCGTTTGAATATTATTACTGGTTTTCTCTTATAATCGCCTTTATACTATTCATGGTAACTTTATGTTACCTCCCACAATCTATTTTTTTAGCAATTTTATGTTTATTTATATGGCTTCAAGCGTTAAAGGAATGGAATTATCGAAAATATCGTTTAGCATTCGAGAAATATGTAATGAATAGATTGACTTAAAAAAAATCTTGTGGTAATATTTTAATGTTATTGTTTGTAGCACCTGTGCTACTGCAACCGCACTGGAAAGGTTTAAGTATCCTAGGATCACCTTTATAAACAGGCGAGTCTGAGTCTAAGAGGAGGTGCAGTAAAATGTACGCAATTATTGAAACTGGTGGTAAACAAATCAAAGTAGAAGCTGGTCAAGAAATCTATATTGAAAAATTAGGTGTAGAAGCTGACGAGGTTGTAACTTTCGATAAAGTTTTATTCGTTGGTGGCGAAAACGTTAAAGTTGGAGCTCCATTCGTAGAAGGCGCTACTGTAACAGCTAAAGTTGTTAAAGAAGGCCGTGCGAAAAAAATCGTTGTTTTCAAATTGAAAGCTAAAAAGAACTACCGTCGTAAACAAGGTCACCGTCAACCTTACACAAAATTAGTTGTTGAAGCTATCAACGCTTAATTGTGAGGTGTAGCGAATGATACAAGTTACGATTCATCACGATGAAAATAGACATGTGTCAGCATTTGAATTTTCAGGACATGCAGAATACGATGAATCTGGTAAGGATTTAGTATGTGCTGGAGCATCTACAATTGCCATTGGTACAGTAAATGCTATTTATGCACTATTACAATTACAGCCAGAAATCGAACAAGCTGCTGAAGGTGGAGGCTATCTTAAGGTAAACTTACCATCAGAATTAGAGCCTGAGATTGATGCGAAACTACAGTTAATTGTCCAAGTAATGACTGCCCAAGTGTATTCGATGGTGCAAAATTACGGACAATACATCCAAATCAACTACAACCAAGTAGGAGGTGGAACGGAATGAAATTATTATTAACTTTAGACTTACAATTTTTCGCATCGAAAAAAGGTGTAGGTTCTACTAAAAACGGACGTGACTCTGAGTCAAAACGCCTTGGTGCTAAACGTGCTGATGGCCAATTCGTAACTGGTGGTTCAATTCTTTACCGTCAACGCGGTACAAAAATTTACCCTGGTACAAACGTAGGTCGTGGTGGTGACGATACACTATTTGCTAAAGTTGACGGCGTTGTTAAATTCGAACGCTTAGGTCGCGATCGCAAACAAGTATCTGTATACCCAGCATCACAAGAAGCTTAATCTTTTAAAAAGATAACATAAAGCGGAGGACTGCATTTATTGCAGTCCTTTTTTTGGCTAAATTTCAATTTCTTTCAGCAAAATGTTTTATGTAACGTAAGTGAAACGTCAGTTACAAATGGTTTTGGTAGCGAAAGCAAAGCGTCAGCTACAAGTATTTTCGTAGCGAAAGCGAAGCGACAGCAACAACAACAACAACAACAACAACAACAACAACAACAACAACATACGGCTGAGTGATCAACATCACGTTGGCCCAAAGCCTCCCACGGAATCGGAAAAGAGTTCTTTGTGCTAGCACAAAGCTGATTCCGGACGCATTGTTTATCTGTGCGAAAGCGAAGCGACAGCAACAATTATGCCTCGGCATAATTGATTGAAGAATTAAGGGAAAAATACAGCAAAACTTGTTATACTAGTAAGGATAACTTTATTGGAGTGAATGGGATGAACAATCAATCACTAACCATTAGTGAAGTAATACGTTTTGCAAATCATGATTATGTGAATCAGCTTCAGCTTATTCGCATGAATTTAGATTTAGGTAGAATTGATGAATCAAAAAAACTTATTCAAAATTATTCAGAACAATTACAAGTACTTTCTATCCTTAATCGTCTACAATTACCGCAAACAATCGAATGGCTGCAAACAGCAGGTTGGCGCTATCCTTCATTACCAATGAAGCTTAGCGGTGACATAAAAATGTCTGTCACAAATACAGTTGATTCGGAAGTTGTAGATTACTTAAACAAAACAGTTATGCATGTTTATGATACATTAGATCCATTTACAGAGCAGAGCTTAGTGCTCGATGTACGTGTTGACGATCATACATTTGCCGTGACATTCACGTTAAATGGGCTATGGAGTGCTGATGCATTCACCGAAAAAGGTTTGAAACAATTAGACATTCAAACAGTGGAAGAGACAAATGCGTCTTGGATATATGTATTGAGTGCAAGCAGGGAGTGAATTAAATGTTTGTCGATCACGTCAAGATTTATGTAAAAGGTGGCGACGGTGGGGATGGAATGGTAGCCTTCCGTCGTGAAAAATTTGTACCGAATGGTGGTCCAGCTGGTGGCGATGGTGGTCACGGCGGGAATGTTGTCTTTCAAGTTGAAGAAGGTCTGCGAACGTTAATGGATTTCCGCTACAAACGCCACTTCAAGGCTGACCGTGGTGAGCATGGTATGAGTAAAGGGATGCATGGTAAACGTGCAGATGATTTAATCGTTAAAGTACCACCGGGCACGGTTGTAATGAACGAAGAAACAGGCGTTGTTATTGCGGATTTAGTCGAGCATGGTCAACAAGCGATTATCGCAAAAGCTGGTCGCGGTGGCCGCGGGAATTCCCGTTTTGCAACACCAGCCAATCCTGCTCCAGAACTTTCTGAAAAAGGTGAGCCAGGACAAGAATTAAATGTTATATTAGAGTTGAAAGTACTAGCAGATGTAGGATTAGTTGGCTTCCCAAGTGTAGGTAAATCAACATTATTATCTGTTGTTTCTGCGGCAAAGCCAAAAATAGGTGCTTATCATTTCACTACAATCGTACCGAACTTAGGAATGGTTGAAACGGATGATCATCGTAGCTTTGCAATGGCAGATTTACCAGGTTTAATCGAAGGTGCGCACGAAGGTGTTGGTCTAGGTCACCAATTCCTCCGTCATATTGAACGTACACGTGTTATCGTACATGTAATTGATATGTCGGGTATGGAAGGGCGCGATCCTTATGAAGATTACTTAACAATTAATGATGAGCTAAAACAATATAATCTTCGTTTAACAGAACGTCCACAAATTATTGTGGCAAATAAAATGGACATGCCAGATGCAGAGGAAAACTTAGAAATTTTCCGTGAAAAAGTGGGCGAAGATGCGAAAATCTTCCCAGTATCAGCGGTTTCTCGCCAAGGTTTAAAGCCGGTATTATTTGAAATTGCCGACTTACTGGAAGTGACTCCTGAATTCCCATTATTCGACGATCTAGATGAAGAATCAGATGCAACGGTACTTTACAAACACCAATCTGAAGCAGATTCAATCGAAATCTCTCGTGATCCTGATGGTACATTCATTCTTGGTGGATATGCGATTGAGCGTATCTTCAAAATGACAGACTTCAGCCGCGAGGACGGTGTACGTCGTTTTGCACGCCAATTACGTGGTATGGGCGTCGATGAAGCATTACGTGAACGTGGTGCACAAAATGGTGATATTGTACGCTTATTGGAATTCGAATTTGAATTTGTCGACTAAGAATAGGTTTTAGGGGGAAGCGTATGAAGAATGTTGCGAATCAGCGATATTATTTAGTTCGTGAAGATGTTTTAACGGATGCTATGCAAAAAACTTTGGAGGCGAAACACTTACTTTCAAGTGGTTCGGTATCTTCCATTTGGGATGCGGTAAAGCAGGTGGATTTATCGCGTAGTGCGTTTTACAAATATCGGGATGCTGTATTTCCTTTTCATTCAATTGTGCAGGAACGCATTTTAACAGTCTTTTTACAGCTTCAGGACCGTAAAGGAACACTTGCAAAGCTTTTAGAAACAGTGACAATTACGCATTGCAATGTACTGACTATCCATCAAACAATACCGATTCAAGGACGTGCGAATGTTACATTATCGTTAGATGTCACTAGTATGACATGTGAACTGGATGATTTAATACAGCAACTTAAACGTTTAGATTTTGTAGAGTCAGCGGAAGTAATTAGTTCTGGTGCATTGTAATGACTGACAGCAAGTTTGAATTTTTGACAGAATGTAAATAAGCTCAAAAGGAGCAGTCCCATGTGATGAAATGATCACTTCATGGGACAGCTCCTTATTCTATAACAAAAAATAAAGACTATCACAAAAAATTCTATAATTTGATTTAAGAGGTGCGGCAATCGCCGGAGCATTTTGGAAAGCTTCACATTATGCCTTTGTCTATCATTTGATGTAGAAATATAAAGTGAATTTAACGGATTGAAAATTCCGAATTTTTCCATTAGTGAAATTTAGGGAGAAGTTGAGGATAACATTTGTTAGAACGTTGTCATGTATATAAGTTGATTGGAGTGGAGACTGCGCGACTCCTTGGGGATCAGCAATAGAGGAACGAAGGCTAAAACCATCACGTCCTGTGATAACGCCTTCGTGACCAACATCCTGCTGCTGACGCTTCGTTAGCACTACGCTTTCGCGCAAAAAACATCTGTTGCCCCAAGCGGCTCATCGGACGCCCCCAGGAAGCTCTGCTCTGTGCGAAAGCGAAGCGACAGCAACAACAAAGCGGGCAGTCGGAACGGAAATCAACCCCACGTTATGGTGATGAGCCATTTTAATATAAAATCAAAAGCTACAAGTTGTAGTGAAGGAGGTAAATGTAATGACAGAGCAACAATGGGAAAAACGAATAGGATATTTAGGACCTGAGGCATCATTTACATACTTAGCAACAAAGGCAACCTTTCCGAATGAGTGGCTTGTCCCTTGTTCTACAATTCCAGAATGTATTGAAGCGGTAGCAAAGGGGAAGGTAGATTTAGCAGTTGTACCACTGGAAAATGCTTTAGAAGGATCTGTATCGTTAACGCTTGATTATTTATTTCATGAGGCGACCTTATATGTTACAGGTGAGCTTCAGTTAAAAATACAGCAGCATTTAATGGTAAATAAAGAGCAGAAGGACAATTGGGAGTCAATCGTAGGAGTTTATTCACATCCACATGCTCTAGCCCAATGTCATAAATATTTATTTTATCGCTTCAGCCATGCTCCGTTACATCAAACAACATCAACAGCAGCAGCGGCAAAATTTGTATCCGAAAATCCAAACGAGTGCATTGCGGCAGTTGGAAATGCAGCGGCGGCAGTTAAATATGGCTTAGAAATCGTTCAACCTGATATTCATGATTTCCATTTTAACCATACACGCTTCTTCGTATTATCAAAGCAAAATAGACGATTGCCGCAAGAATTATCTGATGGACAAGCGAAGACAACTTTCATGATTACATTACCAACGGACCGTTCAGGGGCATTACATCAAGTATTATCAGTATTTGCATGGCGACAATTAAATTTAAGTAAAATCGAATCACGACCATTAAAAACAGGCTTAGGTGATTATTTCTTTATGATTGATGTTTTAGCAGATGAAAAGGAGCCTATGATGCGTGGAGCTATGGAAGAACTAGCTGCACTTGGTTGCAAGGTGAAATCACTTGGTACATACTTTACTTATCGAACATCAGACGAGTAATCAATTTCGTCTTGACGAGGAGGAATCAGTATGGGCGGCATTATATTATTTGACGGAGTGTGCAATTTTTGTGATAGCAGTGTGCAATTTATTATCAAATATGATCAAGCAGCGTATTTTCAATTCGCGTCCATTCAAAGTGAAGCTGGGCAGGCAATACTTTCACAATACGAAGTACCAGAAAATATTGATAGTGTCATATTAATTGAACAGGGAAAGGTATATTTTAAATCCACGGCAGCACTTAAAATCTGTAGGAGATTAGATAGTTTTTGGCCTGTTTGTTATATTTTGATCATGATTCCTCCATCTATACGAAATACAATGTATCGGTTATTTGCAAAAAATAGATATCGTCTTTTTGGACGAAAAGAAGTATGTTTATTGCCAACACCTTCACAACGAAAAAGATTTCTCTAGCTTTGAAGCTATCCAATTAAAGTGGATAGCTCATAGTATTGAAAAACAAAATGGCCAAGAAATTCTTTGTGAATGTTGGAGCTTTAAATGAGGATGATTTCCGTTTCATGCTACTCACTTCCTGTTTCAGCGGACGGAAATCCCCCTCATTTTGCCGCAGAGCCATACTTTAATATCTTAATTTCATTGACATACAAAAGAGCTATCCAAGTGGATAGCTCTTTTGGTTGAAATTACAATAGTAAGTTCAATATGAATATGGAACAAATGAAATAAGCTTCATAAAAATTAAATGATAATTCAAGTTAATCATTTAAATTCAATAAAAACTTGTTCAATTATTGATCTACAACTAAATAGCTCTTTTTTTGTAAAGTAAGTTCAATTAAATCTAAAATGTCAACAGAAGGAGCAGAAATAACATGAAGATGTGTACCACCTGTTAGTTCGGATAAATAACTTGCCTGTGTTTCATTGACGCGTTGAATAAATTTATTTACCTCATGACGGTTAGAAACCATAATGGATGCGGTAATTTCCCCGTAAATTGGGTGTTCAACAATAACATTTTTTACTGTACCACCGCAATCAACTATTGTTATAAGTTCATCTTCTGCATCCTCAGCAGAGTGGAAGCAAGGAATTGTACGTTCAACAGTTTGTTGTAATTGTTCCTGATGCATATAAAGATATCCTTGGCTAGTTGCAATAATAGGTTCATTTCTAGCCTTTAATAATGTCATATCATTGACAATGACTTGTCTAGAAACATTAGCGAATTTAGCTAGGTCCGTCCCTGTTATAGGTGCTGTACTTTTTTTAAGTTGTGCTAGGAGTTGCAGTCGGCGTTCTTCGCCTAACATTTTTTTCATAAGAGATCACCTCTGCTTGTAATAAAGGAAGCAGTTTTCCTTAAAACTAGTGTACCATGAAGCATTTCCAACATGCGTGAAATTTTTGTATCCAAATGAAACATTGAACATATGATACGAAGAGAGGAAGGGAGGAAAAAATTGCGTATTCATATTGTCCAAAAGGGAGACACGTTGTGGAAGATTGCGAAAGAGTACGGAATTTCGTTTGAAGATTTAAAGCGGCTTAATGCCCATCTTGCTAATCCAGATTATATTGTACCGGGCATGGAAATTATCCTACCTGAAAAAATACACAAAGAACCACATAGAGAACATCATCGAGAAACAGATTGGGGAATGCATAGAGAAGGGCATAGAGAGGGGGGACATAGAGAATCCCATAAAGAGGGGCATAAGGAGCACATGCATAAAGAACATATGCACAAGGAGTCACCTACAAGGCACGTTAAAGAAAAAGAGGTTCAAAGACCAACGCCACCACCAATTGTTGTACCACCACCACCAATGCCAGAACCGCAGATGATTCCATTTCCTTATCCAATGCCAATGCCGATGCCTCAGCCAGCGCCTGTTGAGCTTAGCTGGAATCAAAACGTTGTCATGCCAAGTGTAGAACAAACTGTATCTCCAATTCAAATTCAACCACCACCACAGCCTGTAGCCCAACCGATGGCGCCACCACCAGCACCAATGCCACAACCGATTTTTATCATGCCACAAATGCCACAAATGCCAGCAGTACCACATTGTGCAAGCTGCCATCAGCCAGTGCATCATCATATGTATTGGCCGATGCCAATGCCAATGCCGATGCCAATGGAACCGCAAGTTGAGGCTTATACAATGCCAGAGCAACCATCATGTGAAATGGGTTGTGAAAAAGTTGCTGGGGCGGAGGAGTTCTTAGAATCTAGTACATCTCCATTCTTCCCTATGAATCCAGAATATCAGCCAATGCCGGAAATGATGCCGGAAATGGAACAGCCATGTGGTTGTCACGCACAACCAGTCATGATGCCGACTTGGCAAATGGACCCATGTTGTTGTCCGCCACCATGTCCACCACCATGCCCAATGCCGTGTCCTTCACATTGCCATATGCCACATGCTTCGGTAGGACCATGGATGTCACCGCACTTTTCTCCAGGCGGGATGACGCCTTATCGATGGTGAAAAAGCGTATATTATCGAAGAAGTAAAGCCTAATATTTGGAAGTATAAATATCAATCCAAAAATTATTTTGTGAAACGAGCAAAGCAGATAGAAATAGCAGAAAAGGTAAGGGTTATTCATCGCCGACTTGGACATCTGGAGCCCTCGTTGATCTTACCTTTAATGAAAAGTGAAGATGAGTATTTAATCGTGCAAGATTGGCAAGAAGGAAGTCATAGTGCTAATTTTGCACATAAAAAGGATCGGAAGGAATCACTAAAGCTATTAAATACATTACATGATACAAATAAAAAAATTGCTTGGCAGCGGGTGCCAGGTTTGCACACCTATTCACAGCTTTTAAAATGGCAAATGCGCCATATGCGTTTTAAAAGCAGACGGAATGAATTTCGTGCATTTTTAACAAAGGAAGAAATCAATCAAATTTTACATTATAGTGAGAAATCGTTACAGCTAATCGCTCAGGAAGATGTACCTGAAAAAGAAACAACGCTTTTACATGGAGATGTCGTCCATCATAATTTTTTATGGTGCTCAGATGGGGAATTACGTTTAATTGATTTTGATTTGGCTCACCTTGGGGAAGCAGATGATGAATACATTTTATGGTTACATCGTGTATTGCCTGCCGTAGATTATGACCTTGGTAAAATATTTGCTGAGCTACCAGAGTTGAAACGATTAGATAAAAGAAAGCTACATCGTTTAAAATATCCAAATGAGCTATTACGTGAATGGCTTTTTGCAGCGGATTTACCATTAAATCAACAGCTGGTATTTTTAGATTATTTAGTGCCATTTACAAAACGGGCTCTCACATATTGGCCAAAACTGTGGTACGATATTGATAAAATGATAAAGAAATGACCGTCTTTTGGCGGTCATTTTTGTATGTGAACGACTACTTGTGTTATTTCTTATAGTCGAGCATTCGTTCGTAATATGCTATAATCGAAGACGATGATTGTGAGGGATTATAGAATGTATGATTATTTAAAAGGACAAGTAAAGCGTATAACTCCGGAGTATATCGTCCTTGAACAGCAAGGGATTGGCTGGCAGCTTAATACACCAAATCCATTTGCGTTCCGGACATCGGCCCTTGAACAACAAATTTTTGTTCACTTGCATGTACGTGAGGATGCACAAGTGTTATATGGCTTTCCAAGTTTAGACCAACGAGAGCTGTTTCGTAAACTTATTTTAGTATCAGGAATTGGACCGAAGGGTGCACTTGCTATTTTAGCTACTGGGAATCCGCAACAGGTTATCAGTGCCATTGAACGAGAAGATGAATCGTTTTTAGTAAAGTTTCCTGGTGTGGGTAAGAAAACGGCACGTCAAATGATTCTAGATTTAAAAGGTAAACTTGGCGGATTGTTGGAGACAATTGAGCTGCCAAGTACAGAAGATGAGCTACCGTTATTTGGTGTGAATCCATATAAACATGAGCTTGAAGAAGCTATTCTTGCCTTAATGGCACTTGGTTATTCTGAAAAAGAATTGGAAAAAATACGTCCACAGCTCGAAGAAAACGACAAGCTTGAAACAACAGATGCATTTATGAAACAAGCTTTACAATTGCTATTAAAGTTAAAATAGTGAAAGGGGGGAAGTACATGTCTGAACGTATGATTGCTAGTGAGGCAGGTAGCTATGATGAACAGTTTGAATTATCTTTACGGCCACAAAGATTAGCACAATACATTGGTCAACATAAAGTAAAGGAGAATTTACAAATTTTCATTGAAGCGGCAAAGCTTCGTCAGGAAAGTTTAGATCATGTGCTGTTATATGGACCGCCTGGACTTGGTAAAACTACATTAGCTGCTGTTATTGCTAATGAAATGAATGTCAATGTGCGCATGACTAGCGGCCCTGCAATTGAACGTCCTGGAGATTTAGCAGCTATTTTAAGCTCACTGGAACCAGGGGATGTGCTATTTATCGATGAAATACATCGCCTGCCTCGTGCAATAGAAGAGGTGCTTTATCCTGCGATGGAGGATTTTTGTTTAGATATTGTCGTTGGTAAGGGCCCTGAAGCGCGTTCTGTACGACTAGATTTACCGCCATTTACACTCGTTGGTGCCACAACAAGAGCTGGCGCATTATCAGCACCTTTAAGGGATCGCTTTGGCGTGTTATTGAGGTTGGAGTATTATGATAATACGTCACTTGCAGAAATTGTTGTACGTAGTGCGCATTTATTTGATGTTGAGATTGAGCAAGTAGCAGCACTTGAAATGGCGACACGCTCACGTGGTACACCCCGTATTGCTAACCGTTTGCTAAAACGAGTGCGAGATTATGCACAGGTGATCGGAGATGGTATGATAACGGAGGGACTTGCTAAGCAAGCGCTTGAGCTATTACAAGTCGATCCTAGAGGACTTGACCATATTGACCATAAACTTGTGACCAATATGATTGAGCGCTTCCGTGGTGGCCCTGTAGGCTTAGATACGCTGGCAGCATCTATAGGCGAGGAACGCGTAACGATTGAAGATGTATATGAGCCATATTTGATGCAAATTGGCTTTATACAGCGTACGCCACGTGGACGTGTGGCAACACATTCAGCCTACGAACATTTTGGATATGAGTATCCCCAACAAACCTAGAAGAAGGAAGTATTTTCATGCGTGTAGAAGATTTTGATTTTGAATTGCCAGAAGAGCTTATTGCACAAACACCACTTTTGGACCGAACAGCTAGTCGTTTAATGGTAGTGACGCCAGGCTCACAAAATGTAGAGCATCATCATTTTGCTCATATTTTAGATGAGCTACAAGCGGGAGACTGCCTTGTGTTAAATGATACAAGAGTCTTACCAGCGCGTTTAATGGGCGTTAAAGAAGAAACTGGTGCTCATATAGAAGTACTGCTATTAAAGCAAATGGCAGGTACGGATGAATGGGAAACACTTGTTAAACCAGCTAAACGTGTAAAAGTCGGCACAGTTGTAACATTTGGAGATGGCTTACTGACAGCTACTTGTACAGGAGAGCTTGATCATGGTGGGCGTACATTTGAGTTTAAATATAATGGGATTTTTTATGAAATTTTAGAGCAACTTGGTGAGATGCCACTACCTCCATATATTCGTGAAAAATTAGAGGACAAGGATCGTTACCAAACCGTTTATGCAAAAGAGCGTGGCTCAGCTGCAGCACCGACTGCTGGCTTGCATTTTACAGAAGAATTACTTGAGCAAGTAAAAGCAAAAGGGGTCGAAGTTGTATTTATCACTTTACATGTGGGACTTGGAACTTTCCGTCCTGTAAGTGTAGATTCAATTGAAAATCACGAAATGCATTCAGAATTTTATAGTGTAACGGAAGAAACCGCATCTATCATAAATAGAGTGAAGAGTAATGGTGGAAAAGTGATTGCAGTTGGTACAACCTCTACACGTACATTAGAAACTATCGGCTCTAAATATGAAGGCGAAGTGCGAGCAGAACAAGGTTGGACGTCTATTTTCATTTATCCGGGATATGAATTTACTGTTGTAGATGGTTTAATCACAAACTTCCATTTACCAAAGTCTACCCTAGTAATGCTTGTTAGTACGCTTGCAACAAAAGAAACAATTTTAAGTGCATATCATCAAGCTGTAGAAGAAAAATATCGTTTCTTTAGCTTTGGTGATGCTATGTTTATTCGTCCAAAAGGAGAATAAAGATAAAAATCGGAGTACTGTTTTTACTTTAGATAAGAGAGGGATTTTTATAATATGACACAACCAGCAATTCGTTATGAGCTACTTCATACTTGTAAGCAAACAGGAGCACGCCTTGGCATCGTGCATACACCACATGGCTCTTTTGAAACGCCAGCTTTTATGCCTGTTGGTACACAAGCAACTGTTAAAACAATGTCACCTGAGGAATTAAAGGACATGAATGCAGGTATTATTCTGTCAAATACGTATCATTTATGGCTACGACCAGGTAATGATATTGTTAAAGAAGCAGGTGGCTTGCATAAATTTATGAACTGGGATCGCCCGATTCTAACAGATTCAGGTGGTTTCCAAGTATTCTCACTTAGTCAATTCCGTAAAATCGAAGAAGAAGGGGTTCATTTCCGCAATCACTTGAATGGGGACAAATTGTTTTTAAGTCCAGAAAAGGCGATGGAAATTCAAAATGATTTAGGCTCAGATATTATGATGGCTTTTGATGAATGCCCACCTTACCCTGCGACATATGACTATATGCTGCAATCGGTAGACCGTACAACTCGTTGGGCTAAACGTTGTAAAGAGGCACACAAACGTCCAGAAGACCAAGGTCTATTCGGTATCATTCAAGGGGGAGAATATGAGGAGTTACGCCGTCGTTCTGCAGAAGCATTAGTAGAGCTAGATTTCCCTGGTTATGCAATTGGAGGACTATCTGTTGGTGAGCCTAAGGATGTTATGAACCGAGTGTTAGAGTTTACAACACCACTAATGCCAACGAATAAACCACGTTATTTAATGGGTGTCGGTTCACCTGACTCATTAATTGATGGTGCTATTCGTGGTATTGATATGTTTGACTGTGTATTACCAACACGTATTGCCCGTAATGGCACATTAATGACATCTGAAGGTCGTTTAGTTGTTAAAAATGCAAAATATGCACGTGATTTCGGACCAATTGATCCGAACTGTGATTGCTATACATGTAAAAACTATTCACGCGCCTATATCCGCCATCTAATTCGTACGGAAGAAACGTTTGGTATCCGTTTAACGACTTACCATAACTTACACTTCCTATTGAAGCTAATGGAACAAGTACGTGAGGCAATACGCGAGGACCGTCTTGGTGATTTCCGAGAAGAATTTTTCGAGAAATATGGCTTTAATGGACCAAACGCAAAGAACTTCTAATATTTAGTAAAAAAATCATGTAAATTTGTGTGAAATTTGAATATTTCTAGCAAAAAATTGTCTATCTTAGAAAAAATATTAGTAATATAGAAAAAAATTGGGCTTGTCCGTCGCTTTTTTAGGGTGGAATAGTCTATACTAAAAAAGTGAGAATTAGAAAGGGGGCAAGAATGATGGAACAATATTCTGGCTTAATCATGATTTTAATCATGTTCGTTGCAATGTGGTTTATTTTAATCCGCCCTGCCAAAAAGAGACAGCAGGAAACACAAAATATGCAGGGTAATTTGCAACGTGGAGATAAAGTTATTACAATCGGTGGTTTACATGGTGAGATTGACTCAATTGAGGACACAACTATAACATTAAAAATCGCAGACAATGTGCGCGTAAAATTTGATCGTCAGGCAATCGGACGAGTTAACAATGACTAAAATTGATTTTAAAGGCGTTGTCCAACATTAGTGGACAACGCCTTACACCATATAAATAGCTTTGTCAAAATGCAGAATTCATTTTTGACAAGGCTTTTTTTGTATAAAAAGTAACGTACACGGTCACCTTATATTATGGGGGTGACTGTATGGAAGAATATTTAACGATTATTTTTAGAACATGCTTTTTATATGTGTTTATCCTAATAATTTTTCGTTTAATGGGTAAACGTGAGGTCGGCGAATTATCTGTAATAGATTTAGTTGTATCCATTTTAATGGCTGAGGTTGCTGCGTTTGCACTTGATGATTTCGAAAGTCCTTTATTTAGTGTGATTTTACCAATCATCATATTGTTTTTCATACAAATAACAACTGCATATATTTCACTCAAAAGTAAAAAATTCCGTGATCTAGTTGATGGTGATCCAGTATTACTGATAAGAGATGGTGTCATTTTAGAAAGTGAAATGCGCAAGCAACGCTATAATTTAGATGATTTGTGTCAACAATTACGCGAA
This sequence comes from Lysinibacillus sp. NPDC056185, assembly GCF_047737915.1. NCBI lineage: Bacteria > Bacillati > Bacillota > Bacilli > Caryophanales > Bacillaceae > Lysinibacillus > Lysinibacillus sp. NPDC056185. The sequence goes on from NZ_JBLLLQ010000006.1 coordinate 93,718, forward strand.
AACGGAAATGCTTCCGTTACAGATATTGCTTATGCTTATCTAGAGCCCTCGGGCAATCTGTCTGTATACCAAAAAGATGAAAAGGCATTTGTTTACCCACTGATTATCGACGGTGATATTCAGGATAGGCATTTACAGGTCTTGCATAAAGATACTGATTGGTTAATAGCAGAGCTTGCTAAAAATAATATTACGGATAGTAACACAGTATTTTTTTGTGTTTGGGAAGAAGATCGGCTTCATATCCAGCTGAAAGAATCTTAAACTTTCTTGGCCAGCTTACGAAGGTAGCGCAAATCAGTTATGCGCAACTGATTGGTGAATAATAAGAAAGTAAATAGTAAAAACAACGTTACACAGCTACTTAAAATAAAAGGCAGTGGCATTATTTGCATCAGGAAATACTGAGTAACACAAACAGCAATAAAGCAGCTATATGGCACGACAAACATTCTAAAGCCAGCACGTAAATTTTTGCGCTGTCTTACTGTTGCGATATGCAAAAATGAAGTTAATAAAACGCCAAAGCCAATTGCTACAACGGCACCTTTTTCCTGTATCCCAGGCTGAGAAGCAAGTACGAACATGACAAAGAGTTTACCAAGACCACCATAAATGGAGTTCATCATTGCTGCACGAGCCTCACCGATTGCTTGTAATATAGAGTGCAATGGACTTTGTATATAATAAAAATAAAAAATAGGGGCCAATATTTTCACATATCCACGATTTTCTTGTAAGTGAAAGAGCTTCATAGCTAAGTCGTCTCCATGAACGAAAAAGTACGTAGCAGCAACACAGCCCACTAATGATGAAAGTCGCAATGATACAGAAATACGTTCCTGTAGGAGCGGTATGTGCTGACGTGCAACGGCATCACTAACAGCTGGTATAAGAACGATCGAAAGTGCTGCAGACACAAAAGCCGGGAATAATAATAGGGGGACTAGTACACCTGAAATAACCCCATATAAAATTGTTGCAGCGGAGGCTGTCAATCCTGCCATTGTTAAAGCCTTTAAAAAAATGATAGGCTCTAAAAACCAAGTAAAAGATCCAAATAGCTTGCTTCCTGCAGAAGGAAGGGCAATCCGTAACATCGGAGAGGAAGGATAAGCCTCAATTTTGTTTTTTTGTGTCAATAATTTTTTCTTTGAGACAATATAATGCATCCACAAATACAAGAAAGCAACGACTTCAGCTAGAAGCGTAATACCCATAGCAGAGGCTGCTGTAACGGCAGCGTTATCATAGGCAGCCACAAAAGGCAGTGTAAATGTGATGAAGGTAATGCGGATAATTTGCTCAATCATTTGAGCCCAAGCTGTTGGTGTAATTTTCGCAATACCCTGTAAATAAGCGCGCAATAAGCCAGAACCAACTGACACTGGTACAGCAAAGAGTGCAATCCAAAGCGTAATTGTTGTTTGTTCATTATGTAAAAGTGTAGTCGAGATATATGGTATAGTAAGTGCAACAATCGGCATAAAGATGATCATTCCAATAAATGACCAAAGTATAGCCGTACGCATAACACCATAGATGCCTTCGCGTTTGTTCTTTGCTAGTAACTCTGCTACAATTTTTGCCACAGCGATAGGTAGTCCAAGTTGAATGAGTGAGATGAAGAAAATGAATGCCGGATAGACGGTCATATAAATGCCGACTGCCTCTTCACCAGCGATACGCATAAATTGCATTCTATAAAAGAAGCCAAAGAGTTTAGATAAAAAAATCACAAACATTAAAAATAGTGTACCCCGTACAAAAGAACTCATGCCATCCGTCCCTTCTCAAGCCACAAAAATTCATTTACACTATTTGTATGCAGACATGTCTTACGATACAACTTTGATTGGAGATGATTCAAAATGAGTATGCAGTATGAGCAACTATTTGAAAAAATTCGTCCTGCAATTGATAGTAAGATAGAAGAGTTTAAACATTTTCAATATGATGCGATTACAGCAGAAGAACTATGGCGCTTCTGTATAGAAAAAAAATGGCGCAAAAAAAATATTGAACAATTACGTTTACATGAAATTATCTCCACTATTTTTTCAGTATCACCATCTGATATCGTATCATTTAATCAAGTAGAATTTTTACAAAGCAATGAATGGTTTACAGAATTGAATACGGAAGAGTTAAAAATGCTACTTGGTCCGGTTAAAACTTAAGAAGAATGTGTGAAATTTGTCAAATAATAAAAGAATACTAAAAGTGTTGAATTGACACCAAGCGCAACGTGTTTCATAATGAGTGTGTTGCGCTTTTTTTATTTGTATAAGTATATTTATTCAAATACCTCCTAATAATTCTTTTCTAAATCTGGAGGAGTACACCTATTCAAATACAGGGATAAATTTGCGCGTTATGAACGATTGAAATAAGTAGAGCAATCTTTTTGAAGCACAGGCAACATTATTCTAAAGGAAAAGGAGGAATAAACGTTTCAAAAGGACTTGCTATTATACTTGTTTGTAGTGTAAGGAATTGCCTTACACCAATTCGAGGAGGATTTATAAATGAAACTAAAAAGTCGTATAGTTGCATTCGTATTACTAATGGTTATTTTTACAGCAACCATTGGTACGACTGTAGGCGGCGTCTTAAAGGACATTAAGCTAGGCCTTGACTTACAGGGCGGGTTTGAGGTTCTTTATGAGGTGAAAGAATTACACAAGGGAGACAAAATTACACCGGATGTTTTGACGGCAACAGCAACAGCTCTTGGTGAACGTGTAAATGCTATCGGGGTAAGTGAACCGAGCATTCAGGTTGAGGACAAAAACCGCATTCGTGTGCAATTAGCGGGTGTCGGAGACCAAGAATCAGCACGTAAATTATTGTCTACTTCTGCAAATTTAACAATCCGTGATGTCGATGACAATGTATTGCTGGATGGTAATGACTTAAAGCCAGGTGGTTCTAAAGATTCTTTTGACCAGCAAAATCGTCCAATTGTTTCGCTAACATTAAAAGATGCGAAAAAATTTGCTGATGTAACAAGTAAAATTGCCGCTAAACCAGCAGGTCAAAATTTACTCGTTGTTTGGTTAGACTTTGAAGATGGTGTTGATTCATATAAAGCTGAATCACAAAAAGCGAAGCCTCGTTATGCATCTGCTGCAACAGTTAACCAAACATTAAATACAACAGATGTAATGATTAGCGGGAACTTTACAGTTGAAGAAACAAAAAATCTAGCGGGTATTTTAAATGCTGGGGCACTTCCTGTAAAACTTGATGAAATTTATTCTACTTCAGTTGGTGCACAATTTGGTGACCAAGCACTGAAAAGTACAATTTTCGCTGGTATTGTGGGCGTAGTAATTATTTTCTTATTTATGCTATTCTACTATCGTTTACCTGGCTTTATTTCCATCATTACACTTGCCATTTTCACTTTTTTAGTATTAGTTGTATTTGGCTGGATTAATGCAGTGTTAACACTGCCAGGTATTGCAGCTATCGTGCTCGGTATAGGGATGGCAGTTGATGCGAATATTTTAGCAGCGGAGCGTATTCGTGAAGAGCTACGAGTAGGTTATTCGGTTAAACAAGCATTCCAAATTGGCTCGAAGGAGTCTTTATCCGCAATTATAGATGCACAGCTGACTACATTATTAGCTGCTGCTGTATTATTCCAATGGGGGACAAGCTCTGTTAAAGGATTTGCAACAACTTTAATTATTAGTATTTTACTAAGCTTCCTAACTGCTGTTTGGGGTTCTCGTGTACTATTAGGTTTACTTGTCAACAGTGGCTATTTCAGTAATCCAGCTTGGTTTGGTATTGCAAAATCTAAACAGCATAGCTTAGATGAAAATATCGGTACTTTAGATTTATCAACGAAATTTGATCGTTTTGACTTTGTACACAACCGTAAGAAATTCTATACATTCTCATTAGCTATTCTAGTGGCTGGTTTAGTGGTTCTTGGTATTTTCCGCTTAAACCTGGGTATTGATTTCACAAAAGGTACTCGTGTGCAAATTGAAGCGGAACAAACTTTAACTAAAGAAGAAGTAGCTAAATACGTAAAAAGTATTGGCTTCCCATCTGAAGATATCGTTTTGACAGGTGAAAAGAGTAACTCCGCAGTTATTCGTTATAACCATGACCTATCGCAAGCGGAAATTTTAAAATTCAAAAAAGAAGCGGGCAAAAAATATGGTCATGATCCTGGAGTAAGTACAGTATCGCCAACTGTTGGTAAAGAGCTTGCGAAAAATGCTATTAAAGCATTATCAATTGCGGCTATCGGTATCATTATCTATGTAGCAGTTCGTTTCGAATGGCGCATGGGTGTTGGGGCGATTGTCTCGTTACTACATGACGTATTCTTAATTGTTGCTGTATTTAGTTTCATGCGCTTAGAAGTTGATATTACGTTTATTGCAGCTGTACTGACGATTGTCGGTTATTCTATTAATGATACGATCGTTACGTTTGACCGGATGCGTGAAAACTTAGATCGATATGATACGATTAAAGACCGTGAAGTGTTAGCGGATATCGTTAACAAATCTCTACGTCAAACGATGGGTCGATCTGTTAACACAGTGTTAACGGTTATTATCGTTACAGTGTCACTCCTTATTTTAGGAGCACCGTCGATTCAAAACTTCTCAATCGCGTTATTAATTGGTTTAATCACAGGTATGTATTCTTCAATTTGTATTGCTGCACAAATCTGGTATTCACTTAAAGTTCGTGAAATGAAAAAATCAGATGGTCAAATACACAAAAAAGAGAAAAAACAATGGGGTACTGACGAGCCTACTGTTTAACATAAGTCTTTAAAACAGGGAAAGGAAACATTTCTTTCCCTGTTTTTTATAAAGAAAAGAATCTGCTTGCTTTCTTTGGAAAGTAGCAGATTCTTTTTGTTTCATTTAATCAATTATGCCTCGGCATAATTGCGTCCGGAGACTATAACTTTTTCAATAAATGTCTATTTGTACCGAAAGCGTAGCGGCAGGAAATAATTGTAACTGCCGTTTCACTTACGTTACATAAAACAATTGTAGCTGACGCTTCGCTTTCGCTACCAAAACAATTACTGAAAGAAGTTAAAGTTTAAATTGCAGAAGTAATGCTTGGAGTTGCTGAGCGTTATTGCTTAATTCCTCAGCTACCTCATTCACCTGCTGCATTGTTGCAGCTTGCTCTTCTACTGCTTCAGCAATGATTTGTGAGTTGCTAGCAGAAATACTCGCACCATTTGCAATTTCTGTTACAGAGGCAGCTACTTCTTCAGCACTAGCTGAGATTTGTTCCGAAGTGGCTGAGATATCTTCAATTTGGTCAGTAAATGTTTGCACAGACTCTGTAATAGAATCGAATGCATCACCGGCCTCATGAATTTTTGCTACACCATCCTGCACAGATACTAATCCTTCATGCACAGCAGTGGCAACGTTTTTTGTATCCGTTTGAATTTCATTTGTAAGGGCGACAATTTGGCCAGCAGATTGCTTGGATTCTTCAGCGAGCTTTCGTACTTCATCTGCTACAACCGCGAAGCCTTTGCCGTGCTCACCAGCTCGTGCTGCTTCGATGGCAGCATTGAGCGCCAGTAAATTTGTTTGTTCAGTAATAGCCGTAATTACTTTTGTAATTTGCCCGATTTCTTCAGATTGCTTACTTAGCTTTTGCGTTAAATCGGCAATTCGTGTAGTTGACTCAGAAATTGTATCCATCTGCTCCTTGGCATTCGTAATAGTTTCCCCCCCGGTATTAGCAAGCTGTGTCATATTTATAGCATTGTGATGCAAATTTTGAGTAGCCTCAGCAATTCGTTGTACACCAGCAGCTGTTTCATCCATAGCTAGAGCACTTTGTTGAGAGGCACTAGCAGATGAAGTTAGATGGTTTGACGTGTCTTGTACTCGATGTGAGATGTCGCTTGAAGTTGTTGTCACTTCCACAGTGCTAGCGGAAAGCTCTTCAGAAGCGGCAGATAATTGTGTCGCGTTGTCCTGAACATTTTTAAGTAGTACAGATAAATTCTGTTTTAACGCATTCACTGCATTGGCAAGTGTACCAATCTCATCTTTTGAGTTATGTTCAAGCTGAGCAATCGTTAAGTCACCGTGTGCTAACGTATCGGCTGCATTAATCACTTTATGAAGCGGTTGAATGATGGAGCTTTTTACAAAATACATAAAATATAAACCAACAATTGCACTTAAAACAAGTAAGGCAATAGAAATAATAATAGCTTGTGCAACTGTTTGGACAACACTACTTTTAACCTTTTGCAGCTGTTCATCATGATAGTTTAATAAATCATTTGTCAGTGTGTAAATTTCTTTGTTGCTTTTTGTAACTTCTCCATTTATGTATGATAAAGCTAAATCTGTATTTCCACTATTAAATGCTTGCACTGCTTTATCAGAACTTGTTAGTAAATCTTGCTGTAATTCGGTTACTTGCTTCATAATATTTTTTGTGTAATCGGAACGAACAATGCCTGAAAGTTCTTGGATTGTTTCTGGTAATTGTTTTTCATAACGTTCTAAATTTGATTTTGTCGTCTCATCCTTACTATTCAGAATATAGGAACGTAAAAAAAGCCCCTGTGAGGCAAGCTGTTGCTGTATTTCCTCTGTTAATTCAATTTGCACGATTCTGTGATCAAGTACCTCTACTATATCTCCTTCAACTGACTTAAATTGAAAAAATGCAATAATACTTGATATTAAAAGTAAACAAGTGAGTGAAATAAAACCTATATTTAGTTTTTTTCGAACGGACATATTCGTTCCTACCTTCTTTAATGTATTAGAGAATCAATGGTCTGAATTTACTATAACTTGATATTTTTACAAGGTCAATACTTGATAAATTCTCAAAAGTAGGTAGTTTAATTCCCTTTTTTGGTGCAGATAGAAGGTGATTTTTCCTATTATATAATTTCAAAAGTCCTTTCAACATTTTCCTTTTTCTCTGAATTGATTGACAATTTTCATAGCTTGGCATAAAATAAGGCTAACTTTTTTGTTCGATACAAGGTAGTTGGTCTCGGGAGCGAGGTCAGCCTTAGAACAGATGAGCTGAGTTTAGATGAGAATAGCTGAGAAATTGTTGAATAAGAGTAGTAGCGTAAGTGTGCAATTTAGAGAGTCAGTGGCTGGTGCGAACTGATTTGTAGCTTATGTGAATGGACTTATGAGAGTCGCTAATTATCTTCATCCAGTGGGTATACAAACACACCTACTGAACGCCGGATGTTATTACGCCAAGGCGGACTTGATAATAGCGAACGGATTCCCCACGTTATAGGGGGTGCTTCGACTTAGACAAATCTTTTTACATTAATTAAGAAGATATGTCAATTTTACTGACGAACTAAGTTTGAGCACATAAGGGAGAGCAAATATGCTCTAATATGAGGTGGCAACGCGGTCATGATCGTCCTCTGCAATTAGGAAAAATCCTATTTGCAGAGGACTTTTTTTATTGCTTCTATTTGCATGGGATGAATGCTCCGAAGATATTACTAATAAATTTGTAGACATTATCGGCGGTGGTTAGGTCAAAAAAAGAAGGACGCCCCCTGGGAGCTTTGCTCTGTGCGAAAGCGAAGCGCCAGCAACAAATGTTTTATCTGTGCGTCAGCGGCAAAGAGCCCAGCCGGAACGGAAATCAACCCTACGCTATGATGATGATCCTTTTTATTCAACAAAAAACGATTCAGCAGCTAAACATTTGTAAGTCAAACAATAGTGGGTTTTTTAGAAAAGGAGCTTGGTAATTATGCAATCGACGAGTTCAAGAACAAAAATGAAAACCATTAATGCTGATTCTTTAACACCGATTTTAATTTTTAGACGCCTACAAGGGAAGCGTAAATTTTTACTTGAGAGTTCAGCACAGCATGAGGGAGCAGGACGTTTTTCTTTTATTGGTGCTAATCCAAGAAAAACGTATAAAGGCTATGGAGAGGAGATTCAGGAATATTCATATAAGACTGGAAACACCTATACACATAAGGGCGATATGTTTGTTTTATTGAAAAGATTAATGCCGCGTATATCCAATACGACACAATTCCCGTTTTCAGGAGGAGCTGTTGGTTATATTGGTCATGATGCAACAACGATTTTATCAACTGCTCAGGATAAAGTGCAGCTCCCAGATGTGCATTTCCATGTGTATGAGACGGTCATTGTGTTTGATCATGTAACAGATGAGGTTACTTTGATTCACACAAATATCGATGCAGAAAAAAAAGAACCAAATTTAGAAGAGTTGGCAGAGCAACTTTTAAACGGTAGGGAGGATGAGGATACAACTTGTAGCTATGAACCTTTTGAATCGTCTACGAATGAACAATTTGCAAATTCTCTTACATCTATCAAGGCTATTTTAGATGAAGATATTACAAGAGTCGTTTTATCAAAGTGTTTTTTAGCAAATTTACAAGGAGATGCTTTCGCTTTATATCGTCAATTGCGTAAAAAACATCCTGCTCCGTATATGTATTATGTAGAGTTTGAGGATCATGTTGTTTTAGGAACATCTCCTGAAAGCCTAATTCGTGTAAAAGGTGAGCGTGTGATTGCAACACCAACAGAGGGGACATATCCAAGAGGTTCCACAAAAGGTGAAGATTTAGAACATGAACGAAAGCTCTATGAAAACACAAATATTAGGAAGTCACATGCTGTACTTGTTTCTGCCGTGCGACAAGAGTTACAGTCTGTGTGCTTCCGAGATTCCATTCAAGTCATTGAGGCGATGAGAATTGAACGCTCAAAGCATGCATTACACATGGCATCGAGAGTCGAAGGGCAAATATTACCGATGCTCCATGCACTGGATGTATTAGCTGCGACGTTACCACCTTTTGCATCAGCAAGTATGCCAAAAGAACAGGCAAGGGACTATTTTGGGAAAACTAATCAAGTTACGGAGATATTTAGAGGAGCTCTTGGATTTATTGGTTTTAACGGTCATCTTGATTTTGCTTTAACAGGGAAATCCATTGTCATAGAAAATGAAACGATGCATCTGCAAACAACTGTAACGGTGACCAAATACACAAATGTCGATGAAAGTTTAAAACAAATAGAAGAGGACCAACAGGAATTTTTACAGCTACTTGAAAAAGAAGGAGGTCCACATTAATGGATGGTATTCGTCAAAAAATACAACAACGAGAGCATTTAATGTATGAGGAAATGCTAAAGGCAGCAAAATGGATGTTCCAAGATGACACACCGAAGGAAGAAATTGCAAGCTTTTTAACAGCATTATCTGTTAAAGGTGAAACAGCACATGAAGTAGCGGCATTAGCTACCGTTATGCGTTCCTTTGCACTAGACGTACCAGCAAAAGCTGGGATCTATATGGATAATTGCGGAACCGGTGGTGATGGTCTTAATACATTTAATATAAGTACGGCTTGCGCCTTTGTGTTAGCAGGGGCAGGTGTCAAAATGGCGAAGCACGGGAATCGCAAAATTTCTTCGGCATCCGGAAGCTCTGATGTTTTGGAAGCACTCGGTATTCATACGAATATTTCCATTGAGCAAACTGTTGAGCTGTTAGAGAAAGAAGGAATAGCCTTTTTATATGCTCCAAATGTGCATCCAAAATTAAAGCGAATCGGCGAGGTACGTCGGGCACTAGGCAAGCCAACTATATTTAATCTTGTCGGTCCACTTACGAATCCAGTGCCTTTATCGACGCAATTTACCGGCATTAACCGTCCGAATTTTGTCATGGAGTATGCTTCGGTATTACAAATGCTCGGGCGTGAACGTGCAATGGTCGTTTCTGGGCCACTAGGTTTAGACGAGGCGTCACTAGCTGGCCAAAATACTTTTGTCTTAGTAGATAAAGGAGACTTGATTCCTTTTTCTTTAACTCCAGAGGATGCGGGTCTTAGCTATGCACCAATAGAGGCCATTCGTGGAGGCAATGCAGATGAAAATGCCGCTATTATGCGTAAATTATTAGCTGGTGAACAAAGTGCTTACTTTGACACGGTTTTATTGAATGCTGGTATTGGGTTGTTCAGCTATGGAATTTCTGAAACTGTTAAAGAAGGTGTAGAAATGGCGAAGGATAGTATTTTTAGCGGTCGTGCCCTTCAAAAATTAGAGGCAGTCGTCACTTATAGTGAGCATATTAAAAGAGTGGAGGTCCAACAATGAATATCTTAAATAAAATTCTCGAACAAAAAAAGATTGAAGTTAGTGCTTTACTTGAACAGCCCGACCCGTTAGCTAATTTTACAGAAAATCTGCGTCCGTCATTATTTGAACGATTGAGAAAAGCTGAAACATTACAGGTTATTTCTGAAATGAAGCGTGCTTCCCCTTCAAAGGGGCTTATCGCAGAAGGGGCAGACCCAGTGGCGCAGGCAAAAACTTATGCAGAAGCTGGAGCAGCGGCCATTTCTGTTTTAACAGATAAAAAGTTTTTTAAAGGCTCCTTTGATGATTTAGCTGCAGTTGCAAATGCTGTTCAAACGCCACTTCTTTGTAAGGACTTTATGATCGATCGTGTGCAAATTCGATTTGCAAAGGCATCAGGTGCATCTATTATTTTACTAATTGTAGCCGCGTTAACAGATGAGGCATTACGCGATCTATATAGCTATGCAACAGGCTTAAATCTAGAGGTCTTAGTGGAGGTGCATGATTTAGAGGAGCTTGAACGTGCTATTGCAGTGGGGGCCAAGCTAATTGGCGTCAATAACCGTGATTTACGTACCTTTGAGGTGAGCCTGGAACGGACACGTGAAATTGCAGAAGCTTTTCCGTTCGAAGGAGAGAAAGTATTAATAAGTGAAAGTGGGATTTGGACGCAAGAAGACGCTAAAGTAGTGGCAGCCATGGGGGCTAGTGGCGTTCTTGTAGGTGAGTCATTAATGCGCAGTGGTGATGCAGGTACTGCGCTAAAAAGTTTACAGGTCAATAAGGTGGGGGCATCTGTATGACGAAGGTAAAAATTTGTGGACTGAAGGAACAACAGCATGTGCAGGCAGCGGTAGAGGCAGGAGCGGATGTAATTGGTTTTGTCTTTGCACCAAGTAAACGACGAGTGACGGTTGAACAGGCACAGCAATTAGCCAAACATGTGCCAGAGGGCGTTTTAAAAATCGGTGTTTTTGTTAATCCAAGCGCAGCGGAATTACGTACAGCGGTAGAAAGCGTGCCATTAGATTATGTGCAATATCATGGGGAAGAATCTCCGGAGTTTATTCGTCAGCAAGGTTATCCAGCCATTAAAGCTTTATCCGTAAGAGGTATTGAAGATGTTCAGGCTGCTGCTAACTATGATGTAGACTATTACTTATTTGATGCACCAGGGACAGATTTTAAAGGTGGCAGTGGTCACACGTTTGATTGGACCCTCTTAGAGATGGTAGGGATTCCACGAGAAAAGCTAATTTTAGCAGGTGGTTTGCAAGTTGAAAATATTGAAGAAGCAGTATCACTTGTGTCGCCATTTATGGTAGATGTATCGAGTGGCGTAGAGACAGACGGTGTAAAAGACATAGTAAAAATAAACGCATTTATACAGGCAGTGAAGAAGGGAAGAGTATAATGGTAAATTCAATTGCAAATAGTGTACCGACAAAGGAAGGGCGTTATGGGAAATTTGGTGGACAATTTGTTCCGGAAACATTAATGACAGCTTTGTTGGAATTAGAGGCGGCCTATGATGAGGCAATGAATGATCAAACATTTACTGAGGAATTGGCCTATTATTTACAACAATACGTTGGCCGTGAGACGCCATTGTATTATGCAGAAAATTTAACAAAAGAGCTAGGCGGCGCGAAGGTTTATTTAAAACGTGAAGATTTAAATCATACTGGAGCCCATAAGATTAATAATGCGATTGGTCAAGCGCTTCTTGCAAAACGAATGGGCAAAAAGAAAATAGTGGCAGAAACAGGTGCAGGGCAGCACGGGGTGGCAACGGCAACTGCATGCGCATTATTGAATCTTGAATGTGTTGTATTTATGGGAGCGGAGGATATAGAACGTCAACAATTGAATGTCTTTCGCATGGAGTTACTCGGTACAAAAGTGGAGTCTGTAGAAACAGGTTCAAAAACATTGAAGGATGCTGTCAATGCAGCACTGCGCTACTGGGTGACAAATGTTGAAGATACTCATTATATTTTAGGCTCAGCTTTAGGACCACATCCATTCCCAAAAATCGTTAGGGATTTCCAGCGTGTAATTGGCGTTGAAACTAGAGAACAGATTTTAGCTAAGGAAGGGCGTTTACCAGATGCAGTCGTTGCTTGTATAGGTGGAGGTAGTAATGCAATCGGTATGTTCCATCCTTTTGTCGACGATGAAACTGTAGCGCTATACGGAGTAGAGGCTGCAGGCAGTGGCATTGAGACAGGAAAGCATGCAGCAGCAATCGCTGGTGGACAACTAGGCGTTTTACACGGTGCATACATGTATTTATTACAAGATGAAAATGGCTTTGTGCAAGAGGCACATTCTATTTCAGCTGGTTTAGATTATCCAGGGAAGGGCCCGGAGCATTGTTATTTACATGATATTGGGCGTGTTACATTTGATGCGATTACAGATAGTGAAGCACTTGAGGGTTTGCAGTTACTGTGTAGAACAGAAGGTATACTACCTGCGCTAGAAAGCTCTCATGCCATTGCCTATACAGCAAAACTTGCGAAGACAATGTCTACAGATGACATCATTGTTGTGTGCTTATCCGGCCGAGGAGATAAAGATGTTCATACTGTTCGTAAAGCATTAGGAGGAGATATGTAATGACAACACTACAGCAGGCAATTGAACAAACGAAGATCGCTGGTAATAAAGCATTTATACCATATATTATGGCGGGCGATGGAGGACTGGAAACTTTGAAGCCAACGATCCTGAAGTTACAGCAAATGGGTGTAACGGCCATTGAGGTTGGGATACCGTTCACGGATCCTGTAGCAGATGGGCCTACGATAGAGCAAGCAGGTGAACGGGCTTTAGCAGAAGGTGTGACATTACGTAAAGTGCTAGAAGCATTAGCTTCATTTAAAGAAGAAATTCAAGTTCCGTTAGTTGTTATGACTTATTTTAATCCTGTTTTAGCTTTTGGGTTAGAGTCTTTCGCGAAGGCTTGTGTAGCGGGGGGCGTTAAAGGATTAATCGTTCCTGATGTACCACTTGAAGAAAGTGCCGTTTTACGTGACACATTAAATCCTCAAGGTATCGACATCGTTCAACTTGTATCGTTAACAAGTCCTCCAGAGCGAATTGCACGTATCGCGGCTGCTAGTCAAGGCTTCGTTTATGCTGTGACAGTCAATGGAATCACAGGGGCTCGCACAAGCTTTGCAAATGATTTACATGATCATTTTGCTCGCTTACGTGAAGCAAGTCAAATACCAGTACTAGCTGGCTTTGGAATTTCAACACCCGAGCAAGTGGTTAGCATGGGGGCACTTAGTGATGGCGTAATCGTTGGTAGTGCGATCGTGACAGCATTGCATGAAGGTGATTTAGATAAGGTTGAAGCATTAGTATTTGCTTCAAAAGGTGTGTTTCAGAAGTCTACTCTTTAATGGAGTAGGCTTTTTTCTTTTGAGACTGGTATCCAAGGCTTTGACGGTTCCATCCGCGACTTTGGTGGCTCTATCCACGACTTTGAGGTTCTACCCATGAATTTGGCGGCTCTATCCATGACTTTGAGGTTCTACCCAAGGCTTTGACGGTTCTATCCACGACTTACTGTTCTAACCACGACTTCGGCTGTTCAATCCACGATTTTGGATGTTCTATCCACGACTTCGGCTGTTCTAACCACGATTTTGGATGTTCTATCCACGACTTCGGCTGTTCTAACCACGATTTTGGATGTTCTATCCACGACTTCGGCTGTTCTATCCACGACTTCGGTTCTTCTAACAACGACTCTGACGGTTCTAACCACGACTTTGACTCCTCTATCTGTCACTCTGACTTCTATCCTTCGAGTAGTTTAGTAAAACCAACGGATTGAATTGAAAATCTAATGGATAAAACTATCATTCTGACAAATAGTGCGGATAGGTTAGATTTTCTGTATAATAGCCTACGTAAGGAAGTGAAAAGATGATTCTATCGAAAAAGAGATGGCAGGTAGAGCACCCAGACGCTAAGCTTGTCCAAACATTACAAAATGACCTACAACTTTCTGCGATTGCAGCGAAAATTTTAGCAGCTCGAGGCTGCGAAACAACTGCTGACGCAGAGAGCTTATTAAATATGACAGAAGCAAGTATCCATGATCCGTTTTTAATGCATGGTATGGCAGAAGCTGTGGCACGTATAGAGCATGCGCTTGAAAACGGAGAGAAAATCCTTGTATTTGGCGATTACGACGCGGATGGTGTCTCAAGCACGACAGTAATGCTGAATGTGTTGCTTGATCTAGGTGCCGATGTATCGTTTAAAATACCGAATCGTTTTATTCATGGCTATGGACCGAATGAGGTGCTATTTCGTGAAGCACATGACGAGGGTGTTCAGCTAATTATAACAGTTGATAATGGTATTTCAGGCATTGAACCGATTCGAATTGCGAAGGAACTAGGTATGGATGTTATCGTTACAGATCACCATGAACCAGGCGATGAATTACCACCTGCCGATATTATTTTACATCCTCGTATACCAGAAGGACATTATCCATTTGGCGATCTTGCAGGTGTAGGGGTAGCTTTTAAGTTAGCACATGCTCTATATGGAGAACTGCCAACGCAGCTATTTGAATATGTAGCTATTGGAACAGTAGCGGATTTAGTACCATTAGTTGATGAAAATCGCTACCTAGTAAAACGAGGAATAGAAGAAATGCGCCGTTCACTCAGCCCTTGGGTACAAGCAATGTGTGAAGTAGCCAGTGCAGAGCAAGCTAAAATTAGCGAAGAAACAATCGGTTTTTACTTTGGACCGCGCTTAAATGCTGTTGGTCGTCTAGGAGAAGCGGCGCCAGGTGTAGAGCTATTAATGGCTGAGGATAATGCTAAGGCAATAGCAATAGCGAAACAGCTTAATACGTGTAATAGTGAGCGCAAAGATATCGTAAAAAGTATTACAGATGAGGCCATTGCTCTCATTGAATCAGATAAAAAGGTTGGGGAGTCACTCGTTTTAGTTATTGCTGGAGAAGGCTGGAATGCTGGAGTAGTAGGAATTGTCGCATCTCGTCTTGTCGAGCTTTATTATCGTCCAACAATTGTACTTTCAC
Source organism: Lysinibacillus sp. NPDC056185 (assembly GCF_047737915.1). Classification (NCBI taxonomy): domain Bacteria; kingdom Bacillati; phylum Bacillota; class Bacilli; order Caryophanales; family Bacillaceae; genus Lysinibacillus; species Lysinibacillus sp. NPDC056185. The sequence goes on from NZ_JBLLLQ010000006.1 coordinate 108,955, forward strand.
TAGACCATGAAAAAGGAACAGCTAAAGGTTCAGCCCGTAGTATAGAAGGGTTCCATTTATATAATGAATTAGCGAAAAATAGAGACATATTACCTCATTTTGGTGGGCACCCTATGGCAGCGGGGATGACATTATCTATTGAGCATGTGGATGAATTAAGATCACGCTTAGATGCTCAAGCGAGAGCATGTTTATCAGAAGAGCAATTGACACCTGTACTCAATATTGATATACCACTAAAAATGGATGAAATTTCAGCAGATGCCATTGAAGAGATTTCAACGCTTGGTCCATATGGTACTGATTTTCCGAAGCCTGTTTATGTGCTCGAAGATGTGGAGATATCCTCCATGCGAAAAATTGGAGCAGCGGAAAATCATATAAAAATAGAATTGACGGATGGCTATGAAAAATTAGATAGTGTTGGATTTAATAAAGGACATCTACACGACGAATTAACATATGGAATTAAAGTTTCATTTACAGGGGATTTACAAATTAACGAATGGCAAGGACGTAAAAAAGCACAATTTATGATAGAAGATGTCCAAACGACTGAATGGCAATTATTTGATATTCGTGGTATTCGCCAAACATCCCGCTGGTTAAATACGGTCCCAAAAGAGGAGGCAACATTTATCGCCTTCCGTTCAGAGACGATTACCTATTACCAGTCGCTAATTGGTGTACCAATCCTAGCAGTAGATCCTACGCTTTCAAATGTAGAGCAAAGCAATTATATCGTCCTACTGGATTTGCCACAAAATGTTCAAATGTTAGAAAATGTCTTACGGAAAACAGCTCCTTCCCGTATATATGCACATTTTTACATGCCTGATTCTCAGTACTTCAATGGATTGCCTACACGTGAGCAATTCTCCTGGTATTATAAGTTTTTGAAAAATCGCCCTGCCTTTCCATTAAATATGCATTTGGCTGAATTAGCTAAACATACAGGTTGGCCGTTAGATGCATTAAAATTTATGACACAGGTGTTTTTTGAACTTGATTTTGTTAAAATGGAGAGTGGACTGACGACTGTCAACGTGAATGCACCAAAACAGGCACTTACAGAGGCACCGTCTTACAAACAGCGTTCAGAACAGATTGAAATGGAGCAGAAGCTAGTATATGCCCCTTATATAGAATTAAAACAATGGTTTGATGAACGATTACATTAATATACGAATAAGTTTCGTAGGAGGAGCAATAACATGGATTTAAAGCAATACGTAACAACGGTTGAAAACTGGCCGAAAGAGGGCATTAGCTTCAAAGATATTACAACAATTATGGATAACGGTGCTGCATACAAATATGCAACAGACCAAATTGTAAGTTACGCAAAAGAATTAGGTGCTGAAATTGTGGTAGGTCCTGAGGCTCGTGGCTTCATTATCGGATGTCCAGTTGCTTATGCGCTTGAAATAGGTTTTGCGCCTGTTCGTAAGCCAGGAAAATTACCACGTGAAGTGATCAGTGCTGACTACGGTCTTGAATACGGTATAGATACACTAACAATGCATAAAGATGCGATTAAACCAGGTCAAAAAGTATTAATCTGTGATGACTTACTTGCGACTGGTGGTACAGTTGAAGCGACAGTGCGTTTAGTTGAACAACTAGGTGGTCAAGTTGTTGGCTGTGCCTTCCTAATCGAGTTAAAAGAGCTGAATGGTCGTGCAAAAATTGGCGACTTAAACATAAAAACACTTATTGAATATTAATGTTTTAGTTGATTAGAGTGAAGGCTGGACGCCCCCAGGAAAGCGCCCAGCCGGAACGGAAATCAACCCCTCGTTTTGCCGAAGAGCTATACTTAATTGACATAATCAACATGCAGAATCCATTTTGATCAATCATTTTCAAAATGGATTCTTTTGTTTAGGTTCGTTTATTTATTCTTCATCATAAGATTGAATTATTTTTTGAATAGTTTTCAATGTTTCATAAAAGTCCTCGTACTTCTCTATGCCGATATCATTGATAATTCTTTCTTGGATATCTTGCCAAATTGGAGCAGCCTCGTTTAATTTTTCAACCCCTTTATCAGTTAGTGTAATGACCTTTGCTCGAGCATCTTGCGGATCTCTTGTTAAATCTACATAGCCATTTTGCTTTAACAAGTTAATATTACGTGTAATGGTTGTTTGATCGAGTAGCAAAATTTCACCTAGTCGACTTATGGAAACTGATTGTTGATGATCGATATTTGCTAGCATTGAGTATTGAGTAACTTTTAAGCCAGTGGGCTGTAGTAATTTATCATACAATTGTGTCACGACTCGTGTTTTTTTTCGAAGGTTTGCACATACACATATTTGTGTGTAATCTATATTATTCATTGCTCCGTACCCCTTTTCGAGTTGGTTCAATATAATAGTAGCCCTATTGATTTATTTTGTTAAGTTGGAAAATGTTTCTTGACAGTAATAAAAGTGATTACTAAGATTATATATGTATATACATGTTTCCGAAAGGCATTTACTCCAGTAATATATGCATATACATGTATTGAGCTGCAATCTTTTAAAAATTTTTTTAAGAAATGAAGGTGTCAAGATGAAACGTATTCATTATAGCTGGTTTATTTTAGTCGTAACCTTTTTCTCAATTATTGTTGCAGGGATTACAATGTCATCATCAGGGGTATTTATAGACTCCTTTGAAAAAGAATTTAATTGGGATCGATCTTTAATTGCCTTAGCTTTTGCAGTGAGTCTATTTTTATATGGTTTTTCGGGTCCTTTTATGGCGGCATTACTAGAAATAGCGGGTTTAAAGAAAATGATGCTAGGTGCGATGGCTACATTATTCATTGGCATGATGCTTACGCTTTTCATGACTCAATCATGGCAGTTAATCGTTATATGGGGCGGTATTATTGGTTTAGGAGCAAGTCTTTTTTTAACGGTGTTAAGTCCGTATGTAGCCAATCATTGGTTTGTGAAAAGTAGAGGGTTGGCAGTTGGGATTTTAACGGCGAGTACTGCAACAGGGCAGTTAATTCTCTTACCCTTATTGGCGATTATTATTGAACATTATTCTTGGCGATGGGCGATTGGATTAATTCTCATTTTAAGTATTGTTATGTTCATCACTATTTCAATATTTATTAAAAATAAGCCACAGGATATTGGGATTCTTCCTTATGGAATGGAAGAAGATTTAGAAATGCAACAAGAGGATCATAAGAAAAATCCGATTAGTAATGCTTTTAATGGTTTATTTGAGGCAATAAAGAAGAAAGAATTTTGGTTATTAGCGGGAAGTTTTTTTATTTGTGGACTTTCAACTAGTGGATTAGTGGGTACTCATTTTGTTTCATACTGTATTAGCTTTGGTGTCCCTTTCGTAACCGCTGCATCCTTTCTTTCTTTTATGGGAGTGTTTAATCTTGTAGGCACTACTTTATCAGGGTGGCTGTCTGATCGTTTTGATAATCGATGGTTATTGTTTTGGTATTACCTTTTAAGAGGAACGTCTCTCCTTTTACTTCCATATGCATTAATGCAAGGGTCGTTCACTTTACTGACAATCTTTACAATATTTTATGGATTAGATTGGATTGCAACAGTGCCTCCAACGATCAGTATTTCTAGACAAATTTTTGGTACAAATAAAAGTGGCATTATTTATGGGTGGATTTTCGCATCTCATCAAGCAGGAGCTGCAGTTGCTGCCTTTGGTGGAGGCCTCATCTATAAGTTTTTCAATTCATATACTTGGGCCTTTTTCCTTGCTGGGATGTTCTGTGCATTGGCAAGTTTATTTGTCATCATCGTGAAAAAACAAACACCTTATCATGCCAATACTTGATAATTAGCTACTCGCTTTGCTTAAGGTGAGACTCTTGTTGCTATCGTCGTTTCTTAAAATTTTATCAACGATTGGCATTTTACAGCAGTGAGCCGTTCCTCCGAATTTGTTGTTGCTGCGCTACGCTTTCGCACAGAAAATATTTGTTGCTGCCGCTACGTTACACTTCGCTTTCGCACAGAAAATATTTGTCCAGGTTATATTGGAATTCGCCGCTAAAAGTGTAAGTTGCGCCGCTAACCAAGCAAAGAACGCCGCAAACCCCCGAAATTGCGCCGCCTACCAAGTAAAGAACGCCGCAAAACCCCGAATTTCCGCCGCTATCGCTTTCACGCAGATGAGACCCTGAAGCGGCTCATTGGGCGCCCACAGGAAAGCGCCCAGTTGGAACGGAAATCCCCCCTCGTTATACCGAAAAGCCATACTTTATTTAACACGACACCTTAATTTCATTGAAGCAATAGTTATCACAACAAAAAGTTGAAGCCAGTATCATATCGCTTTCAACTTTTTTTATTAAAAAATTTTTTGACATCAACCAAACAAAAGTTTATAATGTAAACAAATATAATAAAAGGTGATGCTATGAATGAAAGAGAACAGGCGGTCCTTGCATTAATTCGCCAGAATCCGTTTATGTCTCAGCAAGAGATGGCAGATAAGATGAAGCTATCTCGACCAGTCCTTGCTAATTTAGTGTCGAGCTTAACGAAGCAAGGGAAAATTGTAGGTCGTGCATATATTTTGCCTGAGGAAAATGAAATTATTTGTATCGGTGGAGCCAATCTTGACCGAAAATTTCATGTAAAAGGGAATGTCCAATTCGGTACTTCCAATCCTGCTAGCTCTTCATTTAGTGTAGGTGGTGTTGGCCGAAACATTGCTGAAAATTTAGGTAGATTAAATCATCAAGTAACATTGCTGACTACTGCCGGCAAAGATGCTGATTGGCAAGTGATCCAAGAAGCTTCAGAGCCATTTATGAATTTACGTTATGTGGAGCAGCTACCTGACGCTTCGACGGGTTCCTATACTGCGGTTATGGATGAGCAGGGCGAGCTAGCACTAGCAGTAGCAAATATGGAAGTATATGATCTTTTATTGCCAAGTTTGCTAAAAAAACATGAGGCAATGCTCATGAATGCGGGCTGCTTTATTATGGACTTAAACTGTCCAAAAGAAACAGTTGCTTACATACAGCAGGTTGCGATTGCCCGTGACATTCCATTTGTCATCGTACCGGTATCTTCGCCCAAAATGAATCGATTACCGGATACGTTACAAGGGGTAACATGGTTTATTTGTAACACAGATGAAGCTGAGACGATTGTAGGTCATAAAATCGAAAACTCAGCACACTACGAAAAGGCTTTACAGCAACTTCTTACATTAGGTGCTGAACATGTAATTATTACAGCGGGTAGCAAGGGTGTGTATGCAGCTTCCACTACAACGAAGCCAAGTCATTTTACAGCTAAAGCTGTAGAAAAAATTGAAGATGTAACAGGTGCAGGAGACGCCTTTGTCAGTGCTGTAATCCACAGCTGGCTTACTGGGCAATCCTTTGCAACATGTATTGATGCAGGCTTAACGAATGCCAAAAATACGCTTGCATCCCCATATACAGTAAGACCTGAGCTATCAGTTGATTTGTTAAACAATGAAATGGAGGAATAACAACATGAAAGAATTCATCGTATTATCAGAAGAAGTAAAAGCAGGACAAGCAAAAGGCTTACCAATCGTAGCATTAGAATCAACAATTATTTCACACGGAATGCCATATCCACAAAATGTTCAAACAGCACGTGAAGTGGAACAAATTGTTCGTGATAATGGTGCAGTACCAGCAACTATTGCATTAATCGATGGTAAAATTAAAATTGGTTTATCAGATGAAGAACTTGAAATGTTCGGTAATGCTCAAGGCGTAGCAAAAGCATCTCGTCGCGACTTAGGCTATCTTTTAGCATCAAAAAAATTAGGAGCTACAACTGTAGCTGCAACAATGATTTGTGCGGAGCTAGCTGGTATTGAAATTTTTGTAACTGGCGGTATTGGTGGCGTACACCGTGGTGCTGAAACAACAATGGATATTTCAGCAGATTTAGAAGAATTAGCACAAACAAATGTTGCTGTAATTTGTGCGGGTGCTAAATCAATTTTAGATATTGGTTTAACTTTAGAATATCTTGAAACAAAAGGTGTACCAGTTGTTGGATATGGTACAGATGAGCTACCAGCATTCTACACACGTCAAAGCGGTTTTGATGTCAACTTCAAGATTGATACACCAGAGGAAGTGGCAGAAATGCTACGTGCAAAATGGCAATTAGGCTTAAAAGGTGGAGCTGTCATTGCTAACCCAATTCCAGAGTCTGAAGCACTTGAGCATTCATTCATTACAGGAATCATTGAAAAAGCTTTAGTAGAAGCAGAAGAAAACGGTATTCAAGGTAAAAACGTGACACCATTCTTACTTGGAAAAGTGAAAGAATTAACAGAAGGTAAAAGCCTGGATGCCAATATTGCATTAGTAAAAAATAATGCAGTAGTTGGGTCAAAAATTGCTGTAGCGTTTAATAAATAAGTAACAACTATGATACGATAAGAGAGACTCTTTGCGAAATATTGCATTCGCAAAGGGTCTTTTTATTCATTTAGGAGAATATTTTTCCATTTTTCACATTGTTCACGAGAATAACTAAACAAAATGACACAGTTACTTTACAATAGCCCATAAAATTTTATACAATTAAGTTTATATCTAATCTGAAAAATTTGACGAGCAAGGTGGACATGTTATGGCGAAAGAGCAAATTTTGACTCCCGAGGACGTTTTTGAGTTAGTCAAATCCTACATGAATGATGAAAATGTCGCATTCGTGAAAAAAGCATATGAATTAGCAAGGGATGCCCATATTGAGCAATTCCGAAGCTCAGGTGAACCGTATATTATTCACCCTGTGCAAGTAGCTGGAATTTTAGCTGAATTACAAATGGATCCTGAAACAGTTGCAGCTGGTTTTTTACATGATGTTGTCGAGGATACGGATTTTACGCGCGACGATTTGGTTCGTGAATTCGGCGAAGAGGTTGCGATGCTTGTAGATGGTGTAACAAAGCTGGGGAAAATTAAATATTTATCTAAAGAAGCGCAACAAGCAGAAAATCATCGAAAAATGTTTGTAGCTATGGCGCAGGATATTCGTGTCATTTTGATTAAACTGGCAGACCGCCTACATAATATGCGCACGTTAAAGCATTTACCAGCCGAAAAACAACGCCGTATTTCTAAAGAAACGCTTGAAATTTTTGCACCACTTGCGCATCGTCTTGGGATTTCGACTGTTAAATGGGAGCTTGAGGATACGGCACTTCGTTATTTAAATCCACAGCAATATTATCGCATTGTCAGTCTTATGAAGAAAAAACGTGATGAGCGTGAGGCCTATTTAGATAATGTAATGGGTGAGATGAAGTCACAGCTTACAGATGTTGAAATTGAAGCAGATATATATGGTCGCCCAAAACATATTTACAGTATTTATCGTAAAATGGTGTTACAAAAGAAACAATTCAACGAGATTTATGATTTATTAGCCATTCGTGTACTTGTCGATAGTATTAAAGATTGCTATGCCGTACTTGGGATTGTGCATACATTATGGAAGCCAATGCCTGGACGTTTTAAAGATTATATTGCGATGCCAAAACAAAACCTATATCAATCCCTGCATACAACAGTAATTGGTCCTTATGGTGACCCATTAGAAGTTCAAATTCGTACGAAAGAAATGCATAAAATTGCCGAGTACGGGATTGCAGCGCATTGGGCGTATAAAGAAGGTAAAAAAGTTGATAATGAAAAACAAAATGTCGACCAAAAATTAACGTGGTTCCGAGAAATTTTAGAATTCCAAAACGAATCTTCTAATGCTGAAGAATTTATGGAATCTTTAAAATTTGATTTATTCTCTGATATGGTCTATGTATTCACACCTGAAGGAGATGTCATTGAATTACCAGCAGGCTCTGTACCAATCGACTTCGCATATCGTGTGCATTCAGAAGTTGGGAATCGTACAATTGGCGCGAAAATCAATGGTAAAATGGTGCCACTTGATACACCGTTAAAAACGGGAGATATTATTGAAATTTTAACGTCTAAGCAATCATTTGGTCCGAGTCGCGATTGGCTAAAAATTGCCCAATCCTCACAGGCGAAAAATAAAATAAAGCAGTTTTTCAAACGTCATCTTCGTGAGGAAAATATCATCAAAGGTAAAGAGATGATAGAAAAGGAAATCCGCGCACAAGGTTTTGACGTAAAAGAAACAATGTCAGCGGACAATTTGAAGCGAGTATGCGAAAAATTCAACTATACAAATGAAGAAGATTTATATGCAGCTGTTGGCATGAATGGCATTACAGCTCAGCAAGTTGTTAATCGTCTAGCGGAAAAACGTCGCAAAGAGCGTGAACAGGAAGAAGCGCTAGAGAAAATTGAACAAAAAATGAAAAACCCTATTCCGCAAAAACGTACGGAATCGGGTGTTATCGTAAAAGATATCGACAATATGCTTATTCGACTTTCACGTTGTTGTACGCCAGTTCCTGGAGATGAAATTGTAGGCTTCATTACGAAAGGAAGAGGTGTTTCAGTGCACCGTGCGGACTGTCCAAATATTCAAGTTGATGATGAGCAGGAGCGCTTAATAGAAGTTGAATGGGAACATGGACTAACTCCAGAGAAAAAAGAATACCCTGTCGATATTGAAGTTTCGGCCTTCGATAGACCAGGAATTTTAAATGAAATCATGCAAATTGTTAGCGAAACGAAAACGAATATTTTAGCAGTGAGTGGTCGTGCAGATCGTGATAAAATGGCAACGATTCATTTAACGATTTCGATTTCAAATATTTCGCATTTGCATAAAGTAGTGGAACGTATTAAGCAAACACCTGATATATATTCAGTACAACGTGTTATTAACTAATTAGGATGGTTAGGCAGTAGCAACTTTGTTATGTACCGAAAATGGAACTTCTGGTGCATACAATAGGAGAATTGAGGTTTTAAAAAATGAAAGTAGTTTTACAACGTAGTAAAGCAGCCTCTGTTACGGTTGACGGAAAAGTAACGGGTGCTATTGATAGCGGTTATGTTCTTCTGGTTGGCATTACACACGGGGATAAGCAGGAGGATGTTGAATATTTAGCGAAAAAAGTAGCAAATCTCCGCCTTTGGGAAGATGCTGATGGAAAAATGAATCATTCCATTTTAGAGCATGGAGGGGCTATTCTATCCGTTTCACAATTTACATTGTATGGAGATGCAAAAAAGGGGAATCGTCCAAGTTTTACAAGTGCAGCAAGACCAGAAGTTGCGGAACCGTTATGGGAGGCTTTTAATAATTCCTTACGTGAACACGGTTTACATGTGGAAACAGGAATATTTGGTGCAATGATGGATGTTGCACTGACAAATGATGGCCCTATTACAATACTTCTTGAGTCTAAATAATTGGTACATTTCCTATGATTCCTTCATACATTAAATAGTATGGTTAGTTTTGTAGGAAGGAAGTGTATTAAAGATGACGCAGGTAGGAAGCATATCAAATCCATATTTATACGAGACTCTTAACATGATGATTGGTCAGGCAATTGTAGTGCAAACTAAGAAAAATATTCAGCAAGGAAAATTAATCTCTGTATTACCTGATGATATTGTTTTAGAGGTTAGCCATACGCCATTTTTCATTAGTATGAAGGAGATTGTATGGGTTACGCTAGCAACAATGAAAAAATAAGCGCATAAAGGACCTCTATACTCATGTAATGTGAGTTGGAGGCCTTTTTTCGTTTAAGTGTACATAATATTTGACAGTGAGTACTGAAAGGCAAACACCATAACTTATAACGTCTATAACAAAGAGTCATTTAAAACAAAATAAATAAGCTGCAAGGGAAGTACAATTCTACTTTCCTTTGCAGCTTATTAATAATCCCCGCTGATACAAGTTTCACTTTATCGATCTTCGTTAAAGTATTTTAAAATACCTTGGTAGATACCGAGAGTAGCTTGTTCACGGAATTTAGCGTTTGTAATAACACGTTCCTCACTACCATTACTTAAGTAGCCTAGCTCAATGAGTGCAGCTTGTTGACGATTTTCTCGTAGAACTAAATAATTTCCTTGTTGGGTACCACGATTCTTTAAATCGATTTTATTGGAAAGTCCATTATTTATTGCCTCTGCAAGACCTTGTTGATTACTGTTCATATAATATGAGGTGAAGCCATTAACGGAGCTATCGTCTGTTGCATCATAATGAATACTGATAAAAGCATCTGCCTCATACTGGTGCGCAATTGAGACGCGTTTACGGAGTGCAACATATTCATCTGATTCTCTTGTCATGACGACATTTGCTCCAGCAGCACTCAACTTTGAAGCTAGAAGAGAAGCTGTTTTCAATGTAATTTCCTTCTCATTTGTTCCACGTTGTCCGGTAGTGCCGTGATCATTTCCGCCATGTCCAGCATCTACGACAATTGTTAGCCCATTTAAAGTGCCTTTCTTGCGTGGTGTAGATTTATCTTTTTTTATAGCAGTAGTTGTTTTGCTCGACGAAGAAGTAGTAACGACCCAGTTCGCCACAAATGCAGTTTTGTCATCTACTTGTATTTCATAAAAGTCATTTTTAGCGCCTACAATAGGGTAGGTTTCACCGGCATCTACACGTACAACAACATCAGCAGTCGTTGATGCATCTGTCCGTAGGTTTGTCCCATTATAAATGATTGTGACAGATTCAAGCTCTGAGGAAGAAGAAGCAGATTTTGATGTCGTTTTTCCTTTATTTGAAAAAGTACCATAAAAGCTATAAACCCAACCTGTTTTATTATCGTTATATTGAATTTTTACCCAGTTATGCTCTTGAGCCAGCACTTTAAAGGCTTGTCCATTTGAAGCTGTTCCTATTTTTTTAGCATTTAAGTCGGGATTTTGGCGCACATTAAGTGAATCTACTAAAACTGTAAATGTTGTATCTTTGTTGATTTTTTTTGTAGTAGATACTTCAACTTTAGGTTCATCAGCCTCAGCCTTAACCTTTTTTTCAGGTAGGTCATTGATTGTAACATAGTCAGTAGATACCCACCCAACTAGTCCGTTCCAATCTATTTTTGCCCATTCACCATTTTTTTCAATAAGTTTAGCTTGGCTGCCTATTGATAATTGTCCTAGAACTGCTGAAGATATGTCAGGCTCAGTACGAATATTTAGACGATCAACTTGTGATATCAACGTTTGATCAACCGTTTGTTTATCGTTTATTGAAGTTGTTAGCCAAGATGCTACCCAACCTTCGTAATTGCCTGCTTTTACTTGAATCCAGTCACCTTCACGACTAATAGAAGTTAGCGAATCACCCTCATCTAATGTTGTAATGATTGGATAAGACAGTCCAGGTCCCTCACGTAAATGAAGAATCGTTCCAGTTACTTTTAAATCACTGGTGTCTGCTAGTGCTCTTTGAATATTATTCATATTTGGAATCGCAATTATTAGCACTAGTACGAAGATGATACTAATATTTAAAAGTTTTGTCCTCATCAGACTCCTCCTATCTTGTGCTATTTTACCATGCTTTAGTAATAGAATTCGTGGGAAAAAGGTAATGGAATTTGTTATTTTATCGAATGTATTGTAAAAAAAATAAAAACAGTTGACATTGCCTTTTGTTGTGACTAACATAAAGGGTAATCAAAAAATGATTAACCGCTTATGACCAAGCGAGTAGCATATACCTCTATTGGAGAAGAGAGGGAAAGACCTAGGCTGAAATCTTTCCTACAAAAATGTATATTGTGAACAACACTTGAGAGGCTTTTTTCTGAAAAGGTAACGCTTAGTAGGAAAAAACGGAATCGGCCGTTATCCGATTTGGAGGAGGACGCATGTATTTGATGCGTCAACTAGGGTGGAACCGCGGAAGCTTGTACAGCTCTCGTCCCTTGCGTAACGCAAGGAGGCGAGGGCTTTTTTAGTGGACAAAAAATAAGAGAAGTCCAGAAGACAGCTTGCTCATAAGCAATTAATAAAGGAGGTTTTTCTATGAGTTTTAAAGTGCCACGAGGGACACAAGATATTTTGCCTGGTCAATCAGAAAAATGGCAAAAGATAGAAGCGGTTATCCGTGATATCTGTCGTGTCTATCGCTACAATGAAATTCGTACACCAATTTTTGAGCAAACAGATTTATTTGCACGTGGTGTCGGTGAAACAACAGATGTTGTTCAAAAAGAAATGTATACATTTGAAGATCGCGGTGGCCGTTCGTTAACATTACGTCCGGAGAATACAGCTGGTGTAGTTCGTGCTTATGTTGAGCATAAAATGTTTGGTGCACCTGATCAACCAGTAAAGCTTTCATATTTAGGACCGATGTTCCGTTATGAACGTCAACAAGCAGGGCGCTACCGTCAATTTGTTCAATTTGGAGTAGAAGCAATTGGTTCAGCTGATCCAGCCATTGATGCAGAAGTTATTGCACTAGCAATGGATGTCTATGAATCAGCAGGTTTAAAAGATTTAAAATTAGTCATTAACTCACTTGGTGACAAAGATACACGTGATACACACCGTACAGCACTGCTACAACACTTCGAACCACATATTCATGAGTTTTGTTCAGACTGCCAAAATCGTTTGCAAAAAAACCCACTACGTATTTTAGACTGTAAGGTAGACCGCGAGCACCCATTAATGCAATCTGCACCTGCATTAACTGATTTCCTAACTGAGGAGTCAGCAGCATATTTCGCTCAAGTTAAAACGTACTTAGATACACTGGGAATTTCGTATGAGGTCGATCCAAATCTTGTAAGAGGTCTTGATTATTACAATCATACGACTTTTGAAATTATGTCAACGGCTTCAGGATTTGGATCAATTACTACACTTTGTGGTGGGGGTCGCTATAATGGCCTTGTGCAAGAAATTGGTGGACCAGAAGTACCAGGTATCGGTTTCGCATTAAGTATTGAGCGTCTGTTGCTTGCACTTGAAGCTGAAGGTGTTGAATTAGACACAGCATCAGGACTCGATGTTTATATGATCGCTATGGGCGAAGAAGCGAAGCTAAAAACTGTAGAATTAACAAGTACCTTCCGTGCTAAGGGCATTTCTGCAGAGATGGATTATTTAGATCGCAAAATGAAAGCTCAAATGAAATCAGCAGACCGTTTAGGTGCGAAATATACGATTGTTTTAGGCGAAACGGAACTTGAAGAGCAAGTAGCTACTGTTAAACATATGGAATCAGGTGAACAACAAAAAGTAGCGTTCTCGGAATTAGTGAACTACCTATTAAAACAATAAGCGAATCTGTTAAAACATAAATCGTTTATAGATCAATACAGGATTATCTGTCCAATTCAAATATCTACGTCGTTTGGACAGATAATTCATCTAATGAACTGCTAATTTTCCTTGGCATCCATTCACTACTAGTAGGAACGGTATGCTACATAAGTAAAATAAACGGTTCATCAACGAAAGTTGGGGATGACATTTTGTGAAAACGTATGTCATGTGGATAAATCAACCCAAAGTTATGGAGATGAGCCAAATAAATTTTGGAGGAATTAAATAATGGCAACAAGAACACATGCTAGTAATGAACTTTCAGAAGTATTAAAAGGCGAAAAAGTCGTATTAAAAGGTTGGGTACAACGTCGTCGCGACTTAGGCGGTTTAATCTTCATTGATTTACGTGACCGTACTGGAATCACTCAGGTAGTGTTTAGCCCTGATGTTGCAGAAGCACATGCTCTAGCCGATAAAGTGCGTAGTGAGTACGTAATTGAAGTAGAGGGGACAGTTATTCTTCGTGCAGAAGATCAAATCAACCCAAATGTACCAAACGGCAAAATTGAAGTAGAAGCAACAAAATTAGTCGTTATTAATACGGCAAAAACAACACCATTCCAAATCGAAGATCGTACTGATGTATCTGAAGATTTGCGTTTAAAATATCGTTATCTTGACCTGCGTCGTCCTGTTATGTTTGACACATTTAAAATGCGTTCAGACGTTACTCGTACAATTCGTAACTTCTTACAAAACGAAGGCTTCTTAGAAGTAGAGACGCCAATTTTAACAAAATCATCTCCAGAAGGAGCTCGTGACTATTTAGTACCATCACGTGTTCATGAAGGCGAATTTTATGCACTACCACAATCACCTCAGCTATTTAAGCAATTATTAATGGTGTCTGGTTTCGAAAAATACTTCCAAATCGCACGTTGTTTCCGCGATGAAGACTTACGTGCTGACCGTCAACCAGAGTTTACACAAGTTGATATTGAAACAAGCTTTTTAACGCAAGAAGAAATTATTGAAATGAACGAACGCTTAATCCAAGCAGTTATGAAAGAAGTAAAAGGCATTGATATCCCTGCACCATTCCAACGTATGAAATATCAAGAAGCTATGGATCGTTACGGCTCAGATAAACCTGATGTACGTTTCGGCTTAGAGCTAGTTGCTTTAAATGATATTTTTGATGGCTGTAATTTCAAAGTGTTTGCTGATACAGTAGCACAAGGTAAGCAAGTAAAGAGTATCAACATTAAAGGTGCGGCAGACAAATACTCTCGTAAAGACATGGACGAGCTAACAAAATTCGTTGGTATTTATGGAGCAAAAGGTCTGGCTTGGTTAAAAGTAACAGAAGAAGGCTTAAACGGACCGATTGCAAAATTCTTTGACGAAGCATTAGCTGCTTCATTAATCGAACGTATGAAAGCTGAAGTGGGCGATATTTTAGTATTCGTTGCTGATAAAGCGTCTGTTGTAGCAGCATCTTTAGGTGCACTTCGTACGAAATTAGGTCAAGATTTAGGCTTAATCGACGAATCAGAATTTGCATTCCTATGGATCACAGATTGGCCATTATTAGAGTACTCTGAAGAAGACGGTCGCTATTATGCAGCGCACCATCCATTCACACGTCCATTTGACGAAGATATTCCGTTAATGGAAACTGATCCTTCAGCTGTCCGCGCGCAAGCATACGATATCGTATTAAACGGATATGAGCTTGGTGGAGGTTCGCTACGTATTTATGAACGTGAATTACAAGAAAAAATGTTTAATTTACTTGGTTTCACAGAAGAAGAAGCAAGAGCTCAATTTGGCTACTTATTAGAAGCATTTGAATACGGAGTACCACCACATGGAGGTCTTGCATTTGGTCTTGACCGCTTCGTAATGCTACTTGCAGGCCGTACTAACTTACGTGACACAATTGCATTCCCGAAAACAGCAAGTGCAAGCTGCTTATTAACGAATGCACCAAGTGAAGTTTCTCTAGAACAATTGAATGAGCTAAATTTAGCAATTAAAACATTTAAAAGATAATTAATACTCCTAAATACCTGGATTCTCTAGCGAAATTTGTTGAGAATCTAGGTATTTTTTGCGTTTTCGCAAGAATGAAGATTTTTTTGAAGAAAATAGTTTGAATTGTCAGAAATATCGTGTTATTATAACTGTAATACGAATCCTGATGTGTTTGTCTAATTGCTAGCTCTACTTAACAGTTTTGACCGAACACATTAGAATCGGGAGCCTTCATTTTGTAGTCGCAAACAAGCCCCATGCGGAGCGGGACGTTTAAAGCTGCAAACCAGGCACCCCCCTGCGAATTGCGGGTTCAAAACGAATGTTTCTTGGCATAACGGCACAATCGGGATTCGTCATACATAGTAAATAACCACAAAAGAGGAGCATAAAATTGGCTCCTTTTTTAGTGCGAATAAATGGGTATTCAAAAAGACAACTGCATAGCAAGACTTATAATAGAACAAATTTGATAATTGTAGAGGAGAAGTGACAATGATCCTTAGCTTAAAAAAGAATGAAGTGAAAATTGTGCCGTATGATAATGAATGGAAAAATGAATTTATACAGGTTCGTTCCGGGATCGTATTCAACATATTGGTAGCACATCGATTGATGGGATTCAGGCAAAAATTCAGTGAAAAGATTTAGAAAATACAAAAAATACTTTTTATTTTTGTAAAAGTGTCATATAATTGGTATAGACAACTATACCGAATCAAATGATAGCTTGGTAACTTCAGCAAAGCTCCTCAAAAAATGATTAGGGGGTGATCTATTGAAGAATACACTTTTAATTTCCAATGTTACGATAGTCAATCATGATGAGGCACCGATTAAGGGTGACTTATTCATTGATAATGGTAGGATTATTAAAATAAGTCATAACCTATCTGATCAGGCCGAATGCTATATAGATGGCAAAAATAAAAATTGGCTACTACTACCTGGCTATATTGATATGCACATACATGGCTCTGCTGGGCATGATGTGATGGATGCTACACAATTAGCATTACATCAAATGGCACGTTCTTTAATACAAGAAGGCGTTACGGGCTTCCTTGCTACTACAATGACGCAATCTATAGAAGCAATTGAAAGCGCTTTATCCAACGTTGCTCAATTTGAAAATAATGATGATGAGGCAAGCTTATTAGGGATACATGTAGAGGGGCCATATGTATCGAAAAAACGGGCAGGAGCTCAGCCAATAGAATACATTATTTTACCGTCTGCTGAGCAATTTACATCCTGGCAGAACATAAGTAAGCAACGCATTAAACAAGTCACAATTGCACCTGAGGTAGAGGGAGGCTTTACGTTTATTGAAGCGCTAAAAGATTTAAATGTTATTGCTTCCATTGGCCATTCTGACGCATCAATTGAGGAAGTGGATAAGGCAATAGCATTGGGAGTAAGGCAGGCTACACATTTATATAACCAAATGCGCCCTTTCCATCATCGTCAACCAGGTGTCGTTGGTGCAGTGCTTTTAGAAGATCAGGTGAAGACTGAAATTATAGCTGATTTCGTGCATAGCCATCCTCAAGCTGTAAAGCTAGCATATCGAATAAAAGGAGCGAATGGTATTATCTTAATTACAGATGCGATGCGGGCAAAAGGCTTACATTATGGTGATTATGATTTAGGTGGTCAAACCGTTCATGTTTCTAAGGATGGGGCTCATTTATCTAATGGGGCTTTAGCGGGTAGTGTGCTAACGATGGAGCAGGCAGTAAAAAATATGAAAGCAGTTACCGATTGCTCATTGCAGGAAATTGTCGCAATGTCCTCTACGAATGCTGCTAAACAATTACAGCTTGCAACTAAAGGTCGTATTGCAGAAGGCTATGATGCAGATTTTGTATTACTAGATGAACATTTAAATGTACAAAAAACTATTTGTCGGGGTAAAGTTGTATTTGAGAAGTGAAAGTAAAGAGGCGATAAGGATGGTGCAACACTTGTTAGATAAAAATTCTCATATACCTATCTATATACAAATAGAAGAGATTATTAAACAACGTATTTATTTAGAAGAATACAAAATCGGAGAAAATATTCCTTCTGAGCGAGAGCTTTCTATGCAGTTTGATGTTAGTAGAATGACAGTTCGTCAATCAATCACAAATTTAGTCAATAGCGGTTTACTGTACCGCGAAAAAGGGAAAGGTACATATGTTGCTAACCCAAAATTAGAACAACCGCTAAAAGGATTAACAAGTTTCACAGAGGATATGCGGGCTAGAGGAATGGAACCAAGCAGTAAAGTTTTACGCTTTGAAAAAATCGTACCACCAATTGATATTGCTAGAGATTTAATGTTAGAGCCGGGCGAAGAGGTATTCTTCGTTGTTCGAATCCGTAGTGCAGATTCCAAGCCAATGGCAATCGAAAGAACGTATATTCCTGTGAAAGTATATCCAGAATTAGATGAAAAGAAAATAATGGGGTCATTATATGCGTTAATTGAAGCAAAATTCCATCAAAAAATTGGCAATGCTATTCAGCAAATGGAGGCAGCTATTGTTCCAAAAGAAGATAGTAAATTTTTGCAAATTAATCATACTGCACCTGTGTTAATTATTAAACGTACAAGTTATTTATCTGATGGAGTTCCGTTCGAGCTTGTGCGAAGTACTTATCGAGCTGATCGATACAAATTCATTAGTGAAATTAAAAGGTGATCCTATGGATGCATATTATCTAGAAATTCAAAAGTTAATGCAGGTCGTGAGGGAGCAAGAATATGCCCGAATAAAAGAGGCGGCACAATTAATTGTCAAAAGGCTTCAATGTGGGGGAATTGTCCAATTATTTGGTTGTGGTCATTCTCATCTTTTAGCACAGGATGCATTTTATCGTGCAGGAGGGCTTGTACCTGTATGTCCTATTATTATTGAACCTTTAACATTACACGCAGGAGCAATGACGTCATCTGAAAATGAGAAGAACCCGACTATCATTGAACGGTATAAAGATCATTTTGATTTTCATGAAAATGATGTTTGCATTGTTATTTCAACATCCGGGAGAAATCAAGCACCTATTGATGTAGCATATTTAGCGAAAGAAGCTGGAGTGTTGGTCATGTCGCTGCAATCTCTTGCTTATTGCGAACAGCCGACCCGCCATCAAAGTGGACAGCGCTTAGAGGATGTAGTAGATATAGTGATCGATACGCATATACCAATAGGAGATGGTTTGCTGCATCACCATGAAATACAGTATGCGCCATCCTCTACAGTGATCGGTTCATTTATTTTAAATGCATTATTCAGTGAAATCATTGAGAACATGGCTTTATCTGACGAAATATTACCAGTTTTTAAAAGTAATAATGTTGACTCTGATTTGTCTCATAATGAGGCTATGATTACCAATTATCAACATCGTATTAACTTTAAATGACATGCGGAGGGATATCGATGAAGAAAATGTATAAAATAACAGCGCCAGAGGGACTACATGCTAGACCGGCAGCATTACTTGTAACGGCTGTAACACCGTTTGAGTGTGACGTTCAGTTAACGTATAAAGAGAAATCGGTCAATTTAAAATCAATTATGGGCGTTATGTCACAAGGGGTAGCACCTGGAAGCATTGTAGAAATTTCAGCAGAGGGATCTGATGCCGAGAAGCTTTTTCAAACAATAACAGAAGTTATGGTTTCAAAAGGAATTGGTGAGGAATGTTAGAAATACAAGGAATTGCTGTTTCTCGAGGCATCGCCTTTGCAAATGCGTATTGTTTAAAGGAACCAGATCTAACTTTTGAAGAAGTTAAGATTACTGATGTACATGCTGAACTAGAAAGGTTCAAGGCAGCTATTGTTAAAACGAAAGCGGAACTTCAAGAAATTCATGAAATAGCTCAGGAGAAATTTGGTGCTGAAAAGGCGGCTATTTTCGAGGCACATCTATTAGTGCTAGAGGATCCTGAAATGCTTACGTCTATTGAAGCGAAAATTCAATCTGGGGTGAATGCTGAATTTGCAATAGATAAAGTATCGAATATGTTCATTGCAATGTTTGAAGGGCTAGATAATGTCTATATGCAGGAGCGAGTCGCAGATATTCGAGATGTATCTAAACGGGTATTAGCCCATTTATTAGGGGTTGAAATGGTGGATATGAATCGTTTAACCTCTGAAGTTATTATCGTTGCTAAAGACTTAACACCGTCCATGACTGCGATGTTAGATACAACGTATGTAAAAGGGTTTATAACGGATATTGGTGGCAAAACATCTCATTCTGCTATTCTCGCAAGAACGTTAGAGATTCCAGCAGTAGTTGGGACGAAAAATGCCACGGAAGGTATTCAACATGGAGCATCAATTGTTTTAGATGGGACAAATGGCAAGATTTTTGTCAACGCTTCATCGGAAATAACTAGCTTTTATTTGCAGCAACAACGTTTACACAATGAAGAGAAGGAAGAACTTCTTCGATATCGTTCATTACCAAGTTTGAGTGCGGATGGATTTTCAGTAGAAATTGCAGGGAATATAGGAAACCCTGAAGATGCGGATATGGTCATTAATGCTGGTGGAGATGGTATTGGCTTGTTTCGTACAGAGTTTTTATATATGGAACGACAGGAGCTACCAACTGAGGAGGAGCAGTTTCAAGCATATAAAAGCGTACTTGAGAAAATGCAAGGCAAGCCAACGATTGTTCGGACATTAGATATTGGTGGCGATAAAAATCTACCATATTTAAAACTTGCTGAAGAGATGAACCCTTTTCTTGGCTATCGAGCAATTCGAATTAGTTTAACCCAACAAGAAATGTTTCGTGTACAGATTCGCGCATTACTAAAAGCAAGCGCTTACGGCAATTTAAAAATTATGTTTCCGATGATTGCTACATTGGACGAATTTAAAATGGCGAAGGCAATATTGCTTGAAGAAAAACAAAGTTTGAAGAGTGATGGATATCTTATATCTGAAACACTAGAAGTGGGGATGATGATTGAAATTCCGTCGGCAGCGATCATTGCAGATGTATTTGCAAAGGAAGTAGATTTTTTCTCAATTGGTACAAATGATTTAATCCAATACACGTTAGCAGCGGATCGCATGAACGAAAATGTTTCTTATTTATATCAACCGTATCATCCTGCTGTTTTAAGACTTATAAAAAATGTCATTGATGCAGCACAGCATCATGGAAAATGGGTAGGTATGTGTGGTGAAATGGCTGCAGATGAAATAGCGTTACCGATTTTACTAGGATTTGGATTAAATGAGTTTTCCATGAGTGCTTCCTCTATTTTAAAGACTCGTGCACATCTCGCTAAGCTTTCTAAACAACAGCTAACACCACATAATGAGCACATCTTACTATTATCCACGGCCTCAGAAGTCGAGGAATATGTGAAAAATAATCTATTAAGTTTATCTTGAATTGTGCGAATATTCAGTACTTGAAAGGGGTGGTCTAGCGTATGGAAATAAAAATAATCCCTCCAAAAGATTATTTACAGGTACATCAATTAAGAGATTATTGTTTTCCTAATAAGTATACGGGTGCGCAGCGCGATGATTTTCACTATTGGATTGAGCATAGCACAACATTAGGTGCTTACGATGAACATAAAGTAGTTGGACAGCTATTAATATTGCCACTTAATATGACAATTCATGGTGAAAATTATAAGATGGGTGGAATTGGCTTTGTTGCAACATATCCTGAATATCGGCAACAAGGTATTATCAAAAAGCTTATGACCGAGGCACTGAAAAAAATGCGAGAAAATGGGCAGAGCACTTCTGTGTTAGCACCATTCTCCGTATCCTTTTATCGTTACTTTGGCTGGGAATTATTTTTTGAGAAGTTATGTTATACCATTCCGCAATTGCTGTTTCCTTCTTTCGGAAAGCAGCTGGACGTAGTAAAACGTATGAGCTTTGAATGGCCAGATCATTATCTTTTTCAGGCAATTAAGGATTTTCATAATGCACAATCGATTTTTAATAATGGGAGTATGCTGCGAGATGATGCTTGGTGGAAAAGGATAGAAAGAAGGATGCCTGATAGTCATTTTGCGGCATATTTTAAGGAAGATAAAATTGCGGGTTATATTCGCTATATCATTCAGGATGGAACGTTTGAGATTCATGATTTTATAGCTGAAGATTTACTAGCAGAACAAGCGATTTGGCGTTTTATCACGTCTCATGCTGCGAGTGTAAGTAACATTAAAGGAGTTACTTCTAACGATCATCAATTTGGCTTTTATTTTAAAGAACCACAGTTTAAAAAGGAAGTCGTTCAAGATGTGATGGTAAGAATAGTAGATGCTTTGATGTTCATGCAACATTATCCGTGGGGCGATATTCAGGAGCCGTTATATATTCAAATTGAAGATCCATTTTGTAGTTGGAATGAGCACGCATATAAAATAAATAAAAGTGGAGATGTCTCGATAATTGAGACAAATTCTATCCCAAATGTGCATATGTTAACATTACCAATTAATCTTTTTTCAGCAATGATGGTAGGCTATCTTTCTGTAAAGGATGCTGTCTTGTATGCAAATGAAGAAATGGCTGATGACATTATTGATCGATGGCAGCAAGCGTTACCCTCTAATAAACCAGCATTCTATGAATACTTTTAACTTCTTTCAGCAAATGTCTTTGTAGCGAAAGTGAAGCGTCAGTAACATATGTCTTTTGTGCTGAGAGCGTAGCGACAGCAACAAGGGTGACCAACATCGTGCTACTGACGCTACGTTAGCACTACGTTAGCACTACGTTAGCACTACGTTAGCACTACGCTTTTGCGCAAAAAACATTTGTTGGCCAAAAGCCTCGAGACGCAATTATGCCGAGGTATAATTGATGTATCGATGTCGTGTCATGTGGTGAAAAGTGGATATGAATGTAGTTGATTCTGAAAAATTAAATTTTTTTGAACTTTTTTCTGGACTATACCAGTTAGGTGAATCCATTCTGTAGTCTGTAACAGAGTTATAGCCCAATTTTTAAAGTCTCTCCACAAGGGAGGAAATGGTGTAAAAAGTATATTGTGGTATATACCAATTGATGCTATTCTCATCATAAGAAAGCGATTTCATAGTTGAAAAATCATAAAAATAAAAGTTAAAAAGACGAACTTAATCATGAAAAGGAGTGTTTTTATGAAAAACATTATGCTAGTGTGCGTAGCGGGAATGAGTACTAGTTTGCTAGTGTCAAAGATGCAAAAAGCCGCACAAGATCAAAACATTGAGGCAGATATTTATGCGATTGCTGAAGGTGAGGTTGACAAAGTATTAGCTACTAAAATGGCGGATGTGATGCTATTGGGTCCTCAAGTCCGTTACTTAAAAGGGACATATGAAAAAAAATACAAGGCAATGAATTTTCCGATTGAAGTCATTAACATGGCGGATTACGGCATGATGAATGGCGAAAATGTTTTAAAGCAAGCGTTACAGTTGATTGGTTAAGGGGGCAGCGACAATGGAAGAAACAGTTTTGATGGAATCTATTATGGGACTGATTGTGCACAGTGGTAATACGAGAAGTGAATGTATGGAGGCTATCCAGCTAGCGAAAAATGGTCAGATTCAGGAAGCGAAGGAAAAAATACAGTTAGCTAACGATGCATTGATTGAAGCGCATCATTCTCAGACGGCTCTACTTTCACAAGAAGCAAGGGGAGAAAAAGTTGAAGTGTCAATGCTGTTAATTCACGCGCAGGATCATTTAATGAATGCCATTACGTTTCGTGATTTAGCAACTGAAATGATTGAGTTGTATGAACGAATCAAAGGGGAATAGCATCAAGCCTTGATGTCACAATAAAAAGTAAAGGGAGTGTGTGAAATGTTCCGTTTTTTAGAAGAAAAATTTGTGCCAGTCGCAGCTAGAGTAGGGAATCAGCGTCATTTAGTTGCCATTCGAGATGGATTTATTACAATCATGCCATTGACAATTGTTGGGACATTTGCGGTTCTTG
The DNA here is from genome assembly GCF_047737915.1 of Lysinibacillus sp. NPDC056185. NCBI lineage: Bacteria > Bacillati > Bacillota > Bacilli > Caryophanales > Bacillaceae > Lysinibacillus > Lysinibacillus sp. NPDC056185. The sequence continues at coordinate 132,166 of NZ_JBLLLQ010000006.1, forward strand.
TTAATAGTTTGCCTATCAAATTCTATCAAAATGCGCTCGATGCCATCTGGAAGCATGAAACTTGGACACAGTGGGGCGGCAATGTTTGGGGAGCAACATTTGGAATCATCTCTCTGTTATTAGCCTTTACAATTGCTTACAATCTTGCGAAAAGTTACGACAAGGACGGACTTTCTGCCGGTGTAATCAGCTTTTCAACTTATTTGACGTTTGGTACCTTTGGTGAAGGTGGATTAACAGGGTTAACGACAGGTACAGGTGGTATATTTATTGCCATTATTATTGCGTTGCTGTCAACTGAATTATTTTGTAAATTGACTGGCAATCCTAAGCTGTTAATTAAAATGCCGAATGGAGTACCACCGGCTGTTTCAAAATCTTTCGCCGCATTATTACCTGCTATTATTACAATTGGTTTATTTGCTCTAGTTCGTACAATTATTTCGGCAGGCTTTGATATTCCTGATATTGTCGGTTCATTCTACTCAGCAATCCAAGAGCCGTTTATGGGCTTAACGAATTCATGGATTGCGGCTTTACTTTTAGCATTCATTCCTACGTTTTTATGGACATTAGGTGTTCATGGTGCTAACATTATCGAACCATTTATGCAAACGATAAATTTACCAGCTATTGAAGCGAATGTAAGAGCGATTTCATCTGGTGAAGTAGCGCCATACATCGTAAATAAACCATTCTTTGATGCCTTCATCAATATGGGGGGTTCCGGGACAACAATAGCACTTATTATTGCTATTTTCCTTTTTGCTAGAAAGAATAAACAATATAATACCGTCGGGAAATTGTCGGCGGCACCAGGGCTTTTTAATATTAATGAACCGTTACTTTTCGGTCTTCCAATCGTGTTAAACCCAGTGTTATTTGTACCGTTTATTTTGACACCAATGGTGAACGTAACAATTGCTTTCTTTGCAACGAAGTGGGGCTTTGTGCCAGCAGCTACTGTTTCACCACCATGGACAACGCCACCGGTTATTAATGGATTCTTAGCGACTCAATCTTGGCAAGGAGCTGTACTTAGTCTTGTTTTACTGATCGTCGCAGTATGTATTTATTTACCGTTCATTTCAATGGCAAACCGCATGGCAAAGCAGAATGAACTACGGGCTGCTGAAGCAGAGTCTCAAAAAGATCAGCATGTTACAAAATTAGAGAGTCAAAAAGTAGAAGTGTAATTGTGAGCTAACGGAGGTATTTAAATTGAAAAGATTAGGGATTTCACTATATCCTCAGCATAGTACACTAGACGATATGAAGCGATATGTTCAGCTCGCTCATGACAATGGTTTTGATCGAATATTTACATGTCTTATGTCATTAAATAACGATCAGGAACGACAAAAATTACAACAAATCAATAAATTTGCGCAGCAGCTTGGCTTTGAAATTTCAGCTGATATTGCCCCAGCTGTTTTTGAAGATTTAGACTTAACGTATAAAGATATCGGTTACTTTAAGGAGCATTATCATTTAGCGGCATTGCGCTTAGATATGGGCTTTTCTGGTCAGGAAGAAGCGTTTATGTCGCTCGATGCAAGTAATTTAAAAATAGAATTAAATATTAGTAACGGTACTAAATATGTAGAAAATATATTATCCTATCAACCGAATAAAGATAATATTATTGGCTGCCATAATTTTTATCCGAGACGTTTCACAGGTTTATCACGTCAACATTTTTTACAAACATCTCAACAATTTAAAGCAAATCATATTCGAACAGCAGCCATGATTTCATCTCAGCATGCTATGTTTGGACCTTGGGAAGAAACCGAGCATGGCTTACCAACATTAGAAGAGCATCGTCATCTGCCAATTACAGTACAAGCGAAGGATTTATGGCACACTGGTTTAATAGATGATTGCATTATCGGCAATATGTATGCTTCTGAGGAAGAAATACGTGCGTTAGGTCAATTAAATCGCCATAAGCTAGAGCTGAAAGTTGAGCAGTCTATTGAAACGTCTATTTTAGAAGAAGCCATCCTTTTTAAGGAGCCACATTTTAATCGTGGCGATGTTTCGGATTATGTGATCCGTAGTACGCAATCTCGTGTTAAATATAAAAATGGTGACTTCCCTGTACATGATAGCCACCCATTAACATTGGGCGATGTGACAATCGATAATAATTTAGATGTACGTTATAAAGGTGAGCTCCAAATTGTTTTAAAGGAGATGCCGAATGCCGGATCAACAAATGTTGTGGCAAGAGTAGTAGAAGAAGAGCAATTTTTATTAGCACATATTCAGCCTTGGGCATCATTTGGCTTTACGAAATGATTACAGAAGAAGGGATTAAGCCATTAGTAGATAGTGCTTAATCCCTTTTTTATCTTTAGTAAGCAGATATTTTCTGAGCGAAAGCGAAGCGGCAGCTCCAAGTGATTGCTATAGCGACAGCCAAGCTAAGGCAAAATCTAGATGAAAGGAGTAAAGATATGTATGTATTAGCGATTGACGGTGGGGGAACGAAAACGTCAGCAGTGATTTGTGATGAACTGGGCAATGTTTATGCTAAAGTAGTAACGACTCGCAGTAACCCAACAGCTATGGGTATTCAATATTTTAGGTCAACGATTCATGATATACTACAAAATTTACAGCAACAGAATTCGCAAGTATTTGCAGCAATAGATAGTTGTTTTGCTGGCATGGCTGGTGTCAAGGAGCTACAGGCAGAGGAAGTTGTAGAAGCGATAGTACGTCAATACGTTCCTAAAACAGCACCTGTGATTGTTGATAATGATGCTCTAATTGCACTTTATGCAGGCACACTTGGGCAGGCTGGTATTGTGCAAATTGCAGGGACAGGCGCTATTACGATGGGCTACGATCGTGAGCAACATTTTCATAGAGTTGGCGGCTGGGGTTATCTTTTTGATGATGAAGGCAGTGGCTATGATTTAGGTGTTCAAGTGCTGAAGGCTATTTTTCAAAGCTATGATGGGCGAGGAGACCCAACAGCATTGACAGATGTAGTATTACGTTATTTTTCTGTAGAAAATGTACCACAATTAATAGAGCGCATATATGGAGAAGAGCATCCTCGGACAGTGATTGCACCGTTAAGTAAATATGTTTTTGACGTGGCAGAAGAAGGTGATCCTGTTGCTATTAAAATCATTGAGGATGCAAGTAAGAAATATTATGTGGCGATTAAAGCATGTTACGCTCATATGACTTGGGAGGAAGGGAAAGTACCTGTTGTATTAGTGGGTGGCGTTTTTAATAATGAAACATATTTTGTACCGAAATTACAGCAATTCGCACAGGCTGACGAGATACCATTGCAATTTATGGCACCAGTTTTACAACCAATCGGCGGGGCGGTAATTGCAGCTTTCAAGCAAATAAATATTCAAATTGCTTCAGAGTTTGTAGGGGATTTCCAGAGAAATTATGAACGGTGGAAATAACGAATTCTATTTGAAATATAGAAACCTAGAACATAAATCCATTTTGAAAAATATCAGAATGGATTTATGTTGTTATTTTAATTAATCTAGTATTAGTTTGTCTTTATTAAGTTTAAATGAATAAGCAGCCACTATTAATGCCACTAATACCATTAAGCCTCCAAGCCATATTAAATTGAAAACACTTGAATATTCTATTATCAATCCACCTAATCCAGCTCCTAAAGTCATACCAATATTCATGATGGCTGTGTCGAAACTTATAATAATTTCTGAGGATTTTGGCTTTAAAGAAGTCAGATAATATTGTTTAGCCGGGGTAGTTGTCCATGCTGCAGTTGCCCAAATGATAATTGTCATGAACGCTCCTATTGTTGAGAAAATAGTAAATGTTAAAACAAATAAAGCTAAGGAATGTATGGCAAGGCTTAAATATATCGTACGAGAAGAACCCCACTTGTCGACGGCATACCCGCCAAAACGAGAACCGAAAAACGCAAAAATACCTAGAATTAGAAGAGATATACTTATTATTTCTATAGAAAATCCTGCATATGAGCTTAAAATAGGAGAAATATAAGCAAAAACAAATGTATAACCGAGAATCCAAAATACGGTTATAAATAGCCCACTAAGTAAGCGCTTATCTTTTAAAAGTAGTAATTGTTCTTTAATGGGCATTGGCGTTGCCCCATCTAATTTAGGTAAATATTTAGAAAGTAAAATAATAGTAAGTAGCGTTATACCTCCTATAATAAGGAAAATGTTATGCCAATCTATATATGCTGCAATGAATGTACCAATTGGTACTCCAAGTGCTAACGAAATTGTGAACCCTGTAATTACCGTTGCCATTGCACTGCCTCGCTTTCCAGGCTTAGCAAGGTAGGAAGCGTAGTTTGTAGCTACAACAATAAATAAGCCTCCACTCATTGCTAGCACTACACGGGATAGCATTAAGAGAGCATAATTAAAGCTGAAAAAAGCAAGGATATTTCCAATTAAAAAAGTAATCAAGGAATAGATTAGTACTTTTTTTCTAGCAAAATTTGATGTGACTATTACTAAAATAAGTGCCCCTATAGCATAGGATAAGGAATACATGGTTATTAGTTGACCAGCAATTGCAATAGATACATTTAAATCTGAGGAAATTATTTCTAATGTTCCTGATACAACAAATTCAGCAGTACCTGTTAAAAAGGCACCTAATGCTAATAAATAGATGACATATTGTTTCAATATTTTCACTCCTTTTAAAAACTTGTTATCATTTTATCTAACATGCTACTATGAGTAAAATTGATGTTTTTCATTAAGGAGATGAGTAAATACTCATGACAATCACTCGTTTTGAAATATTTAGTAAAATTGCTGAGTTAGAGAGCTTTACGAAAGCCTCTGAGCAATTAAATATGACGCAATCTGCTGTAAGTCATGCCATCGCTAGTCTAGAAACAGAATGGGGAGTTATTTTAATTAATCGTGATCGAAGAAAGGGGATTACGCTTACTGAAATAGGTCAAAAAACACTTGTTCATATTAGGGAAATATTAAAACGAATGGAGAATATTAATCAAGAAATTGCCTTAACGAAAGATTTAGAAATAGGTACAATTCGTTTAGGTACTTTTGCGAGTGCTTCTTCATGTTTATTACCCAGAATACTTTCTGAATTTCAGAAAAAATATTCAAAGATAGAATTCAAATTTTATGAGGGTTCTTATGAAGAAATTACCGAATGGTTACATACTGGAATTGTAGATATTGGCTTTGTGGTTGAAACAGGCTCAAACGCAACATTTGAAATAATTCCACTTATCAAGGATGAAATGGTTGTGGCATTTCCTTTGAATCATAGATTTAGTCATCATGAAATTGTAAATATTCAGGAGTTACAAAATGAACCTTTTATTATGCCTACTGGTATGTATCAATGGCATATTCAGGAGTTATTTGAATTAGGAAATATAAAACCTGCTATTCGTTTTGAAGTACATGATTGTAATACAATAGCTAATATGGTACAGGAGGGGCTCGGTGTTACTATTGGTCCTGAATTGTTTTTAAAAACTCAGCAACATTTACAAATTGGAAGCTTGAGTATAACGAATTGGCGTAATGTATCATTAGCTTGTCCCTCTGTAGATGATGCTCCACCTGCAGTTAAAGAATTTATTGCAATCGCGAGGAAGGTTTTTAAAAATAAGAAATAATAATTTTCCTGCCATTCCTAGATTTCGAAATCGGCTTTTTAGAGACTAAAGTATTTTGTTAGGATTACATGTTATAATTTTCACTTGATAAATAACGTGATAAAATATAATATAGTTTTGATTTTCTTACTATTTGACTAGGTTTACTAATAAAAAATTCAATAGACGGAGAGTGTAAGGATGTTACATCAATTTTCACGTAACGAGCTCGCAATAGGAACAGAGGGACTCGAAAAATTAAAAAATACAACGGTAGCCATTCTTGGTGTAGGTGGTGTAGGTTCATTTGCAGCTGAGGCATGTGCGCGAAGTGGTATTGGCCGCATTATTTTGGTAGATAAGGATAATGTTGATATTACGAATGTTAATCGTCAATTAGTTGCCTATCTTTCAACGGTCGGACAATCTAAGTCAGGTGTCATGAAAGAGCGTATTGCTGATATTAATCCAGAATGTGAAGTAATCGATATGCATATGTTTTATACAGAGGAAACATATGAGGAATTTTTCGCGCAAGGCATAGATTATGTCATTGATGCAAGTGATACAGTGATGTATAAAATTCATATTATGAAGGAATGTTTAAAGCGTAAAATTCCAATGATATCTAGCATGGGTGCAGCCAATAAAATGGATCCAACTCGTTTCAAAATTGCAGATATTTCTAAAACGCACACAGATCCATTGGCTAAAGTAATCCGTACAAAATTACGTAAGGATGGTATTCATAAAGGAGTAACGGTTGTGTTCTCAGATGAGAGTCCTATTGTTGTTCGTCCAGATGTTGTAGAGCATGTAGGAAAACCGGATGCGGCTATCCGTAAAGCAAAAATGCCTCCATCTTCCAATGCCTTTGTTCCTTCAGTGGCAGGCTTAATCGCTGCCAGCTGGGTAGTGAATACAATCTTAAAAGATGTAAAAATTACACGTGTACAAGATTAAAACAACTTTGAAATATCTGTTATGTCGATAAATATAAAAAGTTAGTCGATAAATTCAAAACTTTCATCGATAAATTAACAATATCCATCGATAAACTCAAATAATTTCTCGATAAAATAAAAGTGGAACGAAATCACCCTTAGTAATGGTGATTGGCCATTTTATGGAAGTAGCTGTCTCAATTGAAGACAGCTGCTTTTTCTATGCTACAATAGGAGCGTTGTAAAAAAAGGGATCTACGATATTTGCTAGGGTATCTATACAATTTGAGATGTTTGGACGGCTTTATATTACGACTCCTCCAACATTTGCTGTAGAACCTACAAAAGGAGGCGTTTTATTATGGAGCAAATCTATCAAATGGAATATAGAGGCTTAAATCTATTCGATGAAATTAGTACAGTAGAATTAGCTATTGATGAAGAAGGGCAAACAATTCACATTTTTGATGTTGGACAAGTTGTTAGCCCTATTTTTAATTTTGATGTTTCGGCCTACGAGCTATCAGATGGTTTTTATAAAATGGCGGATATACTTCGACATAAACGTATATTGACAAATCAACAGCCAGGTAATGAATTAACGCTTAGCGAGTGGTTAATTACAAATACTGCCTATTTTTATATGCCACAAAAAAGAATAAAAAAATATGCTCAAGGAAGTATTATAGAAATAGTTGATCGAACGAAAGAGCAATCTTTATTTGCTGATTATGTACAAAGAATATAATTCTACCAAAATTGTTCGCATAAGGTGCTAAAAATGCTATTAATTCACTAAATTGCCTTATTTTTTTCATGTACCCACTTCTTTATTTGGTTTATTGCTATAATTTTAATAATTCCAATAGATAATAAAAAAGTTTGTTTGGATGTGCAGGACTGCCTAGGGGAGTAGGAATGACGTTTAGAAAACAAATGACAACATGGGAGAGTGGGAAAATGGAAATTCAAGTAATTCGTGATCATTTAGACATTGTAAAACTTCAAGAGAAAATGAATGATATTGTATTTGACTATTTGGATACATCTAATAATTATCCAAAGGCTATGAGGGAACTAAATCCTTTATATACACAGGCTACAACATTTTATAAAGAGTATTTAGACAATAGAGCGGGTGAATTACCAAGTGCCAATACATATTGGCATTTGTTTATAGATTGCTGTGCAAAGCTGTGTTACTTTTTAGCGGCATCAACGTATTATTCAACCAATGAGTTACAAAAAACACCCGAAAAAGTTGAGCAATTATTAACGATTGCTGCCTATTCTTTACCTAGCATTGACCAGGAAGAGAATGAACAATTATTAGCAGCAATTTTTGCACTTTATCGTGAAGTAGTAGGGGATGAAGAGAAAACATCATCATTACGAAATGCGGTGCTTGAACAAAAAGGTTCAATCAAACAATGCTTACAACAATTTAAAGTATTTGTTGATAATGAAATGACGAAATAATTTAAGAGTGATTGAATCATTTTTTTAAAATAATATAACAACTAGAATCTGCTTACTTTTTGAGGTTGATCCACCAATCCTTACAGTACTCTGCTTTGTGAGGGTGATTGGGTTTCAAGTTCTTAAAGTATTGCAGATTTTTTTGTGAATGTTAATAGATTATAGTGAGAAGACCGTGAAGTCCGTTATTGTAGTGTTAAAATTTTGTTGTGCGAAAATAAAAAAAGGACTTTTTTCTTAAAAGGTATTTATAAATTTTTGTCGAAATATAGTTAAAAATTGCAAATCTATTTGCAAGCTTTATGGCTCAGTATCAATAGTAACGGAAATTAACCATACGTTATGGTGGTGATGAAGGTTTATTCCATGCTGTATGAATTTATAGGAAAGGGGCCGTTCAATGTTAGTAAACGGTATCGAAATCGATTTGGCGAAATTAGAAAAACCGCTCTTATTAGTAAGTGAGGATGGGGAACTTCTATTTCGACAGTTAATACAAGAAACACCTGAACATGAGCTTACCCAATGCCAATTAGCCCTCTCGACAAGAAAATCTATCTCATTAGTAAGGGATTTCTGGTTCGCTATGTATAAAGATCGAGAAAAATTATATATCAACAGTGGACATGCGCTCCTGTATCCAATTCGTTTAATCATATTCGAACTTGTGACACAAGACGATTCCTTTAAACGTTTGTCGAAAAAATCTTTTGGAGATGAGTGTTTGTCACTTATTTATGCCATTGTCCTATTACAATTTGTCTTACGGTGGATAAAGGAACGTTTTAGTGATAACAAGGAAGTTTATGAGTCATTAAAATTATTATATAGAACAACTGATGATAATATAGATGATCAATCCTCTCCATCAAGAGAGCAATCAATTGGTCAAGCAATTGCTGTAAAAGCAATACGTTCTGAAGTACGGGAGAACACCCAGGAATTTGCTAGTCTACTTTATCAAACCTACAATTTTCTTCATTATTTACATGATATCGAAAAGGACAAAGAGGAGAAAGAAACGACGAGACTGCCAACGATGAAAAATGTAGAAGATGCATTTAACCAATTTTACAAAACACGCTATACAACAAATAAGGCAATCTTTACAGGATGATTGTTTAGCAGTCTGTCCTGTTTTTTTAGAGAAAGTAATAAGATAAAAAATAAGGCGCTTCTTGTTAAAATTGAAGTGCGATTGAAGTGCCCTATTTTCATGAAAAACATTATTATATGTTTTTCAGTAACCTTATTACTTTTTATCCTTATGAAAAGATTTAAGCTTTTCATAGATTCCTGCCATTCGTTTTTCTTCACCCGCAATAACAGGTTTATAATATTCTGTGCCTACAAGCTCATCCGGTAAATATTGCTGGTCTACCCATCCACCAAATGTTCCGATAGGGCTATTGTGGGGATATTGATAGCCTACATGACCTAAATCTTTTGCCCCTTCATAGTGAGCATCGCGTAGATGATGTGGAATATCGCCTGTTTTTCCCGCATGAATGCTGGCAATGGCGGCATCAATCGCACCAATTGCAGAATTAGATTTGGATGCAAGGCACATTTCAATAACAGCACTTGCAAGCGGAATACGCGCCTCTGGTAGCCCTAAACGCTCTGCCGCTTGCACAGCCGCAAGCATATGCGGTCCTACTTCAGGGTTGGCAAGGCCTATATCTTCATAAGCCATGACAAGTAAGCGTCGACTAACAGCTACTAAATCACCTGTTTCCAATAAATGAGCTAAATAATACATTGCTGCATTCGTATCACTTCCACGAACTGATTTTTGTAATGCAGATAGCAAATTATAAAAATTGGATCCTTTTTTATCACCATAAACGCCAATTCTGCCTACAAGATGCTCAATGATATGATCAGCAGCGATTGTTTGACCGTCTACTTCATCACTAGCATAATAAATTGATTCAAGCAAAGTTAATGCCTTCCGTGCGTCACCATTAGCTGCTTCAGCAATTTGATTAATTTGATGATCTGTTAATACAAAGTGATATTTACCAAGCCCGCGCCTTTCATCAGAAAGTGCTTTTTTTATAAGCTCGATTATATTTTCTTTCGTTAAACGTTTTAGTTGATATATTTCTCCACAACGTGAGCGGATAGCGGGATTGACATCATGGTACGGATTTTCCGTTGTAGCTCCAATTAACACGATGGAGCCGTTTTCAACATGTGGCAACAAAGCATCCTGCTGTAATTTATTAAAACGATGAATCTCATCCAAAAAAAGAAGGACTTTTCCTGAGATTCTAGCTTCCTGTACAATATCCTCGACGTCCTTTTTACCAGCACGAGTAGCATTAAGTGCGAAAAAGGGGAGCTTCGAGCTTCCTGATATGGCATTCGCTATTGACGTTTTGCCGATACCTGGCTCACCGTATAGCAGCATGGATGGAACATGTTCATTTTGAATCATTTTATAAAGAGCGGTGTTAGGACCGATAAAATCTTGGTGTCCTACAATTTCATCAAGGGTTAAAGGACGCATGCGAAAAGCGAGTGGTTCATTATGCATTAAAAATTCCCCCTTTCAACTGTTTTCAATGATTTTTTGTGCTTAGAATGAAGCGTTACACAATATTTTGCCTAACTATACTAAAGCGCAATTAATAGTATATCATAACCTTCCAAGAGTATTTCCGAGTTCTTCGAGAGGAGATTATGATATACTGTTGGTAGTATTTTTGACTAGACTATTTGAGGGTGATAAAATGAAAATTTCTACAAAGGGCCGTTATGGTCTAACGATTATGATTGAATTAGCAAAGCATTATGGAGAAGGACCTATTCCGCTACGCAAAATTGCTGCTGAAAAGGATCTTTCTGAGGCATACTTAGAGCAGTTAGTGTCACCATTACGTAATTCAGGCTTAGTGAAAAGTGTACGCGGTGCATATGGTGGGTATATGCTAGCAAATCCACCAAGTGAAATTTCAGCAGCTAATGTTATTAGCGTGTTAGAGGGTCCAATTCAACCTGTAGAAGGTATTGAAAATGAAGAGGCACCTCAGCGAGAGTTATGGCTCCGTATTCGTGATGCTGTGAAAAATGTATTAGATACAACGACGATTGAGGATTTAGCTCAATATACTGAGGAAAATGTAGCGGAAGGCTATATGTTCTATATTTAAAATTAGGCTAAAGCACATCTCTCTATCCTGAGGAAGGGAGATGAGTCTTTAGCGCTTTTCGTACAAAGGAGTTTTCAACATGAATTCATATATTTATCTCGATCATGCAGCGTCATCACCAATGAATGACAAAGTAATAGACGCTATGACTACAGCAATGCAACAGGTTTATGGGAATGCATCAAGTATTCATGGGATAGGTCGAGAGGCACGTAAATATTTAGATAATGCACGTGAAATACTTGCCCAATCAATTGGTGCTGAACCTGGAGAAATTATTATAACAAGTGGTGGAACAGAGGCGGATAATACGGCTATTTTTGGCACTGTTTATGCACGGGCTGCTGAAGGGAAGCATATCATTACCACACAAATTGAACATCACGCGGTGTTACATACTTGTGAAAAGCTTGAGCGAGATGGCTTTGATGTGACATATTTGCCAGTTGATGGGAATGGACGTGTTTCTGTAGAAGATGTGCGAAATGCATTAAGAGAGGATACAATTTTAGTAACGATTATGTACGGCAATAATGAAGTTGGTTCGATTCAACCGATTGCTGAAATTGGTGACTTGTTACGTGAACATAAGGCTATTTTCCATACAGATGCTGTTCAGGCATATGGTTTAGAGTCAATTAATGTTACTGATCTACATGTTGATTTACTAAGTGTTTCAGCACATAAGATTAATGGTCCTAAAGGTATTGGTTTCCTATACCAAAAAACAGGAACACCATTCACTAGTTATGCATTAGGGGGAGCACACGAGAAAAAACGTCGTGCAGGTACTGAAAATGTTCCTGCAGTGATTGGTTTTGCGACTGCAGTGCAAATTGCGAATGAGTTGCGAGAAGAAAAGCGCGTGCTATACAATCGCTTTAAGCAAATTATGCTGGATGTTTTCACGAAAGAAAATCTAGCTTTTCATATGAATGGAGATTTAGACAATACGCTCCCACACGTTTTAAATGTAAGTTTTTCTGGTATGGAAGTAGAGTCATTCCTAGTAAATCTTGATATGGCGGGTATTTGTGTATCGAGTGGTTCTGCTTGTACTGCTGGTTCCATTGACCCATCACACGTTTTAGTTGCGATGTTTGGACAAGAGGCAGAAGAATTACGTAACTCGATCCGCTTTAGCTTCGGTCAAGGTTTAACAGAAGATGATGTACAACATGCAGCTGAAAAAACAGCGGCGATTGTAAAAAGACTGGCAAAAAAATAATTGTTAAAAATATACATTTAATGGAATTTGAATAAAAGAAAAGGTGACCAATATGAAAGAAACACGTGACCCCTCACAAATTCGTGTTGTAGTCGGCATGTCGGGTGGGGTAGATTCTTCGGTTGCTGCATATTTGCTAAAACAACAAGGATATGAAGTAATCGGGATATTTATGAAAAACTGGGATGATACAGACGAAAATGGCGTTTGTACAGCTACAGAAGACTATGATGATGTGATTAAAGTATGTAATCAAATCGGGATTCCATACTATGCAGTGAATTTTGAAAAGCAATATTGGGATAAGGTTTTCACATACTTTTTAGAAGAGTATAAAGCAGGACGTACGCCAAATCCTGATGTTATGTGTAATAAGGAAATTAAATTTAAAGCGTTTTTAGAGCATGCGATGGATCTTGGAGCTGATTATTTAGCGACAGGTCACTATGCTCGAGTTGATCGTAGTAGCGATGGCGAAGTTAAAATGCTTCGAGGCATTGACAATAATAAAGATCAAACGTATTTCTTAAACCAATTATCACAGGAACAATTGTCGCATGTAATGTTCCCAATTGGACATATTGAGAAAAAAGAAGTCCGTAAAATTGCGGAGGAAGCTGGGTTAGCAACAGCGAAGAAAAAAGATTCAACAGGAATTTGCTTTATTGGAGAGCGTAATTTCAAAGAATTTTTAAGTCAATATTTACCGGCGCAACCTGGTAAGATGGAGACAATGGATGGTGTTGTAATGGGTCAACATGACGGATTAATGTACTATACCCTTGGTCAACGTCATGGTCTTGGAATTGGTGGCGACGGTGAACCTTGGTTCGTGTTAGGGAAAGATTTAGAGCGTAATGTGTTACTAGTTGGACAAGGCTTCAATAATGATTCGCTATTTTCAACTTCACTGACTGCTGTGAAAATGAGCTATACTTCGACAAAAAAATTGCCCGGGAAATTTTCATGCACAGCAAAATTCCGTTATCGTCAAACAGATACACCAGTAGAAGTGGAAATTTTAGAGGATGGACGTACACATATTACGTTTGCTGAGCCAGTACGTGCGATTACACCTGGACAAGCTGTGGTACTATACGACGGTGAAGAATGTTTAGGTGGCGGTACAATCGACGAAGTCTTTAAAAATAATGAAAAACTAACATATGTAGGTTAATTTGCGAAAAGATTGCTCATACTCTTTCCTAAAGCGTATAGAGTTTAGGCAGTCTTTCGCTACATAGAGATGAGGAAAAACAATGGATTTTAACGAGCAGGGCATTCAAGCGTTTCAAGAAAAGCGCTACGAGGATGCTGCACAACTTTTCACACAAGCAATTGAAGCAGAGCCTGAAAACCCAATTGGTTATGTGAACTTCGGAAATCTTTTAGCGGTCTTAGAGGATACTGAACGTGCAGAGCGTTTTTTTCAAAAAGCAATCACAGTTGATGAAACGGCGGCAACTGCTTATTATGGTTTAGCAAATTTATATTATAATGCAGAACGATATGCGGAAGCAGCAAAGCTTTATGAGCAAGCACTAAAACATAAAATTGAAGGCGCAGATGTGTACTATATGATGGGCAAATGTTTTGAGCGAATGGAAAATCCGAAGCTTGCACTGCCATATTTACAACGAGCTTCAGAGCTTGCACCAGAAGACGCACAAATTCGTCTAGCATATGCCATCGTGCTATGTGCGCTAGAAATGTTCGAAGAAGGTAAAAAGGAATTAGACTATTTGATCGAACAGGACTGGAATAACGCAGATGCACATTATAATTTAGGTGTACTATATGCGGTATCAACTGAACAAACAGAAGATGCTATGTACCACCTAAAACAAGCCTTTACATTACAGCCAGAATACGACCAAGCACGTTATATTTATGATATGATTGCTCAGCGATTTAACTAAAATAATTTAAAAGCTCACAAACACGGAAAGGATGCCAAAATTATGTTGGTATCCTTTTAAATTATCTACAAGAGAACATTTATTAAAGTGTATCAATAAACAAAGGGTGATTTTCACTCCGAGTTGGCGCTTTCCGCGGGCTTGGCTTCAATTTCCTCGTCACTACGTTCCTACGGGGCTTTCAGCGCAAGCTCTCCCGCAGGAGTCGCCACTCTCCGTGAAAAATCAACAACTCCTCAGCAAAAGTATTATTATTATAAATAACATCCTATGCTAAATAATACATGCTAGGTGAATTGGTTGATTGGAGTGGAGGCTGGGCGACTCCTTGGGGATCAGTAATAGAGGAACGAAGGCTAAAACCATCACGTCCTGTGATAACGCCTTCGTGACCAACATCGTGTTGGCCCGAGACCCTGCAGCGAAGCGAAGCGGCTCATCGGACGCCCCCAGGAAGCTTTGCTCTGTGCGAAAGCGAAGCGTCAGCGGCAAATGTTTTATCTGCGCGAAAGCGAAGCGTCAGCGGCAAAGCGCCCAGCCGGAACGGAAATCACCCCCTCGTTGTGCCGAAGAGTAAAACTATTCATTTACATAATAGGATTTCTACAAGCTAAAAGGATGCCGAAACTAGTTCAGCATCCTTAGTTATTTTAGTCTTCATCATCATCTGAAGGATTATCAAATGGTAGTTGATATATATATTGTGCTAAATGTGCAATTGGAGTAGTTTCTAAAGTTGATGATTCTGTTTCGTTCGCTTTTAAAATATTGATTTCTTTATTAAGTCGCTCCATTTTTCGATCCAGCTCAGCTACTTGAATAGCAGCCTCCTTCAATTCAAAACGGATATGTTCAGGTACTTCTTTGTTGTATTTATAATAGATTTTATGTTCAAGGCTAGCCCAGAAATCCATTGCAATTGTACGAATTTGAATTTCGACATATACCTTCTCCATACGATCGGACATAAAAATAGGGATTTTTATAATAAGATGTAAGCTTTGATAGCCATTTCCCTTTGGATATGCAATATAATCCTTTACATCCACAACTTCAATATCATTTTGTGCCTGTAGCATCGCACTCACTTTATATATATCTTCAACAAAGGAGCAAGTGATTCGAACACCTGCAATATCACGAATATCTTCACGAATCGCTTCAATAGATGGCTCAAGGTTCTTTTTCTTGACCTTTAATAATATACTTTTCGGTGATTTTACGCGAGTGGATAAATGCTCTATCGGGTTATATTCATGGATTAGCTTAAACTCTTCTTGTAAAATAGTTATTTTCGTTTCAATTTCCTGCAAGGCAAATTTATAGACTAAAAAGAAGCGTGTTAATTCTGTTTGTAAAGTTTGTATAGTAGTTGCTTCAAGTTCATTTTTCATACTTCATAAAATCCTTTCTTTTAGTAGTAACTAAATTATTTAATATTCAATATTAGCTTAACAAAAATAGCTACTAAATAGAAATAAGGGCTCCGAATCTATGTATAATATTCTTGTTTCATAAATTTATTTTGTAAAAATAAAAAAAGGGGTGTCGAGTCCCCTTAGTAATTAAACGACAATTTCGGCATTTAAGTTGTATCGTTTATTAAATTCATCAACAAATATTTGTAAATCGATATAAATACCAATATAAGGCTCTATTTCTTGATCACATAAGAAGCCGCATGTTGTCTTTAAAGATTTTGAAAACTCAAGTAACATTTGTTCATCATCTAGCTGTATATGCAACGAAAGAGAGTTGTCTTTTGTATTTATCTTAAAATATTTGCCATCTATAATCCGTTCTAAATTTGTTTCTTGAAAAGGAAAAACATAATCCTTATATATTAACTTCACAATAACCCGCCTTTTTTGCAATAATTCACCACGTCTGAATAAGGTAAATCTCCACCGAAAATTGAAAGAGCGCTACCGATTGTAACATGAAGTTTACCAGTTGCGATTTTTTTAAAATTCTTCAAGTCGTCCAAAGAACGAACTCCGCCAGCATATGTTGTTGGAATTGTTGTCCAAGTGGCTAAATCATGCACTAAGCTTTCCTGCATACCACCTTTTTTTCCTTCCACATCAACAGCGTGAATAAGTAGTTCATCACAGAAATTTTCGATAAATGCAATAGACTCAGCATTTACTTCAAAATCACTAAACTTTGTCCATTTATCAGTAACAACAAACCATTTTCCATCGCGCAGACGGCAGCTTAAATCGATAACAAGATGTTGTTTACCAATAATCTGTACTAGTTGCTTTAGTCGATCTAAATGGAGCTTGCCATCATAGAAAATAAATGATGTGACAATAACATGGGTAGCTCCCGCATCAATATACTTTTTTGCATTTTCCGTGGTGATGCCGCCACCAACCTGCAACCCTTGAGGATATGCTGCTAATGCTGCTAATGCGGCTTCTTCGTTTCCATCACCTAGCATAATGACGTGACCACCTGTTAATTGATCATGGGCAAACATTTTTGCATAATAACTAGAGTCATGATTTGAAATAAAGTTCTCGATAACTTCTTGATTTTTATGACCTAGTGTGCTGCCAACAATTTGTTTTACTTTGCCATCGTGTAAATCAATGCAAGGTCTAAATTCCAATAGTTTCACAATCCTTCCGTGCGACAAATTCACCTTTATCATAGCATGGAAAGGTTGATAAAAACCGTGAAATGTTATTTATCACACTAATTTCAACTTCTTTCAGCAATTATTTTATGTAGCAAAAGCAACGCGACAGCTACAAATGTTTACTGTAGCGAAAAGTGAAACGGCTGTTACAAATATTCTTGTAGCGATGTCTGCTAACAGAAGTCTCCCACCTCTATAAGTGGTGAAATACGGGTTTTAATCTCTTTACAGCTGGTGTTGCCTCGTTGAAATAGATGAACTCAGGTTTAGAACTTCACATCTTGTGAAAATACCTAAGTGAGCAATATCGTGTTGTTGTTGTTGTTGTTGTTGTTGTTGTCGCTACGCTTTCGTCCAAAAAACATTTGTTGGCCAAAAGCCTCTGGAGGATGTCACGGAATTATACATAGGCATAATTGATTAAAATGGAATAAAATTTATTGAATTCTCTTTTTAAGCGATTTTACACATTATGGTGTGGTAAAATATAATGGTTGAAATGAACACGAAAGGACGAACCGAGAATGGCAGAGAACCTTGATTTATTTGAACTAAATAAATTTTTTATACTCGGACGCCCTATTGTCTCTATCTTCCATAATGCGCAAAATATGTATTCGATAGTTCGTGTGAAAATTCAAGAGACCAACTTACAGTACGAAGATAAGGAAATAATAGTTGTTGGATATTTTCCGCCGTTACAGATGGATGAACAATATCGTTTTACTGGTGTATTGAAACAGCATCCAAAATATGGTGTGCAATTTCAAATTGAGACATTTACCAAGGAAGTGCCAGCAACAGAGCAAGGAATTATTCATTACTTATCGAGTGATTTGTTTGTTGGAATCGGAAAAAAAACTGCTGAAACAATCGTAGAGAAATTAGGAGCAAATGCGTTGCGTCTTATTTTAGAGGACCCAAATGCTCTTGATGCTGTGCCTCGTTTATCTGCTGAAAAAAAAGAGGTTATCCATCGTACAATTGAACAAAATTTAGGCTTAGAACGAGTGATGATTCAACTTAATGAATGGGGTTTCGGACCACAGCTCGGCATGAAAATTTACCAAACATATCGAACAGAGGCCGTTGAATTATTAACTGAAAATCCATACCGTCTGATTGAAGATGTAGAGGGTGTTGGTTTCTTTCGTGCAGACGAGCTAGGTGCAAAATTAGGGATTACTGGCAATCATCCAGACCGTATTAAGGCGGCGATTTTACATACTCTAAATACAGCAGCTTTATCGGATGGTCATGTGTATTTAGATGCAGAAAATGTTTTACCACTAGTAAAAGATATGCTTGAGCAAAGCCAACGAGAGGAAATTCCCTTTGAAATCATTTCTAAAGCTTGCATCGAATTGCGCGAGGAAAGTAAAATTTGTGGGGAAGAAACAAGACTATATTTACCATCCCTATATTTTTCAGAAGTAGGAATTGCATCAAAAATATTAGCTTTAATCGAACGTAACAATAAGGCTGAACATTTTAGTAAGGACGAAATACGAAAAGTGATTGGTGAAACAGAAGAGTTTCTTAATGTCACATATGCTGAAACGCAAGCGAATGCGATTGAACAAGCACTAAATTCCGCCGTTATGATTTTAACTGGTGGACCTGGGACAGGTAAAACAACTGTTGTTCGGGGTGTAGTAGAAGTGTATGCAAAGCTACACGGACTATCATTGAACCCGAAGGAATATGCACAAAAAGAAGAACCCTTTCCGATTATTTTATGTGCTCCAACAGGACGTGCTGCCAAGCGCCTCTCGGAATCGACAGAACTTCCAGCAATGACAATTCATCGATTGCTAGGCTTTACAGGTCAGGAAAAAGAGGAAGAAACTGAGCGTGAGGTAACAGGGAAACTCATTATTGTAGACGAAATGTCGATGGTCGATACTTGGCTCGCGCATCAACTATTAAAATCCTTACATGAGGATGTACAAGTCGTTTTTGTAGGAGATCAAGATCAACTTCCACCAGTAGGACCAGGACAGGTGTTAAAAGATTTGTTGGCTTCTGGGCAAATACCTACTGTGGAATTGACAGATGTTTATCGACAAGCTGAAGGCTCAACAATTATTGAACTTGCTCATCAAATTAAACGTGGTAATATCACAAATGACCTAACTTTAAAAACATCTGACCGTTCATTTATAAAAGCCTCCTCAGATCAGGTAGCAAGCGTTGTCACACAGGTTGTGAAAAGTGCGGTTGTGAAAGGTCAAGAAATTCGTAATATCCAAGTGTTAGCACCCATGTACAAAGGTCCAGCGGGAATAGATAATTTAAATAAAATGATTCAAGAACTTATTAATCCAAACGATACTGGTACTAGAAAAGAGCTCGTTTTTGGTGATGTCACATATCGCATAAAGGACAAAGTTTTACAGCTTGTCAATCAACCAGAAAGCAACGTTTTTAATGGTGATATGGGTGAGGTAATTAGCATTATTAAGGCAAAGGAAACAATTGAGAAACAAGATTTGCTTGTTGTATCATTCGACGGTATTGAAGTAACTTATCAACGAAGTGATCTCAATCAATTGACACTTGCCTACTGTTGCTCTATTCATAAATCGCAAGGCTCTGAGTTCCAAACAGTTATTATGCCGGTTGTACGAGGTTATTCTAAGATGCTGCGTCGTAATTTGTTATATACAGGTATTACGCGTGCTAAAAATTTCTTAATTCTATGTGGCGAACCTGATGTGCTAGCAGATGGCTTACAGCGTACGGATGATTTACAGCGCTTTACGTCTTTACGTGCAAGACTCAATCCAATGGAAATTGCAGAGGGAATTGTAGAAGTAGTAACGATTCCATTAAACGAAGATTTACAAAATGAAAAACAATCCGTTGATTTCAAACTAACGGTAGAAACAGAACCATATATCCATCCATTGATTGGAATGGATGGTGTCTCGCCGTATGATTATTTAGATAAGTGATCCTTTAGTATCCAGGGTTCTGAAGGAAAATATGATTTATGAAATTAATTCAACCAATAAACTTTTATTGGTTGGAAAATCGTCTAATGATTGAAGTAAAAGATAATAAAAATTTTTTGAGGTGAATAAAGAGTGAAACGCTTATTATTATTGCTTCTATTCATGATGCTAATACCTTTTGCAGAAAAAGCATATGCAAAAAATACTGTCATCCAAGTGAATGAGGAAGCAACTGTCTTTGATAATCGTTCAGGCTCACTAGTGCAGGTGGGGACATTATCAGCAGGGCAAACTTTTGAAGTAACAAAAGATTATGGAGCCAATTGGTGGCAAATCCGTTGGGGTGGTTATTATGGTTATGTTGAAAAACGTTATACAACCGTTGTTCCAGCAACAACTTATAAAAACACAGTCCCAACTGTTGCTAAAATAACTGATTATATAGTCGCAACAAAGGTTGCACCGATTTACGATAATACTGGCAATAAACTTGTTCAATTTGCTACATTGTCAGAGGGAGTTCGCTTCCCTATATATAGCGGAATGGGTAATTGGTATGGAATTGCTGTGAACGGACGCTTAGGATTTGTACATAGTAATTTTGTAGAAAAAGAAAAAGGTCAAAATTCAACAAATACAAATACAAATACCTCAAAGCCTGTTGAAAAACCAACTACAACTCCTCCTAGTAAACAAAATGGCTATATAGAGGCGTTAGAAAACGTAATTCTGTATGATTTCCGCCGTGATAAAGAGATGGCTATTGCTACGTTAATGAAAGGCCAACAGCTAGAGGTTGTAGATTCAATGGACCCAACATATGTTCAAGTTCGTTGGGGGAAATCATATGTTTATGCAGAAAAATCAAAGATGAAATTTTTAAATACGCCTTCATATAAAAATGTTGGTAAGGACAATGCCATGAAAAATGAGTATTTCATCCCTGTTTCTGCAAACAGTGAGATTTATGATACCAAAACAACAACATTACAACCATTTGCTAAGCTAGATACAAATCGCCGTTATCCGATATTGCGGAAAGAGGGAGCTTGGTACGTAACAGTACTTGGTGGTCGTGAAGGTTATATCCATAGCTCTAAAGTAGCGATTGATCGTGGCGTCCCTGTAATGATGTATCATCATATATTAAAAGAGCATGAGCTTGGGCGTTTCAAAAATTTAAGTACTACGGTGACAGATGTTCAATTTACAAAAGAAATGCAGTATTTAAAAAGTAAAAACTACGAAGCCATTACTGTAGATGAATTATGGCGTTTCATGCGCAATGAAATTACACTGCCTGCCTATTCAATTGTTTTGACTTTTGATGATGGTCTATTATCGACACGTGAATATGCGTATCCTGTACTTAAAAACAATGGCTTTAAAGCTACACAATTTTTAATTACGTCCCGTAATGAAAGTGCGAAAGATGGGCAAATTTTTAATTATAATGATTTACAGCCCCTTTCACGTCAGGATATAACAAATATGCAAGATGTTTTTGCGTTTGAATCACACACTTACAATTTACATGTTTTAGAAGGAAATAAAGGCAGAATGCTTCTAATCCCTTACCGTGAGGTTGTTCAGGATTTACAGCGTAGTTTAGCAATTATTCCGAATGCTAAGGCTTTTGCTTATCCGTTTGGGCAATATAATTCGAATAACATTAATGCTGTAAAGGAAGCTGGATTCACAATGGCATTTTCAACGAAGGTTGGCTATAACAATCCGTACGATGATGTATATCAAATTAAACGATTAGCAACTCATCAAAATACAACATTTGACAATTTCCAAAAAATGGTTCTTCCGTACACGAAGTAAAATAAAAAACCCGATCAAATCGAATTGATCGGGTTTTTTGTGCGATTTTTTTAACTTCTTTCAACGGGTGTCCAAACATCTGTACCTGTCGCGTGTTTTCGGTACAAAAAACATTCACTGAAACTGATTCCGGACGCAATTATACCGAGGCATTATTGATTTAATGGATGCCAACTAGGTGATGTTTAACGACTTCATATGCTTGGCAAACATTTTTAAATTGATCTTTTTCTTTGGCAATCATATCTGAAGCAATAGAAAATAAAAGATTCTCTTCATTATGATCCTCCATTTTATTCATTAAAGCAGCTTCCATTTCCGCCACGTACGAGACGATTTGTTTATTCATATATATTCTCCCTTAATAAAAAGATGTATTTTGTTTTGGTTACGAAGCTATCTTACACCTGCATATACAAAAAATCTAGCAATTCTGTACTAGTCGAAAATGACTTTTTTGTGAATATGTCGCAAAATTGAACTCGTTAAAAAAGTGCTAATTGAAACCGTTTTTATCTAAAGTAACTGAAAAATCGTGCAATAATTGCAGGCTTTAAACTGTATTTAAAAAGTAATACAGTTAAGAAAAAATAGGGTTTGCTATAATACAGTTGGCGTATCCGGAACCTAATATTGGGAAAAATCATATACTAATCAAGTATAAAAACATTTGTAACGTTTAGGGGTGACTGTATGCCAGTAATTACAGGAAAACAATATATTGACCGTATTGACGCTTTACAAACTTATATTTCGATTGATGGGAAAGTTGTCACAGGGAAGGTGTCGGAGCATCCAGCATTTAAGGGAGTAATGCAGAGTCAGGCAAGGCTTTTTGATTTACAAAGTGAAGAGGAATTGCTTGAAAAGATGACATATGTTTCACCAACAAGTAATAAGCGTGTAGGTATGTCTTTCCTTCAAGCGGTGACAGTCGATGATCTCGTGAAAAGACGTAATGCAATACGAGAGTGGGCATTATCCAATAATGGCCTTATGGGGAGAAGCCCAGATTACATGAATACGACATTAATGGCTCTAGCATCCGTAGCAGAATATTTGAAAGATAAGCCAAATTGTTTCCCTCAGCATTTATTAAGATTTTATGAGTATGCTCGTGAGAACGATTTGACGATGACACATACATTTATCGAGCCACAAGTAAACCGTCAAAAGTTTTATTTTGAAGATGAAGATGTTACAATTGCTGCTAAAATTGTAGATAAAACGAGCGAAGGGTTAGTAATTAAAGGTGCGAGATTACTAGCGACACAGGGAGGAATTACAGATGAACTCCTTGTTATATCAACAAATGGTTTTGATGAAGGAAAAGGCTTTGCTTTCTCTATCCCAAGTAATACAAAAGGTTTAAAGTTTTTATGTAGGCAATCATTTGTCGGAGGGGAATCGGTTTTTGATTATCCATTAAGTAGTCGTTACGAGGAAATGGATGCAATCGTTGTGTTTGATAATGTTGTAGTGCCGTGGGAACGCGTCTTTTATTATGAGAATGTGGAAGTTGCCAATAACTTTTTGAACGTAAGTGGTTTTCAAACATATGGTTTACATCAAGTTCTAACACGTCAAATTGCCAAAACAGAATTTGTCTTAGGTGTTGTACAGTCAATTGTAGATACGATAAATATCGGCGGATATCAACATGTGCAGCAAAAGGTCGTGGATATCATCGTGACATTAGAAACGATGAAGGCCTTACTGTTAAAGTCTGAAGTAGAAGCAAAAATAGATGAATTTGGTTTTATAAGACCTGATCTCCCAACAGTACAAGTAGCTATTCAGATGTTCCCTAAAGTATATCCGACCTTTACAGAAATTATCCAGTTACTTGGCGCAAGCGGATTAATGTCCATTCCAAGTGAAAAAGCATTTACTGCGGATGACGGCGACCTTGAGCATTATTTACAGTCTTTTCAGGATGGTGGAAAGGAGCGCGTCAAAAAATTCCGTCTAGCTTGGGATTTAACGATGAGCAGCTTTGGTACAAGACAAACACTGTATGAGCGCTTTTTCTTTGGAGACCCAGTTCGTTTAGCCAGCGCGCTTTATAATTCTTATAATAGGGAAGAATTAGTTAATCGGGTAGAAAACTTTTTGAAAAATAATAATTAGTTTTGAGGAAGTAACTGTTTAAAATTAATTTAACTTCTTTCAGCGGGTGTCCAAATATCTGTACCTGCCGCTGCGCTTTCGGTACAAAAAACATCCGCTGAAATAGAGGAACCCAGTCTATGAACGCTACGTCCTGTGGCAATTTATCTGTGCGAATGCGCAGTGGCGGCAACAACACAAGGCTGAGTGACCAACGTCATGTTGTTGCCGCTGCTGCTCCGCTCTCGCGCAAAAAAACAACTGCTGCTGCCGCTTCGCTTTCGCGCAAAAAAATATTTACAGACCTAAGCATAAAGTCGATTCCGGACGCATTTATCCGAGGTATAATTGATACAATTACTTCTCATTGAGTATAATTGCTGTGAAAATATCACTATCTTTATAGATAAGTCAGCGCATCATCAAAAGTAACGATTCCAAGCAGTTCATAATTCTCTGTTACAACAGGGACTGCTAAAAGACCATATTTACGTATGATTTGGGTTACCTCGGACTGATTTGTATGGGCAGACACTGAAATGATCCCAGAGTTCATAATTTCACCCATTCGACACTCTGGTGGGGAAATTATTAGCTCTCGTAATGATACGACTCCAAGCAATTGTTTATTGGTATCTGTTACATATAAGTAATAAAAAGTTTCTGCATCTCCTTCACTATGCTTTAGGCGTTCAAACACATCAATTACTAAGTCATCTTTTGCAACTATTACTACGTCTGTTGTCATCAAGGCTCCGACTGACCCTTTTTTATATTGAAGTAATTGCTTAATATCATCGGCTTCATCTTTTTCCATACGTTCCAAATAAAAATCGGCTTCTTTATATGATAGTAGTCCCAAGAAATCTGTGGCGTCATCTGGAGGTAATTCATTTAACATTTCCACTGCAAATCGACGGTCAAGCTCTATAATACATTTTTTCTGCATAGATGGTTCTAGCTCGCTAAAAATTTCTCCAAATTCACAAGGAGTTAAAAAAGAATAAATCGTGAAACGTCTTTCCTCACTAAGTTCTATAAAAAATGTTGCTTGATCCATAGGGTGTAAATCTAGAAAATCCTTTCGAAAAGAATCTTTTTTTTCAGACTTTAAAGATTGCAACATGTAGTATGTGTACTCTTCTTTATATTTATATTGATGTAGTCTAATCATTATTGACGCTCCTTTCTATTACAAATTCTCAATTTCGACACTCAGGACGTGATCAATCTTTTTAACATAATAATAAATCTCCGTCGTATATTGATCTTCTGGTACCGAAAGAACTAAGTCAATTAATTGGTGATCGTTATCAATATCTTTAAGCTTGAAGTGCCGAATTTTATATTCATATTTTTTTGAAGATCCATTTTGCCCTCTATGCTTAATCATTTTAATTAATTCTGTCATACGATAATTCGATTCCACGATAATTTTTAATGAAATATCCTGTCGGTTAAGTGTTGATAGACCTAATGTTTTAATGAAAAAGGGCACAATGTTGACTGCCACTATCAAAAGGATAACAGCACATGTTGCCTCTATATAAAACCCCGCCCCGATAGAAATTCCAAGCGCAGAAGCTGACCAGATTAGCGCAGCGGAAGTAAGACCAGAAATCACCTCGTTACTTCTTCGTAAAATAACACCAGCACCAATGAAACCAACTCCACTTACAATCTGCGCAGCAAGTCTCATCGGATCCATATTCGGATGATTGGCACCTCCAAATTTTCCGAATGCTTCTATGGATACAATTGTTAATAAACAGCTGGCAATACAGATGACCATACTAGGTCTCATGCCAAGTTGTTTTTGTTTAATCTGTCTATCAATCCCAATCAATAATCCGAATAGTAAAGCTAGGCTTAACTTGATTATCATTTCTACTGTCATTATCATCGTCAATCACCTCTTCAGTTCTTTTTATAGAATGCCACTAAAATAAAAATAATATAAAAAAGCTCCCGTAAAAAAGGGAGCTTCTTGCTTAGAATGTATCTTGTTCGACGTACACATCAAATAAACCTATCTTGGTAAACGCCAATTTGCGAAAAAATTCATAATTGGATTTTTGAAGAAAGGGACATATGCGGACTGAACGCAAAAACGCTGCCTTTTGCCATATTCGAATTATTTAAAAATATGAAATGCCATATCGAATAACTATCCATCACATGTTCCCCCTTTTATAGTCAAATAAAATAAAAACCCCTCTAACGATTTAGAGGGGATGAAAAGCGCACGAAAAAATAAAAAAGTACGTTCGATTCCCCTTAATCGAGTTTTAGCACTATGCACCGTAAAGAAATGACATCATTTCTTAGCCACCTTATGAAAAGCCTTAATTCGGCAATTCCTGTTCTACCCATGGGTATCTTTCGATATTTCTGGGCAGTGGCCTATGTTTACATAGGAGCCTCACCTAACGAGGATTTATTGTTTTCAGGTGAATTGTACTCCGAATAATTTTGGTTGTCAACAACTGTTTCAAAAATTAAAATCTTAAAATGGTATCAGGGGAATAGTGTATTTTCGACGTATCATCATAAAGTGGGAGGATTTCCGTAACGTCTGGGGGGACGATGAGCAGCTTGGGGTGAAATGATATTGGCCACGAAGGCGTACCACAGGAAGGAATGCCTTTAGCCTCTTATCCAATCTCCGTTCCAATAAATTTTTTTACAACATATATGCCTAACCGTTGTTGATGTGGCTTATTTTTATGCTAACAAAGGACTTCAAATCCAATCTTAGGGAAGTGGTTTTTTGAATTAAAAATTTATAAATTTGTATCGATAGCTTCTGTAACTGTTGTTAAGTCTGTGTATGTTTTTTTTGTGTTAAAACTGCTGAACAATCTATTCTTGATTAAAAAGAAAGTGCCTATGAAAGTACATAGAGATTGAAGAGAGGCAAGTGCTTTTTGTCGCTCTGTTTTCGTTGCGGAGCGAAGTCTACCGGAATATTTACTAAAGTTTCTTATCAATTTTTCACTTGAAATAAACAGCTTAAAAGAACAGAGAAATAGTTTAATAGAGAAAATTTTCTTCGTAAACAACCGCAAAAAAATTTTGTTGAAGACTACTCTGTTTATTTCTCATTTCATGCGGAAATTCGTAATAAAAAAACCTGAAAAATATTTTTTCACTCTTGACAAATTAAAAAATACGGCTTACGATTGCGGTGAAATTAAATAAAACCTCGTTAGGTGAGGCTCCTATACAAACATAGGCCACTGCCCAGAAATATCGAAAGATGCCCATGGGTAGAACAGGAATTGCCGGATTAAGGCTTTTCATAAGGTGGCTAAGAGATAAATTCGTCTCTTTACGGTGTATAGTGCTAAAACTCGACTAGGGGGAATCGAAAGTGCTTTTTTGTGCTGCTTATTTTTGTGCACTTTTTATACCCTCTAGGACTCCTAGAGGGTTTTTTAATTTCCAAAAAGATCCTTATTGCATAATGCCATATCGATTAAATCCTTTTAGCAGGGGTAAAAGAGTTCGTTTTTAGAAAGGAGGGGGTCAAAATGGAGAGTCCGAGTCCGACCGATGGAGATAGTAGGAGTAAAAAACTTAAATCTGTTTTAATTCAGCAGATTAGGAGGACGATTCAATGCTTAAAATCTATAAAAGAAGCAAAGAAGGGCTACTGGAAGAACAGCCTAAGATCGTTCAAGGTAGCTGTGTATATCTTATTGAACCATCAGAAGAGGATATACAGTATGTTGCTAATCGCCTTGGAGTACCAACTGACTTTATCAGTGACTCCCTTGATATTGATGAACGATCAAGAATTGAAAAAAGTGGAAATAATTCATTGCTGATTGTCAATGTACCCTTAAAAATGCCAAATGATGAAACTATACCATATAGGACAATTCCAATCGGTATTATTCAAACAAGTGAAGTAATTGTAATAGTTTGTCGTGTTAGTCATCCAATTTTACAGGAATTTAGCAAAATTCTCGATAAGAATAATCATATAAACGTATCTTTTATTTTACAGTTATTGCTTGTTGCGGCTCGTTATTGTTTACGATGCCTTGATGATCTTAATCAAAAAGTTATTGTATCTGAAAAAATAATACAAAAATCAATCAAGAACAGTGAAGTGTATACTTTACTCAATATTAATAAGAGCCTTGTTTATTTCATAAAGGCACTAAAAGTCAATCTTGTGATGATGGGGAAATTGTCAAGAGTACTAGAAATGAATAAAGAAGATGAAAAACGGCTACAAGTCACTCTTAATGAGATGCAACAAGCTCTTGATACATCAAAAATTTACAATGAAAATTTGAGCAGCATGATGGACGCATATTCTGCGGTGATTGAAATTAACCTTAGTATTGTAGTGAAAGTTTTAACTGCATTTACGATTATCTTGACGTTTCCGACGATGGTCGCAACGATATATGGGATGAATTTCCCGTTGCCAAGGCAGGATGAAGAATACGCGTTATTAGTACTTATGTCCCTCTCTATAGTCATTAGCGTGTTAACAGGTTGGGTGTTTTACAAAAAACGACTATTTTAGTAGAGAAAGCGAGGAGAAAAGATGCTTACAATATATCAAAGTAATTCAATAGGTCAATTACAGCAGGTATCTAATATTGTTCACAACACGTTGCTTTATCTTGTGGATCCGACAGATACTGAAATATCTCAAATTTCAAATAAACTTAATATTCCGGAAGATTTTATTCGTGATTCTTTAGATATCAATGAACGGCCTCGGATTGAAAAGGATGATTCGTCAATGGGTATCATTCTCAATTCCCCCGTGGCGATGAATGAGGAACGTTTGTACAAAGAGATTCCTTATCGAACAATACCAATCGGCATCATCCATGTAAAAGATCATTTGGTGATTGTCACAAAACAAGACAATCCATTATGTAGAGACATATTTTCAGGAAAGTACGGAACTTTTCAAACGCATATGAAGACTCGAATAACATTGCTACTATTTGAAGCAATTGCTCAATCGTATCTTGATATTCTCAAGCGCATAAAAGCGCAGGTTGGACGATTACAGCAAGAATTAAAAGAATCGCATAATAACCGAGAGTTGTTCGGTCTGATTCATATTAATAAAAGTTTGGTATATTTTTCGACATCTTTACGAGCTATGCGCAATGTTTTTTTACACCTTTCCAAAGGACAAGATATAAAACTATATAGTGAAGATGAGGAGATGCTGCATAATGCATTAGTAGATCTTGAACAAGCAGCGGAAGTAACGGAAATGCGTAGTCTTAGTTTAAGCAATCTAATGGATGCGTACGCGGCAATTACTCACAATAACTTAAATAGCGTTTTGAAAATATTGACTACTCTTACGCTTGTGCTAATGATTCCGACAATAATTGGAAGTGTGTTCTCGATGAACGTTCCATTGCCCTATGAAGATCAGCCAATTATGTTTTTAGTAGTTATTGGACTAATGCTAGGGGTCAGTGGAGGTCTTGTCTACGTATTTTACAAAACAAAATTTTTACGTTTCTAATATTTTCATACAATACCGTAGATAGAAAGGATGTTGCAAAATGCTTTTAATACACAAAAGTAATTCCGAAGGTAAATTTGAGCAAACATCAAATATTGGATATAACAGTTGGCTTCATCTTGAAGCGCCAACATCCAGTGAAATTGAACGTGTAGTGGCAGCTCTTGCCGTTCCAAGAGATTTTTTAACTGATTCACTTGATATCGAAGAACGCCCGCGAATTGAAGAGCGCAACGGAGCGGTCTTGATGGTTATTCATGTCCCGTACGATCAGTTAGATGTCGAGAGTTCTTCTCAAGATGTGAAATATCGAACTATTCCTCTGGGGATTATTCACACAAAAAATCATATGATTACGATATGTAATGAAGAGCTGCCTTTCATGAAAGATTTGTTTAATGGCGGGATGACTCTTTTTGAGACACATTTGAAAACGCGCAACACTTTAAATATATTAAGCATAACAGCTCGGGCATATATTCATTTTTTAGCTACAATTGAACGGGAAATCACATTAGCAGAAAAAGAACTTGCCAAATCATATCGTAATAGTGAGCTATACACACTACTTTACTTGAATGAAAGTCTTATATACATGGTAACATCACTTAAACAGATGAAATTTACAATGCAAAAAATATTACAGGGTAGTAATATCAAATTAGATGATGATGATGCAAGTATTTTAGACGATGTGCTTATTGAAATCGATCAAGCATATGAAGTGACGGAAATTAATCAAACGAATTTAAATAATATTATGGATGCATATGGTAACGTAATTCAAAACAACGTAAGTCAAGTACTTAAATTACTTGCTTCATTTACAATCATAATATCGGTGCCGATGTTAATTGCCAGCATTTATGGGATGAATGTGCCTCTACCTTATCAAAATGCATCTAATGCATTTTGGGTAGTAATCGTCGTAATGGTCTTGTTAACAGGAATGTCTACCTTCGTTTTTTACAAAAAAAATTATTTCTCGCGATAGCATAAAAAGTGAGCTTAGTTAGGATTAGCAATTATAGTGCGAATTTGACAGAAGGAAATATTTTTTTTATAATTCTCGTTAGAAAATTGTAAAAAACGATGATGGAAAAAGTACGTATTTGTGCGTGTAAAAGAAAGGGATTTCTTGGCTGAAAAAATCCTCACAATAGCAAGTACCGAAAGCTACTCCAGAGTGCAGTTAATCCCTGCCGTTCACTTACGTTACAAGTGCTAAAGAGGTAAGTATACTTTTACTTACAACTAGGGTGGTACCGCGAGACAAATCACAAGTCCTCGTCCCTTTTTTGGGGATGGGGGCTTTTTTATGTTTATCTGCGTGAAAGCTTACGCCAAGGCAAAATTGATTTGCGGATTCATTTCGTGATTTTTACAAAACATATAGGGAGGAACTTTTCAAATGAAAGCAGTAGAAATTCGTCGCATGTATTTAGAATTTTTTAAAGAAAAAAGTCATCATCATGAACCATCAGCACCACTAGTGCCAATCAATGACCCATCATTACTTTGGATTAACTCAGGTGTTGCAACACTTAAACCATATTTCGATGGTCGTATTATTCCAGAAAATCCACGTATTACAAATGCCCAAAAATCAATTCGTACAAATGATATTGAAAACGTAGGTAAAACGGCTCGACATCATACATTTTTTGAAATGCTAGGAAACTTCTCAATTGGGGATTACTTCAAAAAAGAAGCTATTCATTTCGCTTGGGAATTCTTAACGGATAAAAAATGGATGGGCTTTGATCCAGAGCTTTTATCTATTACGATCCATCCTGAAGATCAAGAGGCGTATGACGTTTGGCATAACGAAATTGGTATTCCTGAAGAGCGTTTAATCCGACTTGAGGGGAACTTCTGGGATATCGGTGAAGGCCCATCTGGTCCTAACTCAGAAATTTTCTATGACCGTGGGGAAGAATACGGTTCAGATGAAAATGATCCAGAAATGTATCCAGGTGGTGAAAATGAACGCTATCTTGAAATTTGGAACTTGGTGTTCTCTCAATTCAACCATAATCCTGATGGCACATATACGCCGCTTCCAAAACAAAATATTGATACTGGTATGGGTCTTGAGCGTATTGTATCAGTTGTTCAAAATGTTCCAACGAACTTTGATACTGATTTATTCATGCCTATTATTGAAAAAATCGAGCAATTAGCAAATCGCAAATACAAACGTCCAGGTGAAGTAGCGTTAAGTGAAATCTTCGGTTCAGAAGAAGATATCAATACACCATTTAAAGTTATCGCGGACCATATTCGTACAGTAGCGTTTGCCATTGGTGATGGTGCTCTTCCTTCAAATGAAGGTCGTGGTTATGTATTACGTCGTTTACTACGTCGTGCAGTGCGCTATGCAAAACAAATCGGCATTGAAAAGCCATTTATGTTCGAATTAGTACCAACTGTTGGTGAAATCATGAATGATTTCTACCCAGAAGTAACGGAAAAATGCGAGTTTATCCAACGTGTTATTAAAAATGAAGAAATTCGCTTCCATGAAACATTAGACGGTGGTCTTGCTATCTTTAACGAAGTAGTAGAAGCTCAAAAAGCAGCTGGCCATGACTATATTCCAGGTGCAGATGCATTCCGTTTATATGATACTTATGGTTTCCCAATCGAATTAACTGAAGAGTATGCGGAAGAAGTAAGCATGAAGGTAGATCATGAAGGCTTTGAAGCAGCAATGGAAGAACAACGTGAACGCGCACGTGCAGCTCGTCAAGATGTGGATTCTATGCAAGTACAAAATGAAGTACTAACAAACTTGACGGTTGCGAGTGAATTTGTTGGTTATGATACATTAACGACAAATACAGAAATTGCAGCGATCATTGTCAACGGACAAGTGTCAAAGGTAGCATCTGAAGGGCAAGAAGCATTAGTTATTTTAGCTAAAACACCATTCTATGCTGAAATGGGTGGTCAAATTGCGGATAGCGGTGTTATTTCAAATGATAGCTTCACTGCTATTGTAAAAGATGTACAAAAAGCTCCAAATGGTCAACCGCTTCATACTGTACTTGTACAATCTGGCGAAATGCAAGTTGAAGATGCAGTGAAAGCAGTAGTTAACCGTGAAGAACGTAATTTAATTATTAAAAACCATACAGCAACACATATTATGCAACGTGCGCTAAAAGATGTACTGGGCGACCATGTTAGCCAAGCGGGATCATATGTAGGACCTGATCGCTTACGCTTTGACTTCTCTCACTTCGGACAAGTGACAAAAGAGGAATTACAACAAATTGAACGTATTGTAAATGAAAAAGTGTGGGATGATATAGAGGTCGTTATTGAAGAAAAAGGAATCGATGAAGCGAAAGCTATGGGAGCAATGGCGTTATTCGGTGAAAAATATGGCGATATCGTTCGCGTTGTTTCAATTGGTGACTACTCTATTGAGCTTTGCGGTGGTATTCACGTAAAACGTTCTTCTGAAATTGGCTTCTTCAAAATTGTTTCAGAAGGTGGTATAGGTGCAGGTACTCGTCGTATCGAGGCTGTGACAGGTAAAGTTGCTTATGAAGCGGTAAAAGAGGAAGAAGCTCTATTAAACGAAGCTGCAGCATTATTAAAAGCAAATTCAAAAGATCTTGTGACAAAAGTACATGCGTTACAAGCCGACTACAAAGATTTGCAACGTGAAAATGAGGCATTATCACAAAAAATCGCGAATGCACAAGCAGGCGCAATTGTGGACGCAGCGCAAACTTTTGGGGATGTAACTGTTTTATCTACGAAAGTTGAGGCGAAGGACAATAATCAACTGCGTCAAATGATGGATGACTTGAAAGCAAAAATGCCTAAAGCTGTTATCGTTCTTGGTGCAGTCGATGGCGAAAAAGTTATGCTATGTGCTGGTGTAACAAAAGATTTAGTTGGTGGTAATTACCACGCAGGAAATATCGTAAAAATGGTAGCAGAAGCATGTGGTGGTAAAGGTGGCGGTCGTCCAGATATGGCGATGGCAGGTGCGAAAGAAGCGTCAAAACTTGATGAAGCACTACTTTCTGTGTATGATTATGTTAAATCCATTTAATTAATACGCCAAAACATGTTATAATAAAGAGAAATTGGAGATGAGCTTTTGCACATCTCCTTATTTCTGAAAGCGAGGTGCTGGTCATGAGTTCATTTGATCAAACTATGAAATTTAATTTTCCAGAAGAATCAATGGAACAGGAAGTCAAGCAGGTAATGTTGAAAGTACATTCTTCATTAGAGGAAAAGGGATATAACCCTATCAATCAGATTGTCGGTTATTTACTTTCTGGTGATCCGGCGTATATTCCTCGCCATCAGGATGCTCGTAATTTAATTCGCAAGCTTGAGCGTGACGAAATTCTAGAAGAGCTTGTTAAGTTTTATATTAAAAAGAACAACGAGGACTAGAAATGAGAATTATGGGATTAGACGTTGGGTCAAAAACTGTTGGCGTTGCTGTTAGTGATGCTTTAGGGTGGACGGCCCAAGGTATTGAAACCGTAAAAATTGATGAAGCTAACGGCGAGTTCGGCATTGACCGAATAGCCGAGCTAGTGAAGGAGTATGTTATAACAGAATTTGTTGTAGGATATCCGAAAAACATGAATAATACGGTGGGACCGCGTGGAGAAGCTTCTGAAAACTATAAAAAGCTTTTAGAAGAAACATTTTCACTACCGGTCAAGCTTTGGGATGAGCGTTTAACTACGATGGCTGCTGAGCGTATGCTAATCGAAGCAGACGTGAGTCGCAAAAAGCGTAAGCAAGTCATTGATAAAATGGCTGCTGTGATGATTTTACAAGGCTACTTGGATAGCAAAAATTAATTGATGAGGTGACAACTACATGGCACAAGAGCATAACCATGAAGAAGAATTACATGTACAACACATTACAGTGATTGACGAGAACGGAAATGAACAGCTTTGTGAAGTAATTCACGTACATGAATCAGCTGAATTTGGCAAATCATACGTATTTTACTCTATGGTAGGCGCAGAAGAAGATGAAGATGGCTCTGTAGAAATCTTCGTATCTTCATTCGTTCCATCTGAAAATGGTGAAGATGGTGAATTAACACCAATCGAAACTGAAGCAGAGTGGGATATGGTAGAAGACGTATTAAACGCTTTAGAGGATGAAGACGAAGAATAATCATCGTTCTTTATAAGTGTGGAACAAGGATGGCACAAGCACTCCTTGTTCCTTTTTTACTTTAGAAAGAATAAAGCTGTTTCATCACCGAAAGTTGTGGATGACATTTTTTTAACTTCTTTCAAATGTTTTTTGTATCGAAAGCGTAGCGACAGGTACAGAAGTCTCCACCTATATAGATGGTGAAATGAATGTGTATTTAAGTTATTTTTCAGCTGGTGTCCAAACCCGCTGAGATAGAGGAACTCAGTCTAAGAACGCCACGTCCTGTGGCAACGACTGAGTGACCAACATCATGTTGGCCTAAAGACTCCGGACGCAATTATGCTGAGGCATAATTGATTATATACCCTGTATATTAGTTGATTGGAGTGGAGGCTGGGCGACTCCTTGGGGATCAGCGATAGAGGAACAAAGGCTAAAACCATCACGTCCAGTGATAACGCCTTCGTGACCAACATCGTGTTGGCCCAAGCGGCTCATCGGACGCCCCCAGGAAGCTTTGCTCTGTGCGAAAGCGAAGCGACAGCAACAATTGTTTTATCTGCGCGAAAGCAAAGCGTCAGCGGCAAATGTTTTCTGTAGCGAAAGCAAAGCGTCAGCTACAAATGTTTTCTGTAGCGAAAGCAAAGCGTCAGCTACAAAGCGCCCAGCCGGAACGGAAATCAACCATACGTTATGGTGTTGAGCCATATAGCTGTGAGGTTATGTGAGACTATGACGAATCCAATGAATTTAAGATGATATTTTTGTGTTACCCAAAAAATGACTCGTATCAAAGTTGGAAACATAATTAAGTCTAATTAAGGAGGAAATTATATGAACGAAGAAACGCAAGAATTTCTTATAGTAGGGGAAAATGGCAAGGAGCAAAAGTGTCGTGTTGTCTTCACTTTCGATGCAGATGAAAAATCATATGTATTGTTTTCGTTAATCGACGAAGACGGTAATGAAATTCCTGGAGACATTTCTGCTATGACATTTGATTATGATGATAACAATGGAGAAATGACAAATCTACAGCCTGTAGAAACAGATGCAGAGTGGGAAATGATTAATGAGGTAGTCCTGACACTTCTAGACGAATTTGAAGAAGAGCCGCAACTATTTACAATAACAGATGAGGATGGGGCAGATCAGGTCTGTGAGGTTATTCATACATTTTCATCAGAACAATTTGGCAAATCCTATGTACTTTATGTTCTGGCAACGGACGAGCCAATAGAGGAGCGAGATATTTTTGCTTCACAATTCGTATCTGGAAATGACGGAACGATTGATGAATTATTACCGATTGAAACAGATGAAGAATGGGCATTTGTTGAAGATGTATTAAATGAATTATAATTAGAACTCCGAGTGGTTAAATGCTACTCGGATTTTTTTTATTTCGTAGCTTGTAGAGTATTAATAGAATATTTCTATCTCGTATGTAAAAATATTCTATTCTAAAATTAAATTTGCGTATTTTCGAGCTAATTTAGTTATTTTTCTAGACAAAACGGAATTTTCAACTTGTTGTTTTGTCTGAATTTTTAAATATTTACAGATAAAATGTAATATCGAGCGTTGACCAAACATAAGTAAACAGATAAGATTTATTTTAAATTAAAACCAAGTAAATTAATTCGAAAAGGAGGAAATTAAATGAGGACTATATGGGGACTACTAGTTGGTGTATTAATAATAGGTTTGCTGGTAGGTTGCACAAACAAAGGGGAAGCGAGCAAAGATGAAACAGTAACGTTAAAGGTGGGGGCAGCCAATGTGCCACACGCTGAAGTACTAGAGTATTTAGCAAAGGATCTTGAAAAAGATGGTGTGAAATTAGACATTACTATTTTAAAAGATGCTGTTCAAACAAATCAGCAAACAGCAGATGGTGAACTAGATTTTAACTATTTTCAACACATTCCCTTTTTAGAACAAACGAATAAAGAAAGCCATTTAGATTTAGTGAGTGTAAAAGAAATTCATATTGAACCATTTGGTGTGTACTCTAAAAAAATTAAAAATATTAATGATATACCGCAAAATGCAAAAGTTTCCGTCCCAAATGATGTCGTCAATTTTTCTCGAGCTTTACTACTATTTCAAAATAATGGACTAATTGAATTAGATAAAACAAAGGAAAATGATTATACAGTTGAGGATATTACAAAAAACGAAAAAAATATTCAATTTATCGGTGTCGATTCTCAGTTATTGACTCGTTCATTAGATGATGTAGATGCAGCGGCTATTAATACGAACTACGCCTTAGAAGGGGGCTACAACCCTATGAAGGATGCTCTTATTATAGAAGGTCCAGAATCGCCATATGTCAATATTGTTGCGACGACAAAAGAAAAACAAAATGATCCAGCGATTCAAAAAGTCGTTAAATGGCTGACAAGCGAAAAGGCGCGTACCTTTTTTGAAGATCAGTATAAGGGGGCTGTCGTTCCAGCATTTTAACTTCTTTTAAAAGTCGAGAGTAGTCGAAATGAAATGCTAAGGAGGTAGACGTGAAATGATTGAATTTATCGAAATGACAAAGGAATTTCAGGTAGGAACAACCGTTGTAACGGCATTAAATAACATTAATTTAACGATTCAAAAGGGTGATATTTTTGGTGTTATCGGCTTTAGCGGTGCTGGTAAAAGTACATTAATACGGACAGTGAATTTATTGGAGGAACCAACATCTGGTCGCGTTCTTGTGAATGGCAAAGAGCTGACAACATTAAGCAAAAAGCAGCTTCGCGAGGAAAAGAAAAATATTGGTATGATTTTTCAACACTTCAATCTTCTTCGTTCAAAGACTGTCTTTGAAAATATTGCGATGCCTTTAGTATTAAGTGGCGTAAAAAAATCAAACATTGAAGGTCAAGTAAGGGAGGTTTTGTCGTTTGTCGGTTTACAGGACAAAGCCGAGCGCTACATCGATGAGCTGTCAGGTGGACAAAAGCAGAGAGTAGGCATTGCTCGTGCACTTGTCACAAAGCCAACAATTTTATTATGTGATGAGGCGACGTCTGCTCTTGACCCGCAAACGACTAAATCTATATTAGAGCTACTAAAGCGAGTAAATATCGAGTATGGCATTACCATTTTAATGATTACGCATGAAATGGAAGTCATAAGGGATATTTGCAATCGTGTAGCTGTTATGGAAAACGGACGAGTTATTGAAACAGGCAATGTACTTGAAATTTTTTCTGCACCGCAAGAGGAGACGACTAAAAGCTTTGTACAATCGGTAGTTCGAGATGACATTCCACAATCTGTCTACGAGCAATTAAAAACGATAGATCAATCTAAAAAGATTTATAACCTGAAATTTATAGGTGTAGACGTTGGGCAACCAGTTGTCTCTCAAGTAGCGAAAAAATTTGATGTCGATGTCAATGTACTGTTTGGCAATATTACAGAGCTACAAGGGATTCCCTTTGGTAATTTAATCGTTGAACTAGTTGGTACAAACAAAGAAATAGACAAGGCACATCAATTTATTCAAACGAAAGATATTCAAATAGAGGAGGTTATTGCACATGAAGGTGAGCTCACAAATAATTATCGACGCAGTGCTAGATACGCTGTACATGGTTAGTATTTCGTTATTTTTTGGAGCTATTTTGGGCTTTATTTTAGGGATAACTTTAGTTGTGACGAGAAAAGGGCATATTCTTGAAAATAAAATAATCTTTTCAATCATTAATCCAATCGTCAACACCCTGCGCTCCATTCCGTTCATTATTTTGCTAGTTGCTATCATTCCATTTACACGTTTACTCGTTGGAACAGCGATAGGAACAACGGCTGCTATTGTACCGCTTGTCTTGCATATAGGGCCATATATATCAAGATTAATAGAAAATTCATTATTGGAAGTGGATGAAGGCATTATTGAAGCAGCGAAGGCGATGGGTGCCTCTCCACGTCAAATTATTCAAAAGTTTTTATTACCTGAAGCCTTCCCCTCTTTAATATTAAGTGTCACGACTGCAACAATTGGGCTTATTGGAGCGACTGCAATGGCAGGGGCAGTTGGAGGCGGTGGCCTTGGTGATGTAGCCATTACTTACGGCTATCAACGCTTTGACAATGTAACGATTTTAGTAACAGTGGTGATTTTAGTAGTACTAGTACAAATCATTCAAAGTATTGGAAATAGTCTTGAGCGAAAATTACGCAGAGTGTCATAAAGGAGAATTTTAATATGAGGAAACTAAATTATCTATTAACTTTAATTGCATTACTGTTCCTACTAGTTGCTTGTGCAAAAGCAGATGAAAAAGATACTGTGAAGGTTGGTATCCGTAGCTCGGAATTGAAAACATGGGAGTATATAAAAGAACAGGCTGCAAAGGAAGATATTAACCTCGATTTAGTGACATTCTCAGCACAATACGACCCGAACCAAGCATTGGCGGAGAGAGAGGTTGATATCAATGCGTTTCAGCATGTCGCTTACTTAAATTTATTTAATACAAATAACAAAACAGATTTACAGGCGATTGGCACAACAATTATGGCTCCGATAGGCTTATATTCAAACAAATATAAATCTTTGGATGATTTGAAAGAGGGAGCGAAAATTGCTGTACCAAATGATCCTTCTAACTGGGGTAGAGCTTTATTGCTGCTACAAGAATATGGCTTATTGACGGTTACGGATAATTTTGATGGTAATGGTGGAGAGGACCGAATTAAAGATAATCCGAAAAAATTAAACATTTTACCAGTAGATGGTGCGACGACACCGAGGGTTATGGAAGATGCCGATTTTGCGGTCATTAATAATGGGGTTGCCGTCGAAGCAGGCTTACTATTGAAAGATGCCATTATTCATGAGAATGAAACGGCGAAGCCATTTATTAATGTCATCGTGGCAAGGCCTGAAGATAAGGACAATAAGACATTTTTAAAAATTGTTGACATCTATCAGCGTGAAGAAACTGCGAATTTCATTAAAGATATTTCTAATGGCAATTATATTCCTATAAAAATGCCATTAGATGAATTAGCTACATGGAAAGACTTTTATCTTCATTGATCAACACTGTATTGGCCTATTGCCTCTGTTTATTTGTGCGACAGCGAAATTGATTCATATTAAGGGAGATGACGAGAAAATGACTAAGAAAAAGGAGTTAAAGCTTGCGTTATATTTAATTGGGGCAGGAATGCATGTGGCAGCTTGGAAACATCCGTCTGCAAAAGTTAATGCAAGCATCGATATTAATGCATTACAAAAGGCGGCGCAAATTGCTGAAAAGGGCAAGTTTGATATTGCTTTTGTTGCGGATAGTTTAGCGATCAATCATGAATCACATCCACATATTTTAAATCGCTTTGATCCTCTTATACAGATTACAGCTTTAGCAGCTGCGACAACCAAAATCGGACTTGGGGCAACTGCATCAACCACATATAGTGAGCCATATGTGTTAGCAAGGCAGCTAATGTCCGTAGATCATATTAGTAATGGTAGAGTCGGTTGGAATCTAGTGACAACAGCAGATGCAACAGGGCAGACGGCTTTAAACTTTAGCCGTGACAAGCATTGGGAGCACGATCATCGCTATGAACGTGCGGAGGAATTCATCGATGTAGTGCAGTCATTATGGGATTCGTGGGAGGACGATGCTTTTGTCTACGACCGTGATCATAATATTTTTTATGATCGCAATAAAGTACATGAGACCGCTTTTAAAGGTAAATATTTATCAGTGAAAGGTCCGTTGAATATTGCACGTTCCGTTCAGGGTCAGCCTGTTATTGTGCAGGCTGGTGCTTCAAAACCAGGGCAAACATTAGCAGCGCGAACAGCGGAGGTTGTTTTTGTTCATTGGGACGATATAGGGAAGTCCAAGGAGCATTATCGCCACTTAAAGGCACAGCTTGCTCTCTTTGGGCGCACCGATGAGGAGTTACTTGTGTTACAAGGGATATCGCCAATTGTGGGGGATACGGAGGAAGAGGCCATTCGTAAGTATAATGAATTACAAGCGTTGATTGACCCATATGAGAGCTTAAAATTTGTTTCGGGTTATATGGGAAATGTTGATTTCTCAAAATACTCGTTAGATACACCTGCAATCGAAGTGGATTTTCCTGAGGTCAATAGTATTCAAAGTCATTTCTACGAGCATTTGGAGATTATCAAAAAAGAAAATTTAAAAGTCGGTGAATTATATGCGCGCCTTTTTGGCCCTGCAAAGCGTGATGCCTTTGTTGGGACAGCAACGCAAATTGCCGATGAGATGGAACGTTGGATTACAGAAGAAGCGGCAGATGGCTTTATGTTACAGTTTCCTTTATTGCCACGCGATTTAGAGGATTTTGTGAACAAGGTTGTGCCAATTTTACAAGAGCGTGGTATTTATCGTAAAGAATATACAGGATCCACACTTAGGGAACATTTAGGACTGAAAAAACCACAAAATAGATTTACTAAAAGCAAGGTGACTCATTGATGAGTGATGTTTTTATTCGAAATGAACGTGAGCAGCAGTTAGTTCAGTATGCTTCTAAATTGGCACAACAAATTGACGAGACAGCTGGTAAATATGATGAAAGTGGAGAGTTTCCGTTTGAGCACTTTAAAATTTTAGAGGAAGCTGGCTATTTTAAATTAACGGTGCCAAAAAAATACGGCGGTGAGGAAATTTCCCTTTATGAAATGTTATTAGTACAGGAACAATTAGCAAAAGGAGATGCTTCTACTGCATTGTCTGTTGGGTGGCACTTATTAACTT
The DNA here is from genome assembly GCF_047737915.1 of Lysinibacillus sp. NPDC056185. Taxonomy (NCBI): domain Bacteria; kingdom Bacillati; phylum Bacillota; class Bacilli; order Caryophanales; family Bacillaceae; genus Lysinibacillus; species Lysinibacillus sp. NPDC056185. The sequence goes on from NZ_JBLLLQ010000006.1 coordinate 173,502, forward strand.
TTTTAAATGTTCGTGAGGCGAAGACATGGCCTGAGCCTATATTTGCGGAATTGTGCCATAAAGCAGTTAAAGAAGGTTCTCTCTTAAATATTATAAATAGCGAGCGAGGGAAGGGGAATATTTCTCGTGGAAGTTTACCGGGAACAATTGCAAAAAAAGTGCCTGGAGGCTATATCATTACAGGTGAAAAGGCTTTTGCTTCCTTAGCCCCAATATTAAAACAATTTACGATTATCGCCTATATTGAAGAAGAAAATTTAACAGCTGAATTTTTAATAACCAAAAATGATCAGGTAGAGGTTATTAATACATGGGATGCGATGGGAATGCGGGCAACGGGTAGTCATGACATTATTTTTCATGAAACGTTTGTTCCAGAGGAGGCATTGCTATACAAACATCGTCCAAATGAAGTGAATCGTTTTTTAGCTGATGGTCGCGTCTACTCGTTAGAAATTCCAGCTGTTTACTTAGGAGTTGCGGGTGCAGCTCGGGATTATGTAATTGATTTTGCTAAAAATACCTATTCATACAGCTTAGAAAATACAATCGCACACGCTAGTCATGTCCAACAAAAAATGGGTGAAATAGAAGTGCTATATCGCACAGCACGCCGAACATTGTATAGTATTGCAGCGCAAGTAGAACAAAATCCAGCGATTAAGGATCAGCTTTCTGAAGATGTTAGTATTGCAAAGTATGTTATTTGTAACAATGCGATTGACATCGTAACAAAAGCAATGCAAGTTGTTGGGGGACGAAGTCTATCTAAAGCTAATAAATTTCAGCGACTTTTTCGAGATGTTCAATGTAGTCGTTTTAATCCTCCAGCTGATGATGTAGTTATTGCACAGCTTGCAAAGGGTTTGTTAATCGATGTCAAACAAGAAGCTTTTCAATTATAGGGATCACTTTAATTTCATACAGCAATTATTTTCTGTAGCGAAAGCGAAGCAAATCAAAGCAAAGCAACAACAACACACGACTGAGTGACCGACATCGTGTCTGCCCTCGTGCAGGCAAAAGCACAAAGCCGATTCTGAACGCACTTATGCCGAGGCAAAATTGATTTTGATATAGTAAGTTTTCCAACCGTTGACGTGAGGAGAATATTATTGAATCTGCTAACGATATAGTTGGCAGATTTTTGCTTTTCTACTGAAGGGCTTTCCGTTCCTAATTTGCCAACCTATCCATCTAGATTTCTATATTGTTTTAGTTTGTTGACTGTAAATCAACTTTGATTTATTATATTTATCTTTTTGTCGCAATCTATTTTTAAGTGATCTATTTTTACTGATTTTCTATTTCTGTTTGTCGTGAAAGTTGATTTCTAGTATGATAATGGAGTGATAGGGGGGAAACCCGTGAATAACGGTTCGAAAAAACAAGAAATGTTTGCAAAAATGCAAGAAAGAAAATCCGAGGTAAAAATTGTGAGAAAAATCGTTGCTATTGTAGCAATTGCTTTTGTTCTAATATCAGGGATTGTCGGTATACTTGGTTATAGTTATGTGAAGAGTGCTTTAAAACCAGTGGATCCAGATGCAACTAAAACAATAGCAGTTGAAGTACCAATAGGCTCAACTTTAAGCTCTATTTCAACTCTATTAGAGAAGAAAGGGGTTATTAAAGATGCTCGTGTTTTTAAATATTATGCTAAATTTAAAAATGAATCCCAGTTCCAAGCAGGGAACTATGATTTAACACAAGCAATGACATTGGATGAGCTAATCGAAAGTTTAAAAACAGGGAAGGTTTATCGTACGCCAGTCTTTACAATGACAATTCCTGAAGGTTTAACACTTGAACAAATTGGTGATATTGTGGAAAAGAAAACGCCTTACACTCAAAAAGAATTTATGGACTTAGTAACAAGCGATGCGTTTGTACAACAAATGAAGGCTAAATACCCTGAGCTTGTGACAGATGCGGTTTTAGCTGATAATATTCGATATGATTTAGAGGGCTATTTATTCCCTGCAACTTATTCTTATTTCGAAGAAAAACCATCATTAGAATCGATTGTAGACGAAATGGTAGGAGCAATGAACAAGGTTGTGAAAAATTACAACGATGCTCTAACTGAAAAGAAAATGTCAGTACATCAATTATTAACATTTGCTTCATTATTGGAAAGAGAAGCCACTGCCCAAACAGATCGAGAAACGATTGCGAGCGTATTCTATAACCGTATCGATCAAGGGATGCCATTACAAACAGATCCAACTGTTTTATATGCACTTGGTTCCCATAAAGATCGTGTCCTATATAAAGATTTAGAAGTAGATAATGCCTATAATACTTACAAAAATAAAGGCTTACCACCAGGTCCTATTGCGGGTGCAGGGAAAACTTCGATTGAAGCAGTGCTTAATCCAAGTAAAACGGACTATCTATACTTCTTAGCGGATAAAAAAGGTGTCAACCACTTCTCGAAAACGTATGATGAACATTTACTGAAAGTAGATAAATATATAAAAAAAGCAGAGTAAGTACTTTAAATAGAAAAAATAAATAGCAATAATGTGGATAGAAGGAAAGAAAAATAGCTTTCCTTCTATTTTCGTGCTATTATAAATTGTGATTTTTAATCAATCCGCATGGAAAAAATTCAATCAGTCCGTTAATGCGGAATAATATACGTGGTGGCAATTGTTTGGAGCTTATAAAAACAATTGCTCATTTTTGTATGACGAAGTACCAAGACATCACGTTTGGTCTTTTTCTTTTTGTTGCTAAATGATGAAGTACAGACAACGAGTATTGCTCGTTGCCTTTTAACTTCTTTCAGCAAATGTCTCAGCTACAAATGTCTTATGTAGCGAAAGTGAAGTGTCAGCTACAAATGTCATATGAGCGAAAGCGAAGCGACAGGTACAAGTGTCTCCCACCTCTATTGGCGGGGAGATGAATGCGATTTTAAGTCACTTTTCAGCTGTGTACAAATATCCGCTGAAAGAAGTTAAAGCCTCCGGCGGATGTCACGGAAATCGGAAAGGAATTCTTAGAGGATGTTAGCCTAAAATCATCGCATCCATGCGATAACGGCTAACTGACCTGCATCGGTAAAGACGCCACGTCCTGTGGCATTACCGAAATGACCAACATCGTGTTGGCCCTCGTGCAGGCCTAAGCACAAAGCCGATTCCAGACACAATTATGCCGAGGCATAATTGATATGAGGGTGAACTAAAAAATGGAATTATCAGATGCATATATACAATCATTTATTCAACCACGTAATGAATTGCTTTTAGAAATGGAAGCATTTGCGGAGGAGAATCATGTACCGATTATGCAACTTTCAGGCATTGATGCACTAAATCAACTGCTACGTATTCAAAATCCGTCGAAAATTTTAGAGATTGGTACAGCAATTGGTTATTCTGCAATAAGAATGGCAGAGGCTTTACCAAATGTGCAAATCGTTACAATCGAACGTGATGCAGAGCGTGTTACAAGAGCAAGGGCTTATATTGAACGTTCTACAGTATCAGATCGTATTACAGTCATTGAAGGTGACGCCTTAGAAGTGAATGATGAAGCAATTCAAACGACCTTCGATGCAGTTTTTATCGATGCTGCAAAGGGACAATATCAACGCTTTTTTGAAAAGTATGCGCCTCTTGTAAAATCTGGCGGAGTTCTGTATATCGATAATATGTATATGCATGGCTTATCAGATTTGGATTTAAAAGATGTTCCGCGTCGTAAGCGTACAATGATTCGCAATTTAAAAAACTTCACCGAATGGATTATGCAGCACCCTGATTATACAAGTGCATTTTTACCAGTTGGTGATGGTTTATTATTATGTTTGAAGAGGTGACTATTATGAAAAAACCTGAATTGCTTGTTACACCGCAATCAGTGGACCATGTAAAAGACCTTTTACAGGCTGGAGCAGATGCTTTTGTCATTGGCGAACAACAATTTGGTCTGCGCCTAGCAGGAGAATTTTCTGTAAGTGAAGTGGAAGAGGCTACAAAGCTAATTCATGCAGCGGGTAAAAAGGTTTATGTTGCGGTAAATGCGTTATTCCATAATGAAAAATTGGATGCGCTTGCCGAATATTTAAAAGAAATGCAACGTATTGGTGTCGACCGTTTAATTTATGGTGATCCAGCAGTATTAATCATCCGTCGTGAGCAAGGTGTAACAATACCGCTACACTGGAATCCAGAAACGACTGCAACGAACTGGTTTACTGCAAATTATTGGGGAAAACGCGGAGCAACTCGTGCAGTGCTTTCACGTGAACTTTCTTTAGATGAAGTGCTAGAAATTAAAGAAAATACAGAAGTAGAGATTGAGGTTCAAGTACATGGAATGACATGTATGTTCCAATCAAAACGTCCATTACTAGGCCATTATTTCTTATATCAAGATAAAGTAATGGAAATTGAAAATCGTAAGGAAAATCGCAATATGTTCATTCACGATGATGAACGTAATAATAAATATCCAATTTATGAGGACGCTAATGGTACTCATATTTTCAGTCCAAACGATATGTGCATTATTGATGAGCTTGGCGAATTATTCGAAGGTGGCATTGATGCATTGAAAATTGAAGGTGTTCTTCAAACGCCAGAATATGTGAACACAGTAACAGAAGCTTATCGTCAAGCAATTGACACATATTTTGACGAATCAGAAGATGCGTATGAAGATATTAAAGATGATTTATTAGCTAAAATTGAAGATATTCAGCCTGCCATCAGACCTCTTGATACTGGCTTTATCTTCAAGGAAACAGTTTACTAGGAGGTGGCAAGAACATGGCATTAGTATTAGAACAAAATGACAAAATCCGTGAGATTGTAGACGGTAAACGTGTCATTACAAAAAAACCAGAGCTACTTGCCCCTGCAGGTAGTTTAGAAAAATTAAAAGTAGCAGTTCATTATGGAGCAGATGCTGTATTTATCGGTGGACGAGAGTTCGGTCTACGTTCAAACGCAGATAACTTCTCAATTGAAGAAATGCGCGAAGGTGTTGAATTCGCCAATAAATACGGTGCAAAAATATATGTTACGACAAATATTTTCGCCCATAATGAAAATATGGACGGCTTAGAGCAATATTTACAAGATATTGAATCTGCAGGTGTTACAGGCATTATTGTAGCGGATCCACTAATCATTGAAACATGCCGTACAGCTGCACCAAAGCTTGAAATTCACCTTTCTACACAGCAATCTTTATCGAACTGGAAGGCAGTACAGTATTGGAAAGAAGAAGGCTTACATCGTGTAGTATTAGCACGTGAAGTGGGCGGCGAAGAAATGAAGCTGATGAAGGAAAAAGTCGATATTGAAATTGAGGCATTCGTTCATGGAGCAATGTGTATAGCCTATTCTGGTCGTTGTGTACTTTCAAATCACATGACTGCTCGTGACTCTAACCGTGGTGGTTGCTGTCAATCTTGCCGCTGGGACTATGATTTATATGAGCTAGAAGATGGCGAAGAAAAGGCACTTTTCGATGATAATCATGCACCTTTTGCAATGAGTCCGAAAGACTTAAAGCTGATTGAAGCAATTCCACATATGATTGAGCTTGGTATTGATTCATTAAAAGTAGAAGGTCGTATGAAATCCATTCATTATGTGGCTACAGTTGTTTCAGTGTACCGCAAAGTGATTGACGCTTATTGTGCTGACCCTGAAAATTTCAAAATTAAACGTGAATGGCTCGAGGAACTAGACAAATGTGCTAACCGTGATACTGCTGAAGCATTCTTCCATGATGCCCCTGGCCACGAGGAGCAAATGTTTGGTGTACATGGCCGCAAAACGACTTATGAGTTTGCTGGTTTAATTTTAGAGCATGACCCAGAAACGAAAATAGTTACAATGCAACAACGCAACTATTTTAAACCTGGTGATGAGGTAGAGTTCTTTGGACCAGAAATCGAAAATTTCCGTCTTACAATGGGTGAAATTTGGGATGAGGATGGCAATAGCTTAGATGCTGCACGTCATCCACTACAAATTGTTAAATTTAAATGCGATACACCATTAAAACCACATAACATGATGCGAAAGGAGAATAATTAATGGCAGCAAAGCGTCCAGTCGTCATCGGAATCGCTGGTGGTTCATGCTCGGGAAAAACGAGTGTGACCCGTGCTATTTATGATGTTTTCCGCGATCATTCAGTAGTTGTAATTGAACAAGATTTTTATTATAAAGATCAAAGTCATTTAACGTTTGAGGAGCGTTTAGGTACAAACTATGACCATCCGTTAGCGTTTGATAATGATTTGTTAATTGAACACATAAAAAAATTATTGGTCCGTCAACCAATCGAAAAGCCAGTATATGATTATGTGCAGCATACAAGAGCTAAAGAAGTTATTCATGTAGAGCCTGTAGATGTTATTATACTAGAAGGTATTTTAGTGTTAGAAGATGCAGATTTACGTGATTTAATGGACATTAAATTATTTGTAGATACGGACTCAGATTTACGTATTATTCGTCGTATAATGCGTGATATTAAAGAGCGCGGACGTACAACAGATTCTGTAATCGATCAATATTTATCGGCAGTGCGTCCAATGCATAATCTATTTATTGAACCGACGAAACGTTATGCTGATATTATTATTCCAGAGGGCGGGGATAATGAGGTTGCGATTGATTTAATGGTAACTAAGATTAAAACTATCCTTGAAACCGACAACGTATTGTAATAAGATAGAGTGGTATTGACAATATTTACATGCATATCTGTACATATTTCAGAAAGGCATGCATACTATTAGGTCAAAGAGTAATTTGAAACCGTTTAAAAATAATAAAATTCGATTAAGTGCATCCTACTAAGCCACTTAATCGAGTTTTATGTTTTTATATTGACGAAAACAAGGAGTGAAGAACTTTGGCAAACGAAAAACAGTACCCAATGACAGCTGAAGGTAAAAGAAAATTAGAAGAAGAATTAGTGAAATTAGAAACAGAAACACGTAAGGAAATCGTAGAACGTATTAAAATTGCTCGTGATTTCGGGGATCTTTCTGAAAACGCTGAGTATGATTCTGCAAAAGAAGAACAAGCCTTTTTAGAAGGTCGAATTTCTACATTAAAATCTATGATTCGTAACGCAGTGATTATTTCTGAGGATGAAACAGACAACAGTGTTGTATCACTAGGGAAAACGGTTACATTTGTAGAAGTTATTAATGGGAAACCATCAACAGATGAGGAATCGTATACAATTGTTGGTTCGGCTGAGGCAGATCCAATGGAATTCCGTATTTCAAATGAATCACCAATTGCTAAAGGCTTGCTAGGCCGTGCTGAAGGCGAAGAGGTTGTCGTTCAAACACCTGGTGGTGAAATGAAAGTTAAAATTATTTCAATAAAATAATTTTGGTACAAGCAGTTAGCTAATCTTTTCAAAAGAGAGCTAGCTGCTTTTATCTTCATTTAGCATTGTCTGTGCGAAAGCGAAGCGACAGCAACAACAACGCCAATGAGATATGGATTCTTGAATCTACACTCTCTATGTAAGCTTTTACATCGATGGTAAAAATCTGGTTCATCACCAAAAGTTGTAGGACTTTTGTTAAAACGTATACTATGTAAATAAGTTGATTGGAGTGGAGGCTGGGCGGCTCCTTGGGGATTAGCAATAGGGGAACGAAGGCTAAAACCATCACGTCCTGTGATAACGCCTTCGTGACCAACATCCTGCTGCTGCCGCTACGTTAGCACTACGCTTTCGCGCAAAAAAACATCTGTTGCCCCAAGCGGCTCATCGGACGCCCCAGGAAGCTTTGCTCTGTGCGAAAGCGTAGCGACAGCAACAACAAATGTTTTCTGCCGCGAAAGCGAAGCGTCAGCGACAAAGCGCCCAGTCGGAACGGAAATCAACCACACGTTTTGGTGATAATACAAAAATCTATTAGAATATACGTTGAGATGTCTATATTTTTCTCTATGAAAAAATATATGAGCACAATTATTTTGCAAGTACTGTTGAACTTGATAGAATATTGGCTAGAGAGGGGGAGACTTCATGAGTGAACGAAAAACTCGAAGCAGTCGTCATTTGCAGCCATCTCGTAATAAAAAGCTAGATAAACTATTGAATGTTTTAATTGGTATTGTCGTGATATTAATTATTATAACAGCAACATTTGTGTTTAAATGGCAGGATGATGCAGGAAAGGCTGAGAAAGACGAGCCAATACAAGAGCAGAAGAACGATAAAAAAGATGTGAAGGAAGAGCCTTCTAAAGAGCAAAATAATGATGAATCAGCTCAGGAGGAAAAACCAGCAAAGGAAGAGCCTACAGAAGAATCTCAAACATCTGAACAGGACACTACTACTGAAACTACTTCAGATAACCCAATTGTTGACAAGGTCATAACAAATAAAAATTGGGAACCTACACCTACAACACAAACAGGTCAGCATGTGTCTTCTTACGATGATGGATCAGTAGACTGGGCTGAAAAGCTGGCAACAGTTGCGGCCGTTACAGGCATCGAAAAGGACAATATGATTATCTGGCGTATGGGAAATAACGGTAGCGCTAATTCTGCTATTGCAACAGTTTCAACGAATGATAAGACAAAAATGTATCGTGTTAGCATGGAATGGGTCGACAACGAAGGCTGGACACCAGTAAAACTTGAGCAACTAAATACATTAAACGGCGCCTATTGACGAAAATAACTCGTTTTATTATTTTTAATAGAGTTGAATAAAGAAGGGAAGTAACAGAGAGATGAAAATTGCAGTAATCGGCGCAATGGAAGAGGAAGTAGAGCTTTTACGAGCATCATTAGAGCAAGCAAAAAACACAACAATCGCAGGCAGTGAGTATACAACAGGAACTTATAAAGGGAAAGAGGTAGTTTTATTAAAAAGTGGTATTGGTAAAGTAAATGCCGCAATGTCAACTACTATTCTATTACATGAATTCAAGCCTGACGTAGTCATTAATACGGGCTCTGCCGGAGGCTATGATGAAACTCTTGAAGTTGGCGCAGTCGTTATTTCAGATGAAGTTCGTCATCATGATGTAGATGTAACAATTTTCGGTTATGAAATGGGGCAGATGGCAGGTATGCCAGCAGCTTATAAATCGGATGAAAAACTTATGAAAGTCGCTGAAGAGGCAGTAGAGGCTGTAGGAGAGCACCAATATGGTATCGGCTTAATTTGCTCAGGTGATGCCTTTATGAATGATCCTGTTCGTGTAGAAGCTGTTCGTCGTCATTTCCCACAAATGAAGGCAGTGGAGATGGAAGCAGCTGCTGTTGCACAAGTATGTTATCAATTTGGTACTCCGTTTGTTGTTATTCGTGCTTTATCAGATATTGCTGGAAAAGAATCGAATCTTAGCTTCGATGAGTTTTTACCAGTAGCTGCAAAGCATTCCACACAAATCGTACTAAAAGCTATCGAATCATTATAAAGTCTAAAAATCTGTGAAATAAACTACACAAAATAGTCAAAATGAGTGGCTTTTAGTGTGAGAAAAATCACAGTTTAAAGGTCTCACTAATGCTAAACTGATGTTAAATAAATCTCTTCATATTTAGATGGGAGGCATTCATAATGCTATTTTTAACAGCAGGTGTAGTCATTATAACAATGTTACTCGGTACACTTATTTCAGTAGAACTATCAGAATCTGCAGAATAAAAAACTCTCTTGCGATTGAAAATCGCAAGAGAGTTTTTTTTATTACTTCATTTATTACGCTAACTTGCTAAGGATTGGCTTATTACTAAAAGTTAGGGATGATGTTTGCTAAAACGTATGTTTTGTATATAAGTATTGGAGTGGAAGCTAGGCGACTCTTTGGGGATTAACGTCACAGATTAGACCCTGGAGCGAGCAGGTAGGGGAACAAAGGCTAAAACATCACGTCTGTGACAACGCCTTTGTACCAACCTCCTGTTGTTGTTGTTGCCGCTTCCTTTCGCGCAGACAAAACATGTTGTTGTTGCCGCTTCCTTTCGCGCAGACAAAACATGTTGTTGCTGCCGCTCCGCTTTCGCACAGACAAAACATGTTGTTGCTGCCGCTCCGCTTTCGCACAGACAAAACATATTGTTGCTGCCGCTTCCTTTCGAGCAGACAAAACATGTTGTTGCTGCGCTCCGCTTTCGCACAGACAAAACATATTGTTGCTGCCGCTCCGCTTTCGCACAAAAATACCCTATTACCCCAAGAGGCTCATCAGACGCCCACGGGAGAGCGTCAGTCGGAACGAAAATCAACTCTACGTTATGGTGACCAGCTTAAGGGGTACTTTTGTAACAAAAAATACAAGATTAATTGCAGAATAAAGTAATGGGAATGTTGAAATTTTATAAGTATCAATTTACAATATATTACTCAATAATCTTTTGATCTCGTTTATATAATTGATAGAGTTTAATAAGAGCTCGCTTTTCAATGCGAGATACATAACTACGAGAAATATTTAAACGTGCAGCGATTTCCTTTTGTGTAAGTGCATCTTGCTGGTTTAGACCATAGCGGAGTGTAACGATTTCGAGTTCACGATCGTCAAGCATATGCAAATAATGATATAGTTGTGCAACATGCTCTTTATGTTCAAGTTTTTCTGTTGCACTTTCTTCATCGCATTGTAAGAGATCTCGGATTTGTAGTGCATTACCATCTTTATCTGTACCGATTGGCTCAAATAAGCTAACATCTTTTTGCACTTTTTTCTGTGTACGCAGATGCATTAAAATTTCATTTTCGATACAACGGGCGGCATAAGTGGCAAGACGGGTTTTTTTGTCAGGCGTATAACTTTCTACGGCTTTCATCAGACCAATAGTACCGATGGAAATATAATCATCAAGTTGTTCATGTTTTGGGTGGAATTTTTTTACAACGTGTGCAACGAGTCTCATATTGCGTTCAATTAGATCGAGACGCGCTTGCTCATCACCGCCTAAAAATCGTTCAATACAAGCAGCTTCCTCTTCTTTTGAAAAGGGTTTATGGAATGTTTGCCCCTTTAAATAGCCAAGTAACGCTGGGATTTCAAGCCATAACTGCAACATAGATGTAAAAATTCCGCTCATTGAATGATTTCATCCTTTCCCCATTTTTCGACAGTATATGTTATAAAACTGTGTTAAATGAAAAAAAGTGCAACAGCAAATGCGCTGTTACACTTTTTTTAACGAGATTGTACTAATCATTAGTAATGCTAGTATTGGGAATAGGAAAAGATAAAATGCCGGGTGGAACGTATCAGATGCAAAATACGTTAAAGTTAAGATCGTACCTGCCGCTGTAATTGGTAACCCTGTAAAATAGCCGTTTGCTTCAGTAATATTGAAGCGAGCTAATCTCATCGCACCGCAGATGATGTATAGTACTGTCATCGTCATGCCGACGAAACCAAAGTCGACTAAGACAACTTTATACATTAATAATGCAGGCGCCACACCAAATGATATAATATCACTCATAGAATCTAATTGTTTACCTAGATCAGACACTTGTCCGAGTGCTCTAGCTACCTTTCCATCATAACGATCAAGAAGGGCTGCAATAAAGATAAACAAGACACTATAGCTATAGTATTCGTGTAGTGTAGCCATTATGGCCGCGCCGCCGAAGGACATATTACTGATTGTGATAAAGTTTGCTGCTTGCGATTTCATTTTCTTAACCGTGGTATCCACCAACTTGTGATAAAAAAACAAGGGGGATCACTCCTTTGCACTTAAGATATTGTACCATTATACTTCGAATGCGAAAAAATTGACAGTCTAAATTAATCGATAGGGGTTTTGTTTTATGAAAGAAAAACTATATCAACGCTTGATTGAATTAACAAACGGAAAGCAATCCTCCCATCTTTTGCAATCTATTGCAAAAGCAAAGTGGAGTAAACGAATTATTCCGAGTTACATGAAGGTATACGATATTAATCTTGAAGAGGTTTCAAAACAACAACAACATTTTTCAAGTTTACATGACTTTTTTACAAGAGAGCTTTTAAAAGATGCACGTCCAATTGAACAAAATCCCACTACTTATGTAAGTCCAGTGGATGCCAAAGTGGAATCCTTTGGACGTATCGAATGGGATATGACATTTCATGTAAAGGGTAAGCCTTATGCTTTACATGATTTACTTGGCAATGCAGAACGTGCTTCACAATATGCAGATGGACATTTTATCGTGTTTTACTTGAGTCCTGCAGATTATCACCGTATTCATAGCCCGATTGATGGGGAAGTGCTAAGACAATATATACTTGGTCAAAAATCTTATCCTGTTAACCAGCTCGGTCTTACATACGGTAAAAAACCTATTTCACACAATTATCGTTCAGTAACGGAGCTGAAAGTGGCGAATGATCAACAGATAGCATTTATTAAAGTTGGTGCTACCTTTGTAAATTCTATCATGCTCACTAATACAACAACACAGTGGCATAAGGGTGAAGAAGTCGGATATTTTTCATTCGGCTCAACAGTAGTTATGCTGTTTGAAAAGGATGCAATAGAATTTACGGAAAATGTTGTACAAGGAAGCCCAATTCGAATGGGTGAAGCCTTCGCAAATATGCTATAATGGTCGAATAATACGTTTAGATTAGGGGTCGCTATTTTGTATAATTTTTTATTACCAGATGAATTTGTCACGAGTATTTATGAAATTACACCGGAAAAGCTTCAAGACTTAGGTATTAAAGGGATTATTACGGATTTAGATAATACGCTTGTGGAATGGGACCGTGCAGATGCAACGGAAGAGCTAATTATTTGGCTGCGCATTATGAAAGAATCAGGCATTCGTGTTATTATTGCGTCGAATAACAAAGAAGCACGTGTTAAGCAATTTGCTGAGCCATTAGGTATTCCTTATATTCATAAGGCGAGAAAGCCACTTCGTAATGCCTTTTATAGTGCAATTGTTCAATTAGGACTACGACCACAGGAAGTAGTAATGGTAGGAGACCAACTACTAACAGATGTAATGGGCGCTAATCGCTTAGGTTTGCATACGGTACTAGTAAAACCAGTTGCACAATCAGATGGGCTCGTAACAAAATTCAACCGATTTATTGAACGTCGTGTGTTCAATAATTTAAAACGAAAAGGAATCAGTACTTGGGAGGAAAAAGAATGAACGAAATGCCAAATTGTATTGGCTGTGGTACAACAATTCAAACAGAAGATAAAACAGCAGTTGGGTATGCACCCCCATCATCATTAGAAAAAGACGTGGTCATTTGCCAACGTTGCTTCCGTTTGAAAAATTATAATGAAATTCAACCAGTTTCATTAACAGATGACGACTTTTTACGCATATTAAACGGTCTTGGAACACAGCAAGGCTTAATCGTAAAAATTGTTGATATATTTGACTTCAATGGGAGCTGGCTACCAGGACTTCACCGCTTCGTAGGTAAAAATCCTGTGTTATTAATCGCGAATAAAGCCGATTTATTACCGAAATCTGTGAAACCGAAAAAAGTGATTAATTGGCTAAAACGTGAAGCGAAGGCTCTAGGTCTACAACCTGTCGATGTACTTTTAGTGAGTGCCCATAAAGGTAACGGGATGGCCGAAGCAATGGAAGCCATTGATGAGTACCGTAACGGACAAAATGTGTATGTTGTAGGTTGTACAAATGTTGGGAAATCCACGTTCATTAATCGCATTATCAAGCAGGCTACTGGTGAAGGTGAGATTATTACAACTTCTCATTTCCCAGGTACCACTTTAGATATGATTGAAATTCCATTAGATGATGGTAGTGCATTATATGACACACCGGGAATTATTAATCACCATCAGATGGCACACCATATTGACTCTAGCGAATTAAAATATATTATGCCTAAAAAAGAAATAAAGCCAAAAGTGTATCAACAAAATGCTGGACAAACATTATTTATTGGCGCCCTTGCTCGTTTTGACTTTATTCAAGGAGAACGTTCGGCATTTACGGTACACGTGGCAAATGACTTACCAATACACCGAACAAAACTTGAGAAGGCAGATACATTGTATGCAGAGCATAAGGGTGAATTGCTGGCACCTCCAACTGCTGAATTTATAGAACAGCTACCACCATTAGTACGTCATGAGTTCTCTATCAAAGAAGCGAAAACAGATGTTGTATTCTCTGGTCTTGGATGGATTACTGTGCAGCATGCCAATGTAGTTGTAGCAGCTTATGCCCCAAAGGGTGTACAAGTATCAATTCGCCCATCACTAATTTAGGATGTACAAGTAGAGAAGAGGGATTAGGAAATGAAGAAATGGTTTGCGGTTATGGGTGATCCGATTGAGCATTCAAAATCCCCGGCGATGCATAATGCTTGGTTCGAGGAAATGTCAATAGATGCGACGTATATTCCAGTGCATGTATCTTCTGAAAATTTGGAGTCAGCGGTTGCTGGCCTGAAAACATTAGGTGCTAGTGGCTGGAATATTACAATCCCACATAAAACAGCGATCATTCCTTATTTAGATGAGCTAGATGAGTTGGCAAAAAAAATGGGAGCTGTTAATACGGTTGTCCGAACAAAAGAAGGAAAATTAAAAGGATACAATACAGACGGTGTTGGTTTTGTACGTTCGTTAGAAGAAGCGGTTGGTAAGTCACATAAAGACAAGCCAGTTCTTCTTATTGGTGCGGGCGGTGCTGCTCGTGGTATTGCTTTTGCAATGCAACAGCAAGGTTTTACGAATTTAACCATTGCTAACCGCACAGTGGCAAATGCCCAAGCAATTGTCGATGAAATGGGTGTAGGTCATGCGATTTCTTTAGCGGAGGCTGAGGAATCATTAGCTGATTTCGGCATTTTAGTGCAAATGACATCGGCTGGACTTGCTACGGGCAATTTTTCAATGCCATTTTCATTAGAACGACTTGCAAAAGGCGCAATTGTAGCCGATATTGTGTATAATCCATTAATGACGCCTTTTTTAAAAGCGGCTGAGGAAAAAGGAGCAACCGTCGTTACGGGTCTTGGAATGTTCGTTCATCAAGGGGCTATTGCTTTTGAGCATTGGCTTGGTGAATACCCAAATACAAATTCAATGATTGCGCAATTAAAGGCGCAATTAGGAGGAAATTAATTTTTATGTTAACAGGTAAACAAAAACGTTTTTTACGTGCAGAAGCACATCATTTAACACCGATTTTCCAAGTAGGAAAAGGCGGCGTTAATGACGAAATGACAAAGCAAATCCGTGAAGCATTAGAAGTACGAGAGTTGATTAAGGTACGTATTTTAGATAACTGTGAAGAGGATAAGCATGAAGTTGCAGAAGCACTTGCTAAAGGTGCTCATGCAGAGCTTGTGCAATTAATCGGTCTGACAGTTGTTTTATATAAAGAATCACGCAATCATAAAAAGATTGCATTACCAAAAGCAACGAAATAAGGTGAGACGATGAAAAGGGTCGGTTTACTGGGAGGTACGTTTAATCCACCACATAATGGACATTTAATGATGGCTAATGAAGTACTGCATGCATTAGATCTAGATGAAGTTCGCTTTATGCCCAATGCGTTGCCACCACATAAGTTCGCACGTCATGATGCTAGCGATGAGGAACGCCTTGAAATGGTAAAGCGTGCAATAAGTCCATATCCGTATTTTTCTGTGGAGTCGTATGAGGTGGAGAAGGGTGGCGTATCCTATTCATATAAGACACTTTCTGCGATGTGTATAAGTGAGCCTAATGTGAAGTTTTACTTTATCATTGGAGGCGACATGATTGATTCGCTTCATACATGGTACTGTATTGATGAATTAGTGAAGCTTGTGCAATTTGTAGGAGTAAAGCGTCCAGGAACAGTGGCCACTACAGAGTACCCTATAGTAATGGTGGAAGCTCCCCAAATCGATTTATCGTCCACACTGATTCGTGAACGACTTGCTACTGGAGGAACGGTTACTTTTTTACTGCCTGAAGCGGTAGAGACGTTCATACGAGAGGAAGGTCTATATGGAACGCGAACAGTACTTGGCGGCGATTAAGCCACGTATGCCTGAGAAGCGCTATATTCATACCATTGGTGTAATGGAAACAGCCATTGAGCTAGCAACATTATATGGTGAGGATGAAAAAAAGGCTGAGATAGCTGCCATCCTTCACGATATTGCGAAATATGCAGATATCGAATGGATGGAGAACATCGTCCGTGATGAAAAATTAGATGCTCGCCTTATTGGCTGGGGTAGTGAATTACTGCATGGTCCAGTAGGTGCATATATTGCAGAAAGCGAATTTGGCATTAAAGATGAGGATATGTTAAATGCTATTCGTTTTCATACAACAGGACGCGTGGGCATGAGCCGTCTAGAAAAAATTATTTTTGTTGCAGATATGATTGAACCTAATCGTAAATTTGATGGCGTTGATCGTCTGCGAAAAAAAGCAAAGAAAAATTTGGATAAAGCGATGAGTGCTTGTGTGCGCCATACATTGGCATTTTTAATTGACACAAAACAACCAATTTATCCATTATCAATAGAATGTTACAACGATATGATAAAAAGAGAGGACAGTGAAGGATGACTTCAACTTTATTACAAGCAGCTTACAAAGCAATTGACGACAAACATGGTGAGGATATTGTCGTTTTAAATATGCAAGGCATTTCACTTTTAGCAGATTACTTTATTATTGCCCATGGTAATTCTGACCGCCAAGTGCAAGCAATCGCACGTGAATTACAAGAGATAGCAGAAAAAGAGGGCTATGAAATTCGCCGTGTAGAAGGCTTTGATGGAGCACGCTGGGTGCTTGTCGATCTTGGAGATGTAGTAGCGCATGTATTCCATAAAGATGAACGTGCTTATTATAACTTAGAGCGTCTATGGGGCGATGCACCGCAACTAGACATGCCAGAGGCTTAAGTGTGAGTAGTTACGAACGATTTGCACACGTGTATGATGAGCTGCAAACCGATATCCCTTACAATCTTTATGTGGATTGGGTTTTGCAGCATGCACCGAGCAGTCAATTCCCGAATCTTTTAGATATCGGCTGTGGTACAGGTGTGCTTGGCCTGCTGTTTGCGCAGGCAGGTTACAAGGTAAGTGGAATTGACTTGTCGGAAGATATGCTCTCAATTGCCGCAGAGCGCTTTGCTGGTGCAGGATTACATGTGCCTCTCTATTGTCTGTCGATGGATGAATTAGAGGGCTTTGAGGCGCTTGACGTTGTAACGATTGCTATTGATTCGCTGAATTATGTAGTGGAAGAAAAAGCAGTTTATTCAACATTAGAACGTATTTATGGTGCTTTACGTGATGGAGGCCAGCTGTTTTTTGACGTACATTCATTATTTAAAATGAATGATATATTTTTAGACGGACCGTTTACGTATGACGATGGTGATATTAGCTATGTATGGCATACGGAACCTGGCGATTTTGAACATTCCGTTGTCCACCAAATGACGTTTTATGTGCGTGATGCTGCGAGTGATCTGTATGAACGCTTTGACGAGGAGCATAACCAACGCACATTCTCGATGGAGCAATATATGGCGTGGCTTCAGGAAATTGGCTTTAAACAAGTAGAAGTAACAGCAGATTTTACTGATGAAGGCCCTGAATATGAAAGTGAACGCATTTTTATCCGTGCGGTAAAATAGTAAAACAGCTCGCTGGTAAACTTACCAGCGAGCTGTTTTTACTTTCCGGTGTTTATTTTGTTTCGCAAATAACACTAATTTTCGAAAAAATATTTCTGTTATCTTACAACCTAATTAAAAGGGGCTGAAATTATGTGGCATTTATCATTGCGTGAAAAAAGAATGTATGAAAATGCGATGAAACTATTTATTTACGAATCTGATGAAGAGTGGACAGATTACCTTGCCTATGCAAAGGAAAATGATATTGATCCATTTAAGGAAAAGAAGCAGGAGTTAGATGTAATACGCGATAGTTTAATGAACTATTTACCACTGCGATTTCATACATATGTTTTAGATCGTACGTTGAATACACCAAATGTTCCTAAACATGTACGAGAAGATTTTTTAGGATGGAGAAATGAACAGGAGCAGCTATTTGAAAATATTCTCGATGCGGCATATGAAGAAAAGCAGAAATCGTTAGCTTATATAGAACCAAAGGAAAGAGAGGTCTTTGAGCAAAGCCTTCATAATGCAACAATAGTTAGTATTCGCCGTAATGCTACTCAAGTAGAATTAACATTTGATATGGCAGGGGGCTTTACTGCAAAGTCAATCATTTCTCTAACGTTTAACAATATTTTAAGTGAAGTAGGTCAAGTAGAACCAGAGCAGTTTTATATTTATGATGAGCTCAGAAAAACAGCGAATGGAATGGCACTACGTGTTATTTTTGATTGTCCAGAAGTGGAATGGACGATTGAAGCAGAGGAGTTAGACGCTGAATTTTATTATCGCCCAAAAACATATAGTGATTTTGCTGAAAACGGTAATTTTTCTACGTACGTTCAAACATTGCAGCTAGAGAGTGGCTTAATCTTTATTACACCTCAATTAAAAAAACGAGTAATCGGGATTCAGCAACAAGCACCGTTTTTAATTTTAGAAAATAGCAATCTATATGAAAATGATCAAGGCGTTTTTGTGGATACAATACGTGTGGCAGAAAAATTAGATGATTGTATTCATTTTTTACATACAGATACATATGAAGACCCGTATGCACATTTTAGTGAGCCAGTACCAATACAGGACTTGGAGGAGGCGGCCCTCGGTACGGATTTAGAGTTAAAGGTTCGCGCATGGAATACAATGTATGCCAATCCAGTACAGCTCGCGGAGAAGATTAATCATATTTTAATGCAGATGGATCCAACTCAAGAGGATGATATGATGCAAAATGTGTTTATTCGTCATTTTTACAATGAGGGAATCTTAACGACTGAGCTTCAAGCGAAATTTAAAGATATCTTAGCAGAATAACGCTTGTAGAAAGTAATGTTGAAAAGAGGCTGGGACATAACTGGTCGAAACCTTAAAAAGTGCGAGAAATCAATTTAGAAACGTTGATTTCTCGCGCTTTTTTGATGTGAAAATTTTTATACGCAAATTATTAGTGCGGTCAGATAGTGTTGCATGAAGGTAGATGTCGACATTTTTCGAAAGTTGGTAGATAAATTAAAAAAGTTGGTAGATAAACTAAAAAAGTTGGTAGATAAATTAAAAAAGTTGGTAGATAAACTAAAAAAGTTGGTAGATAAATCGATAAAGTTGGTCGATAAACAATCAAAAGTTCTCGATAAATCTCAAAACTGCAGCTTAAATTTTCTACATTAATGACCATAAAAACAAAAGTGACGGATAGAACGTCAGCAACACATTGTGCTCATCTCCACATTTTGATGCATGGCGATCTTTACTAAAGTCTAGGGTCGACAGGATCACTTTCGAGTGCTAATGTCCCGAGTACACATTCATGAATACGGGCAGTCGATTCACCTTTAACAAAACGTTCTATTCCTTCTAGTCCGAGTGCAAATTCACGCAATGCATGCTTCATTTTTTTGCTTGGATTACGTTCCTTCAGTTTCGTTAAATGTGAAGGCTCTAAATAGTCCATACCATAAATAATTCGTAAATACTCACGACCACGTACTTTAATTGCGGGCTGAATGAGCTTGCCATTATATTTTGTGACAAATATTTCAGGTTTAATAACAATACCTTCATGACCAGCAGCAGTCATTTCCTCCCACCAAGTGATGATCTCCTGTTCGGAAGCTTCATCCGTAATGACTTTAAACTCTGTTTCAATAAATAGTGTTGAATTTTTTGCGAAAAGTCGATTCATTTCCATATGCCATATATGCGGTTTATGGAAAAATGTTTCCGAACTATGTGCTAATACATGGAAGGGTGCAATTTGAATAGATGAAGCATCCTGGACATCCCAACAATAATTTTGGTAAACAGTTGAAAATCGTTGTACATTTTCAAGCAAGCCCTTATACTCCTGAAGCCATTGTGAAACATCGATTTGTACTGTGTCACGTAGTTTCTCCATTAGCTTTGTGCGGTCCATTAGTGCTTGCTCAGCTACATGTGCATACTGCTGATCGATTAGTTGTTGCGCTTTTAAGTTCCAAGGTAAAATTTCCGCATCAAGTAGTACGAAATTTGTATTAAACTGTTCGAAATAATTTTTCTCTATTAATTCTGTATGAAGTTGTTGCAAAATTTTTTGTTCCGTCTCTTTATCGAAAAACCGTCTTCCTGCTCTAGTTGTAATAATACCAAGTGTTTCTGTATCAACATATTCCTTTGCAATAATCGAATCTTTAAACAGTAAAAGAACAGCGCGACTACCCATATGTTTTTTCTCGGCAATCATTGTCTGAACACCGTGCTTTTTATAATAGGCAAATGCCTCAGAAGGGTGTTCCAACGTATCTGCTAACGCAGATGTTTGTGGTGTTGGGCTCATCGTAGGTGGAATATAAACTAGCTGTTCTAACGGCAGTGCATAATGAGAAACACTGTCGATTGCTGCCTTTGCATGAGCACCGCTTATTTGTACATTGTTAAAGTATGCAGTTTCCACTGTGAATCCTTCTAAAAATGCCCCGATGTTTGGTGGGGCAAAACGTTGAGCTTTTGCCTCAAGTAGAGGATTTCGTTCGATACCGGCATAGTTTTTATACGCCTTCACAAACTCAATTGTCTTTTCAGGGTAACGAAAAGCAGTTAGCTGACCGCCAAAAACAACTCCTTGATCAATATTCAACGTATTATTTTGCTTTAACGGATGAATTTTAGGATCATGCCCCCAAATAATAAGCTGTGATGTTTGATGATCTATAAACCAATCATTACGAATAGGTTTTCCAGATTTATCTTGCCCCTGAACATCACCGTAACGACAGAAATCAGAAATTCTTGTCGATTGTTTGCCTATATAACGGTCACGGATACCTGCGTGTGTAACAACAGCTGAAGAAATGCCATTATTCACTAACAAATAGTGAGAGGGAGCAGCAAGTAAACATTTCGCGAGACGAGCTTTTAAGGCTTTTGTTTTCTCCGCTCCGTAATCTTCTTCATAAGCATTAAATTCAGCTTCGACTAGCTCATCCCCATGATGTAATGTTACTTTGCGACCATCTAACCAACGAGCGATTTTCCAGCCATGATTACTGTCAGTCATATAGGCAAGCCCACGCTCTATATGGCGATCAAAAAAGTCCATCGTTGCGATTGATTTTGGTCCTCGGCTCATAATATCACCAACTGAAACAAAGCGTCGACCTTGGGGATGAATATAGTAACCTTCCTCATTTTCTTCGTAGCCTAGCTTACCAAGTAATTCGATAAATTCATCAAAGCAGGCATGAATATCACCAATAATATCAAGCCCAGCCTCTACATTTAACAGTAGCGGTGACTTTTGTCTTGATAATGTTAGTTCATCCGTCTCTGTCACAATATAGGTTTTAGTAAACGACTCTTTTTTAATAAATCGTTTTTCTGCTTTTAATAAGCGTGCCTGCTGTTTAATACGCTTACTACCTCTTGGGTCTTTGCGAAAAGTATCTCGATGTAACAATTCATCAAGAGGAATGTCCAATACAATTGCACTAACAGGAACATGTAGTTTTTTTCCAAGCGAAATATATTTTTGACGTTCCTCTGATTGTAAATGTGTAGCATCAACAAAGGTGCATTTATTTAATGAGCTCCTAGCCTCTAAAACGCGTTCCATAACAGCAAAGGCTTGTGCTGAAATAGCGAAATATTCATCATATAATAAATCTGCTTCTTCCTTCGAATGATGTTGAAAATCGATATAATCCGTATCTGAAACAAGTGTCCTATAAGCATCAGAGCTAATAATTTCTGAAGGAGAAAGCATACCTGCATTAACCCATTGTTGTAAAAGAGTAGATTTTCCACTATTGGATGGACCAATTAGCAGAACAATCCCTGCATGTGGAATCTTGATGTTCATACATTCTCCTCCTTTTTCGTATAGATGCACATTTGGGTAGGTTGTCCGTAAATATCATGTTGATTGCCGATGCCAATAAATGAAAGCTCATATTGTTCGTTGCGATTCATCGCATGACACCACTCTTGAAATTGTTTGCGTGTCCATTCAAATCGGTGATCATTATGACGCATTTCATCTAATTCGTAAACAGCATTGTATTCAGCATTTGGTGTTGTCACAATTAATGTTTGAGGACTATATTGAGTTAAAAGCAACTCCATTATTTTAGGTAATCTTTCCTCATTAATATGTTCAATGACTTCACATAAAACAATGACGTCTTTATGTTGTAATCGTGCATCGTAATAAAATAGCGAGCCCCATGTAGGTTTTGGGGTTACAAATGCATCCTCTAAGCCTTCAAAACGCTTGATCGCTTTTTTCATTGCAGTTTCACTTGGTTCAACCGCAAGCAACTCGTCAATTCCTTTAACGTAGGCAAGTAAACTTGAAAGCTTTCCTTCACCAGAACCAAAATCAACTATTGATGATTTTCGAGGTAGATTTTTAATGGTTTCAACAATTTTTTCGTAGCGTAATGTATTGAGTGACCGCGTTACATTTTGTGGTGCTATGTTACCATCATATAAATGGGAGAAACGTAGGGCTTTTTTATAAATAAATTCTTTCATTGGATGTGTATCTAACCAGTCTTCTCCGTATCGTTTAAGCTTATCGACTTCCAACTCATCGATAAAGTAGTGCTTATAATCATCTATTACTGGGATCAGTACAAAGAGATGCTGTAGTGCTCGTTGTAGCGTAATGTCCGCGGATAATGTCAGAAAACGCGCACGATGGTCGCTATTCAAAGCCTCGATGTTGACAGTATAGCCAAGAGGCTGAAACAATTCATTTATCGTTTCATTTGTCATAGCTGAAGCAATTGGACCGAATTCAAATGTGAATGAAAATGCTTGAGCTACCCATTCAATATATTGTTCCTTTGGCTTGCCATTTAACGCAGTACCTAAAGCAGAACGGATAAGGGATAAAAAAATACTACTAGCGGCGAATTCCCGGTCATTAATATAATGTGTAATATCAAGTGCGTTGGCATTTTGAACAAGTGCGAGTGCATTTGGTGTAACAAATATTGTCACAGCAAGGTTTGTTTCAGAAAGCTCGTGATAAACAAGTCGAACTAAATGATCTTTCACACGCCGTTCGTATAAATTATTCGGATTTTTTGATAGTAAGTAGGAGATAGCTTTCACATTTTCTCCCTTTGCCTGTATTGTTAGCTGCATATTCTTCCTCCATTCAGTACGCAAAGGCATAATGTGTCTTCTTTATTGTGGCTCATCACCATAACTTGTAGTTGATTCCTGTTCGGACTGAGCGCTTTCCAGAGGGGACGATGAGCCCTAAGAATTCGCCCAATCTCCATCCCAAACTTTCGGTGATGGGCCATTATTCAAAGCATAGCATAGTTTTATATCATTATGGCAGCGCATCATAAGCAAAAGGCAGGATGCCTTCGTTTTTGTCTTAATAGATAAATTATCTTTTCAACACTTGAATGATATTGTAAGATGAAATAGACTCCATATGATTACCTTTTGCAAAGGAAAGGATGTTATTTGATGATCCAATCTTTTTGGCAAAAGTACAAAAAAAGTATGTTGCTCCCCGGCATACTAGTAATCAGTGGACTTTGTTACTTCTTTTTTTCGAGATCTGACTCTTCACCTCCCCAAGAAGAGCTCATCGAAACAATCCAACCTATTGAACAACCTGATATGAAAGAATCTGTTGATGAAGCGGTCATACAGCAGGTATTTGTTGATATAAAGGGTGCTGTTATGTATCCAGGCGTCTATGAGCTACAGACTGACCAGCGAATTATAGATGCAGTACAGCTTGCAGGAGGCTATACGCAGAATGCTGATACGCAACTCATTAATCATGCACAAAAAGTTGAGGATGAGATGGTTATTTACATTCCGATAAAGGGTGAAAAGCCTAACGATATTACCTCTAATATCTTGACGATGCCTACTAGTGGAGCATCACAAGGTGACAACGGCGTAAAAGATCAAAAGGTTAATTTAAATAAAGCAGATGCAGCTGCACTTACGACATTATCAGGTATTGGTCCATCTAAGGCTCAAAGCATTATTTCGTATCGCGAGGAGAATGGTGGCTTTAAAACAATTGAGGACTTAAAAAAAGTGAGTGGTATTGGCGAAAAAACGTTTGAGAAGCTGAAGGATTTCATTACCGTTAAGTAATGGCAGGAAATTTTGAGATATTGACGTTTCTTTTCAAAAAGGGCTACACTATAGTATAAAAAGACTGTTGAAAACGAACAGCTTATTAATTTATGGAGGTAGTCATATGGAGCGAATTACTTGGGATCAATTTTTCATGGCGCAAAGCCATTTACTCGCATTACGTAGTACATGTACAAGGCTTGCAGTAGGGGCAACTGTCGTTAGAGATAAGCGAATTATAGCAGGTGGTTATAACGGTTCAATTACAGGGGATGAACATTGTATTGAAAATGGCTGCTATGTTGTTGAGAACCATTGTGTGCGTACAGTGCATGCCGAGATGAATGCACTGCTACAATGTGCAAAATATGGTACGCCTACAAAAGGTGCAGACTTATATGTTACGCATTTCCCGTGTCTACCATGTACGAAATCTATTATTCAAGCAGGTATTGAACGAGTGTATTACGCTACTGATTATAAAAATAACCCTTATGCACAAGAACTATTTGAAAAAGCAGGTGTAGAGGTTGTACACGTTCCGTTTGATGAACGTAAAATCGACTTTTTAAGCGATGAAAAATTAGCCTTGTACATAGACATGCTAAACGAGCTTCGTGAGAGTGGTATGCCTGCAGAAAAATTGCTCCCATATGAACAGAAGGTGAGTGCATTATTTGGCAAAAAGCTTTAAAGCATAAATGGATTTACGTAGCACTAGCTGTACTTGTTGCTTCAATAGCGGCACACAAGTCAGCTTGGCTACTCGCTATTCTTCTAATTTTCGCGTTATGGCTTAAATTGAAAGGTGAAAGGCGTTTAATTTCAGCGCTTGTTATAGCCATTGGATTTCTTTCTTATTTCTTCATCGTAACATTTCAACTGACGGAATCTTCCCCTCTACCGTCAACATTCTCAATAACTTGGTCGAGTGAATATAAAATAAATGGTCAAAAGCTTAGAGGCTTTGTCAAAACTGAAACAGGTGAGAAGCTGTATGTCGTCTATACATTTTCATCAGAAGAAGAGAAAAGCTTGTATGAAACTACTTCATTGACAGGCAGGACCTATCTAGTTCAAGGAGAACTTGTAGCCCCTCTTCCACCTGCACATGCGTATGCGTTTTCTATGGAAAAATATTTAATCAGTAAAGGTGCTAGGGGAATATTTGAAGTTTCAAGCTGGACCTTTATTGAAGAGAAAAAATCTATACGTTCGTTTCTTGCTAAACAGAGACACTATATGAAAAAACATATTGAAACAACATTCCCGGATTCACTGGTTGCAGAGGCACAAGCACTTCTAATAGGATTGCAGGATCAAGTCGATTATGAGCTTCAAAGGGCCTATCAAAAGCTTGGTATCACCCATATATTTGCTATCTCTGGTTTGCATGTGGCACTTGTCTCATGGTTGTTTTTTGAAGGCCTTTTACGTCTAGGCGTACGGAAGGAAATGGCGACCTTAGTTTTACTCATCATTTTACCTATCTATGGGGTGATTGCGGGTGGTGCTCCTTCCGTATGGCGCGCAGTATCTGTTGTAGAATTAATCATGCTGATGCGTTACGCTAGGTGGCAAATATCGATTGACGATGCCCTAGCAATTAGCTTTCTTTGCTTTGTCCTACTTGAACCAGGTGTCATTTATCAGATTGGCTTTCAATTGTCATATTTAGCAACGGTTAGTCTTGTCTATTCGGGTGTCATTTTAAGACGATCCACGAACTGGTTAATCCGTTCATTTTTCATTACATTTGTATGCCAGCTTCTTGTTTATCCATTATTACTCCATCATTTTTATGAAATTTCTATTTCTTCATTTTTAGCGAATATTATTTTCGTACCACTGTTTTCCCTTGTTATTTTGCCTTTTAATATTATCTTGTTTGTCATAACGATTATATCGATGCCGTTAGCCAAAGCTTTGTTTGTTGGATACGAGCCGCTCCGTGTGTGGCTTACAAAGTTTATTTTATATCTTCAGGAATTGCCGTTTCAGCTGTGGTCGCCAGGGCAACCTGCTATATGGCTTATTTGCGTAGCATTGATTAGCGTATTAGCGGGATTCTATTTTATAGAGATAAAACAGTATGGTATATTTGCAGTTGTCATGTTTATTCCTGCAGTGTGTATTCATTTATCACCGATGTTGTTTAACGATACTAAGCTGACATTTTTAAACGTTGGTCAGGGTGATTGTACAGTTATAGAATTACCGTTTAGAAGGGCTGTGTATGTTATTGATTCAGGCGGCGTACTACGCTTTGAACAGGAAAGATGGAAGACTTCAGAAAGCCCATATGAGGTTGGGAGACAAGTTGTGGTACCATTTTTGAAAGGAAAAGGGATACGAAACATTGATATTTTTATCGCCACTCATGCGGATGCCGATCACGTAGAGGGAGCTGAAGAGATTTTGCAAGAGATTAATATGCATGAAATTCATCTCACTCCTGGTTCGATGGATAAGCCTGTTATGCGGGATTTACTGATGGAAGCCAAAAAACAAAAAGTTTCTGTGAAAGAAAAAATGCAGGGAACTGCATGGCGCATAGGAAAAACTAGTTTTTATTATTTATGGCCACGTGACACTCTTTATGAGGGGAATGATGATTCAATTGTTTTATATATGCAACAGGGGTCATTTCGAGCATTATTTACGGGTGACTTAGAGGAATATGGTGAACAGGAGCTTATCCATCTTTACAACAAGCAATTAGCGAATATGACAGTGTTGAAGGCTGGACACCATGGCAGTAAAACATCGAGTATGGAGCCTTTTGTAGAGCTGTTACGGCCTGAATTAACCATTTTCAGCGCGGGACTCAATAACCGCTATCGTCATCCACATGCTGAGGTAGTGGAGCGTTTTACAAGTCGAAATTTAGCTACTTTAACAACTGGAATAGATGGGACGATTGAAGTAAGAATTCGTGGCAATAGTTGGTCTGTGCAAAAGGGAAAAGACCTTGTCCAATGAGCAAGGTCTTTTTCCTCGTACATTACATTCAATTATTTAGAGGCTACTTCTACTACTATTGCGATGAGAAACATAAGTGCAAACATTCCGAATGATACACCGAAGCCAACTCCTGAATCAGTTGCATCGTTACGGCGACATTGTATGTTTTTTCCTTCAAATGGATTCATTGTTATCCCTCCAATTCTGTTATTTATTATAAGACATCGTTTTCATAAAAGCTATATCGAAACGGAGAATTTACCATGTGGCAAAGAATCGACACAATTCGGTCAAAGTCACAAAGGAATTTCAAATCATGTATACTAGTAGTATTGCTAGATGGAGGGAAAATTATGATTTCAACGGTTTGGAATAATATCAAAAAAGGAGAGCTCTCACCGGTGTATTTACTCGTTGGTGAGGAAGGCTATTTTATAGATGAAACAGTTAAACGGTTAAAAGAAGCGATAGGACCCGAAGAAGAGATAGAGATGTCAACATTTGATTTGGAAGAAATGCCAGTGGATGCCGTTATGGATGAAGCAGATACAATTCCTTTTTTCTCTGAGCGGAAGCTTATCATTGCTAAAAACGCATCCTTTTTAAAGGCAACTGAAAAAGGAAAAGAAAAAATTGACCATGATATTAAACGCTTAGAAACATGGCTTGCTAATCCTTCTGATTTTTCAGTTACAGTTTTTATCGCACCTTATGAAAAATTGGATGAACGTAAAAAAGTGACAAAGATGATGAAGGAGCATGCGTTATTAGTCCAAGCTGAAACACCAAAGGAGCAGGACTTAGCTGTGTGGATACAGAGTAGAGTTAAAGCAGAGGGCAACCGCATTACACAAAATGCGATTGAGCAGCTTGTCGCAATGGTTGGATCGAATATGCTACAGTTGCAAATGGAAATTGAGAAGCTAACCCTTTATATAGGAGATGGCGGTGAAATAACGGCTACGCTAGTTGAGGATTTAGTGGCAAAAACGTTAGAACAGGATGCCTTCAAAATGTTAAATGCTTATTTTGCAAACGATTCTGTAGGGGCACTGTCTATTTATCACGATTTACTACGTCAAAAGCAAGAGCCTATCATGCTTGTCGGTTTGCTTGCATCAAATGTACGTACGATGTCCAATGTGTTTTATTTATTAAAAAAGGGCTATCATCCACAGCAAATCGCAAAAAATTTAAAAATACATCCTTATCGTGTCAAGTTGATGGTTGAGCAGCGTAATCGTCCATCAGAGGAAAGTTTATTGAAGGCGTTATATCAGTTAGCAGAGGTTGATTTACAACTGAAATCAACTGGAGGCAATCGTGAGCGTTATTTAGAACTCTTTTTACTACGTCGGCTTTAAGGATTGTGTAGAAGAAAACATCTATTGATGAGCTGTCCGAAGCAATAGGGGCAGCTTTATCAAGGCGTAATTAATTTTCTTGTAAATTAAAAAGATCAGCTACTCTTAATAGAGTAAACTGATCTTTTATAACAATTACGCTTTTTTAGCAAGGCGAGACTTTTTACGAGCCGCCGCGTTTTTGTGGATAAGTCCTTTTGAAGCTGCTTTATCTAAAGATTTGTAAGCTGCTTGTAAAAGTTCTTGTGCGTTTTCAGCTTTAGCAGCAACAGCGTTCTCAGCTTTTTTCACTGTAGTACGCATTGCAGATTTAGCTTGAGTGTTAGCAGCGTTAGCTTTTTCGTTAACTTTTACGCGTTTAATCGCAGATTTAATGTTTGGCATATGTTTCACCTCCTAAAATAGGTACGAGATGATATCTTCTCATTGATTTCTTGTGTCAATACAACAAAAATCATTTTAACAAACGCTAGGACAAATTGCAATAGATAAATGCAAAGAATATTTACTTGACAGTTTGAACAAACTACAGTTGAGGTGAACTGTATGCAAAATTTTAATTGGCAACGTACGGATTTGATTGATGAGTCTGAAGAGGTCGTTTTACATCAAACGAAAGAGCAAAAAGATACACTTAAAGAGTCGAGTGGTATTCAAATTGAAGATATCAATGCTGGTCGAGTAAAAATCACTGATGTGCTCGTCGATGCAGAAGGTGAGAAGCAAATTGGAAAGAAGAAAGGGAAGTACATTACTCTTTCTGTGCCTACTTTGACGTTAGAAGATCAGGATGGATTTGAGCAGCTTGAAAAAGAATTGCTTGCGAATTTCAAAAAAATGCATAAATCCATGTCATGGAAAGAAGATGACAAAATTTTAATTATTGGTTTAGGGAATCGGACAATTACACCGGATGCTATAGGACCGTATCTTATTGATCATTTGCATAGTTTAGATGTAATAGATGAAAAATTCGTCATGTATGCGCCTGGTGTAACGGGGCAAACAGGATACGAGACTGGTGAATTTGTAGCGGCGTTAGCAGAGCGTCTTAAACCTAAATTAATTATTGTTGTAGACGCACTTGCAACGAGAGCTAGTGATCGCTTATGTAAAACAATTCAATTAACAGATACAGGGATACACCCTGGTTCAGGTGTAGGAAATCAGCGTAAGGAAATTTCATATGAGATGCTTGGCATTCCTGTTACCGCAATCGGTATCCCAACAGTAGTTGATGCACCTGTATTAATTGCGGATGCTGTAGAGGTAATGCTACGTTCTATAGCTGCACGAGTGGCAGAGCGAAGTAAACCTTCATCCAAATTGTCATTGTCGTCTTGGCAACCAGATATAAATAAAGAACTAGATATGTCTTTAGTACAGCCGATTTTTGGAGAATGGGCTACATGGTCTAAAGAAGAGCGTCAGCAATTATTTGCAGAGACTTTCGCAGGCTCGCATACACAGCTAATGGTAACGCCAAAGGAAGCCGATTATTGGGTAGATAAGTATGCAAAAATCGTGTCTTCTATGCTTATGAAATGGGCAAATAATCTATAATTTTTTTCGTTCTAAAAGGCATACCCCCTCCATACGATAAGGGGAGGAGGGTGTGACTTTGCTAAAAAAACTACAGTGGTCATTTGGTTTATTGTTGTTCTTTTTCGTATTACCTGTCATTGCTGGGCAACTTCCGTTCAACAAGCAAGCATCGACTCCGATTAAAGAACCTGAGGATAAACAAGTCGTGTTTGCCGCTACTAATTTACCTGAACAAAGTGCACTGGAGCAGACAAAAGAGGAAACAAAGAATCAAGCAAAAGAGGAAACAAAAGATCAAACAAAAGAGGAAACAAAAAATCAAACACAAGATCAAACACAAGATCCATTTAAAGTCTTGTTATTATTTACGCATTCACAGGAATCATATCAACCAATGGTGAAAGCTGTTAGCGGGAAAGCGGCCTATTATGATGAAAAAACAAATATTTATAATTTAAAAGATACTATTTCTAAGCATTTTAGCATGAATGGTATACAAACTGACGTTTTAGATGTTGATGTTATGAAGGAACTAAAACTTAAGGGAAAAAGTTTTCCGGATTCTTATAACTTTGTACGTCCTTATTTAGCAAAACGTTTACAAGAGCAATCCTATGATTTAGTGATTGATTTTCATCGAGATTCTGCCAAGAAAAATGCGACAACGATAACCCATAATAACGAATCGTATGCAAGGATTGCGATTGTCATTGGTGCAGAGCATAAGAATTATAGATGGAATACTGCTTATGCAGAAAGTCTATCAGCTACTATGAATGAAATTGTGCCGAAAATTTCCAGAGGTGTTATATCAAAAAGTGGTGACAATGTGGATGGACGTTATAATCAAGATTTAACAAAAGAAATGATATTAATCGAAATAGGTGGAATTGACAATACAGAAGAAGAATTGAATCGTACAATTGCTGTAATAGGAAAAGCTATATCAAAATCCTTCAATACAGGAAATAAATAATTTAAATTTGGAATTGGCAAAAAGCTGGACTTTTTTATAGTCTTCTTTTTGCCAATTTTTTGTTGAGATGTAGCACTTAATCATTTTTTGGACAAAGTATGAAAATTGAATGATTGTTAGCAAAAATACCAGGAATTTGTTTTAGAAAAAATAGTTGTTAAGCCTTTTAATTATTCATTTCTTGCCTTATAATTTTCGAGTCAGCACATAAAGATTTGACGAAGAGTTGTAAAAGTTTTGAAGCGGCATATGCAATAGGCGAAAACGCTAAGCATCTACCATTTTGGAGATGCTTTTTTGATGGATAAAATATGAATAAGATTAACCTTTATTTAAAAGGATGAAGGAAAACATACATATGAGAAGTTATTTCCGAGTTATTTATGTTCAAAAAGAATATTAAACTTCTATCAGCAAATGTTTTCTGCGCGAAAGCAAAGCGACAGCGGCAAATGTTTTCTGCGCGAAAGCGGTAATTATGCTGAGGGATAATTGATAAATATCATTAGATGTAAACTTTTATTTATACTCATCCGTCATTTATATAAGTGAATGCACTGAATCATTAGTTAAAAGGGGACGATATTGACTTAATACTAAAATTTACACTATAAAAAAGGTTTGTAGATTATTGGAAGAAGAGGAAGGAATATTATGTCAGGCAAGACAGTCAATCATCGTTATATCCCTGGATTAGATGGGATTCGAGCTTTAGCAGTACTAGCTGTGATAGCTTATCATTTTAACTTTAAATGGGCCAGTGGAGGGTTCCTAGGAGTTGATATCTTTTTTGTTTTATCGGGTTACTTAATAACCTCTACTATTTTACCTTTACAAGGAAATCAATTAAAAGTAGGGCTAGGAGAATTTTGGATTGGACGATTTCGACGCCTACTACCTGCTGCGTACGTAATGATTATTACTTCATTCGCTTGGGCTACCTTATTTCATAAGGAACTTCTTCATACATTGCGCGGAGATGCAATATCTTCTATTTTTTATTCAAGTAATTGGTGGTTCATTTTCCATAAGCTCTCTTATTTCGACAGTTTTGGATCCCCTTCACCTATAAAAAATTTATGGTCTTTAGCAATTGAGGAACAATTTTATCTTATTTGGCCAATTCTGTTAATGCTAGGGCTTTATCTTGTTAAAGAACAGAGTAAATTAGCCATTTTTATCTTTATCGGTGCATTATGTTCAGCTGTGTTAATGGGCTTACTGTATGAGCCAGGAGCTGATCCTAGTCGTATATATTACGGGACAGATACACG
Source organism: Lysinibacillus sp. NPDC056185 (assembly GCF_047737915.1). Lineage (NCBI taxonomy): Bacteria > Bacillati > Bacillota > Bacilli > Caryophanales > Bacillaceae > Lysinibacillus > Lysinibacillus sp. NPDC056185. Next base: position 205,844 of record NZ_JBLLLQ010000006.1, read on the forward strand.
TTCCTTTGAATTACTTATAGGCTGCTGGCTTGCTCTCGTTTGGCCGATGAAAAGACTATCTTCTCAAAAACTAACTACTGACCATGTTAATAAACTAAATGCTATAAGTTTGCTTGCTTTTAGTATTTTCATATTAAGTATTATTTTTGTAAATGAATATCAAACTTTCTTATATAGAGGAGGCATGTTCCTATTTTGTTTGAATGCAGCTATATTAATAGCGTGTGTTTGTCATCCAATTAGCATTTTAGGAAAATTACTTTCTTTGAAACCTCTACGTTGGATTGGTTCAAGATCATATGGAATTTATCTATGGCATTATCCAATCATGGTGTTGGGTACTCCAGTCCACGAAATAGGTAATCCTACGTACTGGCGAGTTGCTATACAGCTAGTTCTTATTTTGATTATTGCAGAATTATCGTATCGTTTTATTGAAATGCCAATAAGGAAAGAAGGTTTCCGCTCCTATTATCGACAATATCTTGTAGTTAATAAAGATAAATGGGGCAGCATTTCGTTTACTAGAAAAATTTCTACTGTGCTTGTTCCACTATTCCTTCTAGTATTTTTTACTGGAATGACAGGCGTTATAGGAAAAGAACAAACGGAATCAAAAGAGTCTAAGCCAACAGAAATTAAAATAAATGGTGGAGAACAACCTTCTAAGCACAATGATACCGTAGCGGAAAAAGAAACAACGGAAAGCGATTCATCGATTGTTAAGAATGAAAAAACTGAAACTAACCATCAACCGGACAAAGAAGAACCTAAGCAAGGAAAGAATGATGCAACTACTAATCCTAATGAATCCTATAATGGTATATTAGCTATTGGAGATTCTTTAATGATAGATATTGCTACAAGCTTACATAATGTCTATCCTAACATTACAATTGATGCAAAAATTGGTCGCCAAGTTTCACAAGCTGTCCAACTGGCACCAAATTATGCTAGTTTTAATGAGCCAAATAAAGCGGTTATTATTCAACTTGGCACAAATGGTTACTTTACGGATGATCAGATCGATGCACTACTTAAAGCATTCTCCAATGCCGATATTTATTTAGTGAATACTCGAGTACCGCGCTCATGGGAAAGTAATGTAAACTCTTCATTACAACAAAAAGCTCAAGAGCATGATAATATTACATTGATTGATTGGCATTCGGTTGCAATTAATCATCCAGAGTTTTTTGCTCCGGATGGTGTCCATTTAGTACAAAAAGGTGTTAATACGTTAACAAGCCTTATTCAACAAACAATAAATATATAATTTAGTAATAAAATATCCAGAGTGCACGTAAGTGTAGCTGGATATTTTTTGTAGGAAAATCTTAAGCACTCTTTATCATTTTTTTATTGATTGCAGAGGAAATGGCACGCTATTTAGAATAACCATTGATTTAACAGCATTTATGCCGTTCTAATGTTATGTTACAGACTGCTCCTCTAATTCCTTCAATACATGGCCGTAAATCTTATAGACACAGCCTACAGTCCAGATACGAGATTTTCATTCTACATTGGCGTTCCAATGTTAATACTGTACGTTATTGTCGGTACATATTTGCATAAAAAAGGAAAGATTAATAATCCTAGTTACAACCATTTTTAGATGCACAATAAATGACAAAGAAATTAAATAATCCAACTATATATAAATAGTTGTTTGCATCCATTTTTCTAGTGAATAATCAGAATATTTCAGGAATTACAATGAGTTAAAGGAGATACTGAATGTGTGAGGTTTTTAAATAAGAAATAATCCATTTGACTGCCCTCAATTCATTCTAGTTTTTGGTTGCTTAACCGGAAGATAGAATTTTCGAAATAATTTGACATTATTTTTTATCCTTGATAATATGAAATCGCATACATCACTTACATAGAAACTAGGGGGAGTATATCAAATGGTGAAAACTCTGTACAAACTAGATTTAAGCAAATCAATGGAAGAACAGGCGCATCCTGGTCACAATCGATGGCACCCAGACATACCAGCAGCATTTTCAGTAGATCCAGGCACTTCTTTTAGAATGGAATGTAAAGACTGGACAGATGGACAAATTAAAAATGATGATAGTCCAAATGATATTCGAGATGTGAATCTTGCACGTGTTCATGTGTTGAGTGGACCGGTCTATGTGAACGGCGTTGAACCTGGAGATTTATTAGTCGTAGATATTTTAGATATTGGTACTTTTCAAGATTCGGCGTGGGGGTTTAACGGCATTTTCGCAAGAGAGAATGGGGGAAGTTTCTTAGTTGACGAATTTCCAGAAGCAGCTAAATCAATCTGGGATTTTGAAGGCATTTATACGACTTCGAGACATATACCTGGTGTGAAGTTTGCTGGGATTATCCATCCTGGCTTAATAGGCGTTGCTCCCTCTATGGAACTTTTGCAAAAATGGAATGCACGAGAAAAAGAACTCATCATGACCAACCCGGACCGGGTTCCGACGTTGGCCAATGCACCGACTCCGGAGAGGGCAGTGGTCGGCACATTAAAAGGGGCTGAGTTTGATCGAGTAGCTAAGGAAGGAGCTCGAACAGTACCACCAAGGGAAAATGGCGGGAACTGTGATATTAAAAATCTATCTAAAGGATCGAAAATCTTCTTCCCAGTATTTGTGGAGGGAGCGAAGTTATCGGTAGGCGATCTTCATTTTTCACAAGGGGATGGAGAAATCACATTTTGTGGTGGTATCGAGATGGCAGGATGGATTGATCTAAAGGTGGATGTCATTAAAGGTGGCATGGAAACCTATAAAATTTACGAAAATCCTGTATTCCAACCGGGCCCAGTAGATCCAAACTATAATGATTTCCTCGTTTTCCAAGGGATTTCAGTAGATAATAAGGATGGGAAACAACATTATTTAGATGCTAATCTTGCGTTTCGTCGGGCATGCTTGAATGCCATTGAGTATTTAAAAACGCTTGGTTATACAGGTGAACAAGCTTATATGCTGCTGAGTACAGCACCAGTTGAAAGTAGAATCAATGGCATAGTCGATGTTCCAAATGCTTGTTGTACCATTGCAATCCCTACAAAAATATTCGATAAAAATATTATGCCAAAATGATAGGATAAGGAGGTTTATTCTTGCCTAGTTACACATTTCGTTGCAATGATTGTGGAGAGTTTACGTTATTTTTTAAATCAATGGCAGGGAATAAAGAAAAATCAACTTGCCCTATTTGCCAATTAGAGTCAAATCGGGTCTATTTTGCACCGAATGTGTATTCACTTTCGAGAGCACTTAGTTCGCAAATCGAAAAGGGAATGGAACCGCAAATTATGAGTCGAGAACAATTAGGGACCAATAAGCCAAGGAAAAAGGCGGGCGCAAATCGTCCGTGGCAATTCGGGTAAGCACCTGTTGCTTTACTAAATATATTGGCTAAAGATGCTATTCTATCATTCAGCGAAGGCGCCTACTGTGGTAGGCGAAAATAATAAGACTGACAGTAGTTTTCTGTCTAGTTTATTGCGGGTGGTATCCCTAAGCGCCGAGCGTTGTCGGTAGGATTTTTGATCAGATCCCGACAAAAGACTCCCACTTCAAGCGTTAGCTAAGTGGCGAGTAGTTCAATGAATCATCTCTAAACGACAAAAAAGCTGATTGCCCGTTGTAAAATGGCCAATCAGCTTTTTGTGAGTCTTGAAGTGCATTATCAAAGCGCCAAGCGGTTTAACAGCTGGCCTGGACATAACTTAGACACCGCGAATATCTTTATCAATCATCAGTGTATGGATTTCTAACTAATTCCAACAAATTTCTCCTAATATGCCGTCGTGGATTTGATCATTTTCACCTGTGAGGCGGTAACTAAAAGTCTAATAATAGTCGTCTTTTCGCTATGCTTCTTAAAAATGAGAAATCGTGAAATTTGAGGAGTGTTTACAAAGTACTTCCTTCGACACTTAAGTATAATCCTGCATTATTTATTGTCTAATTCAGAAGGAAATCATCCCCTTTTGTCGAATTAAAGTAGTTGGAAAAAGGAGAGGTTTTATGCAAGGAGAACAGCTTAAACAAAGAATATTAAGAGAACCATCTAAATTTATTTCATATTTGAAAGAACTAATAAGCGAGAATAGATTTGACGATGGTGAAGCGTTAGAAATATCATTGCTCCTCATAAAAAATGGATCTGAAAGTTTATCGGATAAACAATGGCATGTCTTTTTAGAGAATGGTATTTTACGTGATAAATATGTAGATAAATGTGAAAGATGTTCTGAACATATTCCTTGGACAAATATGTACAGTGCTATATTTATCAATAAAGATTACCTTTGTTCTAACTGTAGTTATTTAGAAAATAAAGTTACCTTCCACAATTATCTGTGAAGGGTTATCGAATGAACCTAGAAATGCACTGTACCAAGCAGTGCAATTTTTTATGTAAGTGAGCTATTCTTATAATTTACCAACAAAAAAAGACCGAAGCAACTAGCCTCAATTTTTCTTACTCACGCATTCCTGTACACACGCTCGCCATATTTTTATTAGCCCCATTTAGCCCCAAATCCATGCATTTATATGCCTTATCTTGCAAAATCTAAAAACCGTGAAAACACTTATAAGTATTGATGTAATAGGCTTTTGAGTCTAGTTGTTGTTGTACTTTGCATATCTTTCATAGTATAATTCATTATAGTTTAATTAGGAGTGGAAAAGATGAACCGAGAAGCACGTTTAAAAAGACAAGAGAATATACGAAATTTCTCTATTATTGCACATATTGACCACGGGAAATCAACGCTTGCTGACCGTATTTTAGAGCAAACGAAATCTTTAACATCTCGTGAAATGAAGGCACAGCTCCTGGACTCAATGGATTTAGAGCGTGAGCGAGGCATTACGATTAAATTAAATGCAGTCCAATTAAAGTATGAAGCGAAAGATGGTGAAGTGTATACATTCCATTTAATCGACACACCGGGACACGTCGATTTCACATACGAAGTATCACGTAGTTTAGCCGCTTGTGAGGGTGCAATTTTAGTTGTCGATGCAGCACAAGGTATTGAAGCACAAACACTAGCAAATGTATACTTAGCGCTTGATAACGACCTAGAAATTTTACCTGTTATCAATAAAATTGATTTACCAGCAGCGGATCCGGAACGTGTACGTCAAGAAGTTGAAGACGTAATTGGGTTAGATGCTTCTGAAGCGGTTTTAGCTTCTGCTAAAGCCGGTATCGGGATTGAAGATATTTTAGAACAAATTGTAGAGAAAGTGCCTGCACCAACTGGTGACCCGGATGCACCATTACAAGCCCTTATTTTTGACTCTGTTTACGATGCTTACAAAGGTGTTATTATTTCCATTCGAATCATGAATGGTACAGTAAAACCTGGCGATAAAATTCGTATGATGGCTACTGGAGCAGAATTTGAAGTTATCGAAGTTGGTATACACACACCGAAAGTTGTAGCACAAGATGAATTAACAGTCGGTGACGTAGGTTATTTAACAGCGTCTATTAAAAATGTAGGTGATACTCGTGTGGGGGATACAGTTACATTTGCGAATCGCCCAGCAGATGGGCCATTAGCAGGTTATCGTCGTTTAAATCCAATGGTATACTGCGGATTATATCCAATCGATACTGCGAAATATAATGACTTACGTGAAGCGTTAGAAAAGTTAGAACTTAATGACTCTGCACTTCAATATGAGCCAGAGACATCACAAGCACTAGGATTTGGTTTCCGTTGTGGCTTCTTGGGGCTTTTACACATGGAAATCATTCAAGAGCGTATTGAGCGTGAGTTTAACATTGATCTAATCACAACAGCGCCTTCTGTAATTTACAATGTTCAAATGACGGATGGATCTATAGTAAAGGTTGACAACCCTTCATTTATGCCGGATCCTCAAAAGATTGATCGAGTGGAAGAACCATATGTAAAAGCTACAATTATGGTACCAAACGATTATGTAGGAGCTGTTATGGAACTTTGTCAATTAAAGCGCGGTAATTTTATGACAATGGATTATATTGATACGACACGCGTCAGCATTGTTTATGAAATGCCGTTATCAGAAATCGTTTATGATTTCTTTGATTATTTAAAGTCGAATACGAAGGGCTATGCTTCATTTGACTATGAACTCATTGGTTATCAGACTTCAAAACTAGTGAAGATGGATATCTTATTAAATGGTGAGCAAGTCGATGCACTAAGCTTTATCGTACACCGTGACTTTGCATACGAGCGTGGCAAAGTGATCGTTGAAAAATTGAAAGAATTAATTCCACGTCAACAATTTGAAGTGCCAATTCAAGCAGCTGTTGGCCAAAAAATTGTGGCACGTTCAACAATTAAAGCTATGCGTAAAAACGTATTAGCGAAATGTTACGGTGGGGATATTTCTCGTAAACGAAAACTTCTTGATAAACAAAAAGAAGGTAAAAAACGTATGAAACAAGTAGGTTCAGTCGAAGTACCACAAGAAGCATTCATGGCTGTTCTGAAGATGGATGATTCGAAGTAATGTTGATATAACAACGTTTATAAGGATTTTAATTGTGTGTTTTTATATTAGTATGGTGGAGGTTGCCACCGATTTGCCACCGCATTAAAATTGTGCCAGCAATTTATAAATCTTTTGCGATGGAATTAAAAATATCGACAGCATCTCTTGCCATCTTTTGAGTTAAATGGACATAGCGGTCTTCAGTAGTTGCTGACCTGCTATGTCCCAATCTTTTTTATACAGTTTTAACAGATGTACCATTCTCTATTAATGTCGTTGTATGTGTGTGACGCAATGAGTGATAGTTAAAACTAATATTTAATTTTTCTAGTATTATATTTGATGACACTTGGCGTACAATGTTCTCCATTTTCTTTTTTTAGGTCAACATATTCCTCCAGCCATAAAATTTTCATACACTAAAATCTTTCTTCGTAATATTGCTTCTACTTTTGACTATTATTTTCTTGAAATTCTCCAGTTGAAATAGGTAACTAAACAATTAAAACTAGGTGCTAAAAATGGTGAGTATCTAGCATTTTAATATTCATCCTAAAAATCCCTTTTTAAAAATCAGAAAAAACTAGTATACACGTCTATACATAGAATTAATCGCTACATATTCTAGCAATATAGAGAGCGCTCTCTAATACTAAAAAAATGAAAAGAGGGAATTTTTTGAGTGATCAATTAGATATTCAAGTTAATCAAGTCGAACCTTGTCCAGTAACATCAACAGAACAGATACCATTAACTACTGCTACTACTCCAGTAGTCGCTACACCGTTAGTGACTCCAACTATTAAAGTTCCAGTTGTACTTGCAGAACCAACACTTCAAATTGCTGTGGAGTCTGATATTACGCTTAGTCCTGCAGCAACAGAAATCAAAAGAGTGAAAAAAAATGTATTCCTAAATCAAGTGAAACTAGTACCGGTTGCTTTTGCGCGTATTGCTGGCACTGACTTTTTTGCGGTAACAAGAGCTAAATTATTTGTAGCTGGAAATATTCGCAAAAATATAGAATATGCTTCAGCAGCATGTAACGGGGCACTCCAAGATAGAATTGCCGATGTTCCGTTTTCAGGTTTTACAGACCTTACTTTCCCACAAACACTTGGAGGCCCTACTCCGATTTTAGGAATTTCCGAGTTTGCGGAAGCGAACTTCCTTAATGAAACTACGCAAATGGATGCTCGATTGGATAAAGCATTCTTCCAAAATCTAGTTAAATACAATGAACAACCATTTGGCGAGTTAGTAGCTGCAAACTTCTTTGAACTTGACTTTTCACCGGTTATGGCAGCACCAGAAGGCACTTTCGACACATTACGTGAAAAAATCGTGTTAGAGCTTACTGTAAAAGTACTGCAAGTTCAACAAATTCGCCTTGGAGCTGGAACTAGTGTTATAACTCCTGTTCTTACAGGGCTTACTCCTCCAGTTAGTCCTTGATAATCTCTAGTTTTTAGAGGAGCAGAACAAAAAAAACGCAGTTCGCTGCAACAAAATTTAATCGAAAAAACAACCTTGTAATCAAATATTTGAGTTGGCAGTTGAAAGTGCGGCAGAATCTGATTTTCAACTGCCTTTTTGCATTTAATAACCAAAATGTATTTGACGGTGTGTTATTAGGGGAAGGCTAGAGGGTTGTAAACGGGCATTTATCAACAGTTCCCGAAAAATATTTTGTACAAATTAAATCTACAGAACGCACAATAAAGATTTATTCATCAATTCTTAGAACAATCGATTTAAAAGCCTTACATAGATGTTAATAAGACTGTTTACATTGATAGAGATATTATAAAGACCACTCCAGTGTGTGACGGATGGTCTTATTTTTGCACATCATATCACCACCATATGTAGAAAATAAAGCGATAAAAGCATGAATAAAATTAAATAAAAAATAACCGAAAAATCCTTATGTAGTAAAGGATTGTCGGTTAAATAGAAATATAAAAAGATAAACTTGACTATACATTTCCGTAGTTTAAAATATTCTTTTTCTTTTCATCTGTAAATTTTTATTTGTTATTTATTAGTTGCTGTTCAATTTCTAATACCATTTCATCAAAATTTATATGTTTCCATTCAAGCCCGCATAATTCTCCGACCCGAACACCACAATGAAGACCAATATAAAAAGATAAATAAAATGGATGATCTTCATTTATTCTCTCATTCTTAGACATGAATTTTCTTTCGATGAATTTTTTAATCATCCCTCGTAGTTTTGCAATCTTTATCTTTTAATAACTCGAAATAATGCATTGGATTACAACACATATGATTTATAGAATCATTTGAGTCATTCTACTTGTGAAATATTTAAATTGTATTCCCTCTTAAAAGTTTCGATAAATTTAATAGCACTTTTTGAAAGGTAACGGTCCTTCAACCAGATAACGGCGGAATCTGATTGGATACTAAGTTCTTCGAGCTCCAATATTTTCAGGCCATTCATAGAAAATGAACTTAAGACAGATCTTGGAAGCAAGGAAGCACCGACACCTTCTCTAACTAGGGACATAATCATATCAGCGTCTGAACATTGACAGACAATATTTGGTTCATAGTGATATTTTCTACAAGCTTCTATAACCAGTTCGTATTGACCAACACCCTTAAAACGTTGTAGCAACATTAGTGGCATACTTGAAAGTTCATCTAGTTTTAATGTATTTTCATAATTCCACGTCTCGGGGATAACGGCTACAAAATGGTCCGGAGGTAATGGCAGTGAGGATAAGTCATCTGATTCTGATTCTAAAGGTAACCTGACTATAGCAACCTCAATATGCCTATTTCTTAAATCTTGTAATAATCGATAGGTATCCCCTTCGTATAAACGAAATGTAACGTTTGAATACTTTTCTCGGAAAAAACGAATGCGTTCAGGTAAGTGAGAAAAGCATGTTTTTACAGATCCAATTGATAAGGTACCCTTAAGTCCTTCTCCTACTTCTTTCACTTCCATAATTGTTTCATCAATCTGACTTAACAGATTGGTAGCTCTCTTATACAAAACTTTTCCTGCTGCTGTTAGTTCTATATTCTTTCCATTGCGTACTACCAAAAGAGTACTAAGTTCTTCCTCCAGCGCTTTTAGCTGTTGACTAAGAGGGGGTTGGGCCATATGCAATTTTTTTGCTGCTCGAGTGATTTGGCCTTCTTCAACAATAGTGGCAAAGTATCGCAATTGTCTTATATCCATGAAATTCCTCCTTAGAAGTATATTTATTTTGTATGCATCACGAATATTTTAAATATTTTAAATATTTTATACTTAATGATACATTAATCTTGTAAACGATTCCATAAAAAGGTATAGAGGGAGAAGATAAAATGTCTAGAATTCGAAAAGCTAAAGAAAGTTTAAAAGGTTCGATTGCACCAGTTATTACACCATTCAAAGAAGATGAAAGCTTAGATTTACAGACATTTAAAAGTTTAATTAACTGGCAAATAGAAAGTGGGAGCCATGGTATTTCGGTAACCGGTACTTCTGGGGAACCTAGTTCTCTAACGATCGAAGAGAGAGAGCTTGTGATGGAAACAGCAATTAAAACGATTAACGGACGAGTTCCATTTGTTCCAGCAACGGGATCAGTTAATCATAATGAAGCGCTTCGGCTAACAAAGGCTGCTCAAGAAATGGGAGCAGATGCTGCGATGGTCATTGTTCCATACTATAACAAGCCTTCCCAGCAAGCATTATATAAACACTATAAAACTATTGCCGATGCCGTGGATATTCCAATTATTATATATAACATTCCTGGAAGAACAGGGGTAAATATGGAAGTAACAACAATGGCTCGACTTGTTGAAGATTGCCCGAACATTATTGGTGCCAAAGAGTCAAATAAAGATTTTGAACATGTCAATCGGGTGCTATTAAATTGTGGGAGAGATTTTAGTCTATTCTCGGGAATTGAACTTCTTTGCTACCCAATGTTAACAATCGGTGGAAAGGGTTCTATTAGCGCCACAGCAAACGTTGCACCAGCAAAAGTAGCAGAAATGCACAATGCTTGGGAGGAAGGCGACGCTGAAAAAGCTTTAAATCTTCATTATGAATTGATGACATTAAATGATGTGTTATTCAAAGAAACTAACCCTGGACCAGTAAAAGCAGCTCTGGGCATGATGGGTAAAATTACGCCAGTTTTACGCAAGCCAATGGATTTACCATCTGAGGCACTTCAAAATGAAATTCGTGAAGTTTTAAATCAATACGGCATTTTATCAAATGAGATTGTAACTAAATAATAATTCAAAATCTAAAAAATTCTCTTACTCCTCGTTACAGGAGTAAGAGAAGAGTGAGGAGTGTAATAACATGCAAGTTCAAGTAACTGAGACTCAAAAAAATCACGAACACAAGCAAGTAGAAAATGTAAAACTCTATATTAATGGACAGTTTGTCGACAGTGAATCAAGTGCTACTTTTGAAAATAAAAATCCATTTACCAATGAAATAAACAACTATATCGCTGAGGGACGTGAAGCGGATATAAATCAAGCTGTTCTTTCAGCAAAAGAAGCGTTCGAGAATGGTCCGTGGGGCAAGATGAAATTGAAAGAAAGAATGAAATATATTAATAGAATTGCAGATATCATCGATGAGGAGATTGAAGAAATTGCTTTCTTAGAATCATTAGATACAGGTCTGCCAATTAGCCAAACAAGAAATCAAACCGCACGTGCTGCAGAAAATTTCCGTTTCTACGCACGAATGGTTGAGACAAAATTGCATGGTGAATCTTACCCAATGGATGATGAATTCATTAATTATACAGTTTATAAACCATTAGGAGTTATAGGATTAATTACTCCGTGGAATGCCCCATTCATGTTAGAGACTTGGAAAGTAGCGCCTGCATTAGCAACTGGAAATACTGTTGTGCTAAAACCAGCTGAACTTTCACCATTAACTGCAAATAAATTAGCTGAAATTATTCATAAAGCTCAAGTTCCGGATGGAGTCTTTAATGTCGTTCATGGTTTTGGAGAAACTGCAGGGGCTGCTCTTGTTGCTCACCCAAATGTGAAAGCGATTTCATTTACAGGTGAAACGACTACAGGTTCCACTATTATTAAAAACTCTGCAGATACTTTAAAGAAAACATCGATGGAGCTTGGTGGGAAATCACCTTTAATTGTATTTGATGACGCAGATCTTGAACGAGCTCTAGATGCAGCAATATGGGGGATTTTCTCTTTTAATGGGGAACGTTGCACATCCAATTCTCGAGTATTCTTGCATAAAAATATTAAAGATCAATTTGTTGAAAAATTAAAAGCACGTGTCGCTAACATTAAAATCGGTGACCCAATGGATTCATCAACACAGCTTGGTCCGCTAATTGAAAAAGATCACTACAACAAAGTAAAAAAATATATAGAAATCGCTAAACAAGAAGGTTGTGAAGTAATTCAGGGAGTGGTTCCGGAGAAGGTAAAGGCAGGTAATTTTGTACCACCGACACTTTTATTAAATGCAAGAAATGACATGAGAGTATGTCAGGAAGAAATCTTTGGTCCCGTTATGGCCGTAATCGAATTTGAAACAGATGAAGAAGTACTTCATATGGCAAATGACGTATCTTACGGACTAGCTGGTTTTGTATGGACAAAAGATTTAAAACGAGCACATCGTATGGCGGATGCTATTGAAGCAGGTATGCTTTGGATTAACGCTCAAAACGTACGAGATCTTCGAATTCCATTTGGCGGTACGAAAGATAGTGGAATTGGAAGAGAGGGTGGTCATTACGCAATTTTTGAATTCTATACAGAACCAAAGGTAATCCATGTTGCTATAGGTGATCATCATATTCCGCAATTTGGGAAGTAAAAACTATTTTTTGAGGGGGAAACAATAATGCCAGCAAAAACAGGGAAGCAATATATTGAAAGAGTTGATAATGCACAGGCAAATATATGGATTGATGGCAAACGAGTAGAAGGGAAGATTTCTGAACATCCAGCTTTTAAAGGAGTTATGAAAACTCAGGCAGAACTTTACGATTTGCAACATGATCCAGACAAAAAGGATTACATGACATATGTATCTCCAACAACTGGTGAACGGGTAGGTACATCTTTTATTCAGCCAAAAACAAAAGAAGATTTGGTAACACGTCGCAAAATGATGCAAGAATGGGCGAAATATAATGGTGGCATGATGGGACGTTCCCCTGATTACATTAATGTCGGGATGATGGCGTATGGTTCAGCTTCAGAAATGTTTGGAAAACAGGACTCCATCTATGCCGAAAACATGACCAACTACTACGAGTATTGTCGTGAAAATGATTTATCTTTAACACATACGTTGATTCAGCCTCAAGTCAACAGGGGAGTAAATTCAGCACAGCTTCCAGATCCGTTTATTGCAGCACGGATTAAAGAGAAAACATCTGAAGGGGTCGTTATTAAAGGGGCAAGATTACTTGCTACTCAAGGTGGTATTACCGATGAAATCATGGTATTCCCATCTACTTTATTAAAACAATCAGCTGAAGAAAATCCATATGCATTTGCATTTTCTATTCCTAATAACACACCGGGCTTAAAATTTATTTGTCGAGAATCTTTTGATTATGGTAAGTCTCATTTCGACCATCCGCTAGGATCTCGCTTTGAAGAAATGGATACCATTGTTGTGTTTGATGATGTTGTCGTTCCGTGGAATCGAGTCTTTGCCCTTGGTGATGTTAATGTGTGCAACCAGGCCTACAATGAAAGTAATGCAGTTGTTCATATGACACATCAAGTTGTATCAAAAAATATCGCGAAAACAGAGTTTGTACTTGGTATTCTTCAATTAATGGCAGAGACAATTAATATTGGCCAATACCAACATATACAGGAGAAAATCTCTGAGGTAATTATTGCACTTGAAACGATGAAAGCATATGTCGTTGCTGCCGAAGCAAATGCAAAAGTAGATAGATGGGGGATTATGACACCAGAATTCGCACCGTTAAATGTAGCACGTCATTACTTCCCAAAAATTTACCCTCGCTTTACAGAAATTATGCAATTAATGGGTGCAAGTGGCTTAATGGCAATTCCATCAGAATCAGACTTCAATTCTGATATTCGTCCGGATCTTGATAAGTATTTACAATCAGCCACTGGGGATGCTTATAATCGTGTGAAACTTTATCGTTTGGCATGGGATGTATGTATAAGTTCATTCGGTTCTCGACAAACACTTTATGAGCGCTTCTTCTTTGGTGATCCAATTAGAATGGCAAGTACGCTTTATAACGGATATGACAAACAGGAATATGTTGATCGTGTAAAAGAATTTTTGGATCGATCAGAAGAGTTTGCTAAAAATAGCTAATTAAACGACTAAGGGAGATGAGGAGTATGGATTTCAATATCATTCGTATTGCCAGAACGGTTATTAATGTGAAGGATTTAGACCGTTCAAAAGATTTTTATGTAAAAGCGCTCGGCATGATTGAAACGGAAACAAAGGACGACTGTGTTTATTTGAGAGGGCTTGAAGAACACACACACCACAGCTTGGTTCTTAAAAAGTCTGATAAGTTAGGGGTACATGCACTCGGTTACAAAGTAGCAAAAGAAGAAGATCTTGACCGTCTGGCCGAATTATTTCAATCAAAAGGCTTAAAAACAAAGTGGCTTAAGGAAGGAACTCAGCATGCTCTTGGGCGTGCACTGCATGTACATGATATTTCAGGGATGCCTCTTGAATTTTTCTGTAAGATTGAAAAAGCAGAGCGCTTACTTCAGCGCTACGACTTATACAGCGGTGCCCGAATTCAGCGGATTGACCACGTAAACTGTGCTGTACCGGATGTAGAAAAAGCTTACAACTTCTTTATCAACGAGCTAGGTTTTGCATGTTCTGAATATACAACTATAGAAGATGGTAATATCTGGGCTGCGTGGCTCCACCGCAAACAGACCGTGCATGATCAAGCCTTTATGAACGGAGATGGTCCGCGCCTTCATCACTTTGCTTACTGGCTACCGGATCCACTTGCTCTAATTCACTGCTGCGATGTTTTAGCTTCTCTTGGTTATTCAGAAAACATTGAAAGAGGTCCAGCACGCCACGGCTTATCCAATGCGTTCTTCTTGTATTTAAGAGATCCAGATGGATACCGCATTGAGCTGTATAACGGAGATTACTTAACAAGTGATAATGACTTCGAGCCAATTCGATGGGATTTAAATGACCCACGTCGTCAAACATTATGGGGGGCAAAAGCACCGGATAGCTGGTTTAATGAAACATCTCCGTTTTTAGATATTGAAACCAACGAACAAATTCAATCTAAGTCACCAATCCTTGCGCAGCGCAAACCAGAATTAGTTATATAAAATAAAAAGAATGGAGGAATTTCAATGGATGATCGTACATTTCGAGATGCCATGGGTAAATTTGCAACCGGTGTAACAGTTATTACAACGGACATTGATGGAGAGCCTCATGGCATGACTGCAAATGCCTTCATGTCAGTGTCGCTAAACCCGAAACTCGTACTAATATCGATTAAAGAAAATGCAAAAATGCTGGATAAAATTAACCGCTCCGGTAAATTTGCAGTGAATATTTTATCGGAAGACCAGCAAGAAGTTTCTATGTTATTCGCCGGCCAGATCAAAGAAAAGCGTGAACCAGAATTTGACCGACTAAATGAAATGTCGGTAGTAAAGGATGCGCTGGCGAATATTACATGCAATGTATATGGAAAGCAAGTAGCTGGTGACCATACGCTGTTTCTTGGAGAAGTAGAAGATATTGTCCTTCGTGAAGGAAATCCTCTGACATTCTTTGCAGGGAAATATGGCCAGCTCGCTGCACCGCAGTTAACTTAACATATAAGGAGAGGGCCAACGATGGAGACAATTTATATCAAAAGTTCAATTGATAAATCAAAGTTCACTGAATTAGAAGCTTGTGTTTTGGCCCTTGGTTTTTTTGATGGAGTTCACATCGGTCATCAAAGAATTCTTGAAACAGCAAAACAAATTGCTGTGCAAAAACAATGCGCCTTTGGTGTTATGACGTTTTATCCGCACCCAAAAGATATACTCTTTCCTCATATGGAGCCAATGACTTATTTAACTCCGCTTCCTTTGAAAGAAGATCGATTTGAAAAGCTGGGTGTTGAGACGTTATTTGTTGTTGAGTTTAGCCCTGAGTTTGCCCGTCTTTCTCCTAACGATTTTGTTGAACAATACATTACAGGACTTGGCTGTGTACATGTTGTAGCAGGCTTTGATTATCATTATGGCTATAAAGGACTCGGTAATATGAAAACGTTATCAGAGTATAATCCCGAAAGTTTGGAAGTAACGACTGTTCCAAAGGTCCAACATTATGATGAAAAAATTAGTTCAACAGCAATCCGAAAATTGCTTGATGAAGGTCATGTGCAAAAGATTCCTATGTACCTTGGCGATTTTTATGAAATTAATGGAGAAGTGAATCAAAGTTCTCTTTTTTACAAAAAACATCAGTTTCTTAAATTAATAGTAAAAAAGAGATACCGCATGCCTAAACCTGGTATTTACCATATTCAAGTTGAAATAGATGGTAAAAATTATGATGGAACCTGCCACCAAATATCTATAAATGAGCAACACTCTTCATTACTAATACAATTAAAAGATTGTTCTGTAAACCCATACAAGAAGCGGATTAAGGTAAAATGGCTAGATTATAAATATGGCAAGCAAAATGAGTCATATGGAATGAATGAATACATGAAAAAAGATGAGCTAGTAATCTAATTAATAGTAGGTAACAGAAAGGAGTAGAATATGAATTTAAAAGTGCAAGTAAGAAAGAAAAATTTATACATTGATGGTCAATGGAAAGAAGCCACTGAACATGCATCTCTAACATCTCCATACTCTGGAGATGTTATTGCATATATTCCTAAGGCTAATGAAGAAGAAGTGAATGAGGCGATTGAAGCTGCAGTTCGTGCAAAAACAGTAATGGCGAAAATGCCAGCTCACGAACGTGCAGCTATTTTAGAACGTTTGGTAGCTTTGTTTGAGAAGCGTTTAGATGAAGCTGCAGAAATTATCGCTTTAGAAGCAGCTAAACCAATTGCTACTGCAATCGATGAAGTGAAACGAACAATACAAACGTATAAGTTTGCAGCTGAAGAAGCAAAGCGAATTCATGGAGAAACACTTCCTTTGGATGCTGCACCAGGTGGAGAAAAACGAGTAGCATATACGGTGCGTGAACCTATTGGGGTTATTGGAGCGATTACTCCATTTAATTTCCCGATGAATTTAGTTGCCCATAAAGTAGGTCCTGCCATTGCCGCAGGAAATACAATTGTATTAAAACCAGCATCTCAAACTCCACTATCTTCTTTCTTTTTAGCCGAGTTGTTACAGGAGGCTGGTTTACCTAATGGAGCTTTTAATGTTATTACTGGCAGCGGAAGAGTCGTGGGGGATAAAATCGTGACCGATGATAGAATTGCAGCTATTACATTTACGGGAAGCCCAGCTGTTGGGATTGGTATTCGAAACAAAGCAGGACTGAAGCGCGTGACATTAGAACTGGGTTCAAATGCAGCCGTTATTATTGATAAAGGGATCGATATTGATTCAATTATTAATCGTTGTGTGAAGGGAGCCTTTTCTTTCCAAGGTCAAGTATGTATATCATTACAACGAATTTATATTCATGAAAGTTTGTACGAAACATTTGTGCAAAAATTCGTTGAAGCTACTCAACAACTCAAAATTGGTGACCCATTAGATCCAAGTACGGATGTTTCAGCGCTTATTTCAAAAGGAGATGTGGAACGTACTTTAGATTGGATTCATGAGGCGAAACAACATGGAGCAGAAGTAGCAACTGGGGGAATCGCAAAAGGGAATATTCTATTGCCAACGGTATTATTAAATGCAGAATCTTCTTTAAAAGTTTCGTGTCAAGAAGTGTTTGCTCCAATTGTTATCATCAATAAAGTTCAAGCAGTAGAAGAAGCAATTGAGCAAGTAAATGATTCGCGATATGGTCTTCAAGCGGGAATCTACACGGATAATGTTCATACAGCGTTAACTGCAGCTGAAAACCTTCATGTTGGAGGCGTAATGATTAATGACATTCCAACGTTTCGTGTAGATCACATGCCTTATGGAGGTGTGAAGGAAAGTGGAGTTGGAAGAGAAGGAATAAAATATGCTGTAGAGGAAATGACAGAGCTAAAGCTAGTGGTTTTTAATAGAAATTAAAAATCGAAGAATTAGAAGCATTTAAGAACCCTATTAAATGATTAGGAAAGAGGTGCTATCAATTTGGAGCTAGTAAAAGAACAAAGCAGTGTAAAAAAAGACATCGAACAACAAGACAACAAACAAATAGATTATGACAAAATTTCCACCTCGGAGGATTTTAAACAACTACTTTTATATAAGAAAAAGTTTATTATTCCATACACAATTTTTTATTTGGCTTATTCACTAGCTTTACCATTCCTAGCCTTGTTTACAAATATATTAAACGTCCAAGTAATAGGAGACATTACGTTGGCGTGGATTTACGGTATTTCAATTATCTTTATGTCATTTGGGGTATGCAGTGTTTATGTAAAGAAGTCTGCTGAATTTGACGAAAAAGTAAAGCAAATCATAGTAAAGGAGGGGCTGTAGACATATGGGATGGGATATTATTCTTCTTTTTGTACTCATGTCAATAGGGGTACTTTTCATTACGTACTATGCTTCCAAAAAAACAAAAACGGCAGGTTCTTTTTATACAGCTGGAGGTGGTCTTACTGCTAGGCAAAATGGACTTGCTTTAGCTGGAGACTTTATGTCTGCATCTACCTTTTTAGGGTTAATTGGAGCCTTTTCTTTAACGGGATATGACGGATTTTTCCTCATGTACGGTGCCTTAGTTTCTTTTCTTGTCATTTTATTTTTAGTTGCAGAACCATTAAGGAATCTTGGGAAATATACGTTAGGTGATATGATTACTGCTCGATTTAAGTTTAAACAAGTACGAGGTGTAACTGCCTTCAATACAATAATCATCTCGGTTTTTTATATGCTTGCACAGCTTGTTGCTGCAGGAGCTTTATTTAAATTATTATTAGGTATTCCATATAATACTTCAGTCCTTATTGTTGGTGTTGCTATGTTAGCTTTTGTTTTGTTTGGAGGAATGACCGCAACAAGCTGGGTTCAAATTATTAAAGCCGTTCTTTTAGTAGGTGGAACCTTTATTATGTTTGTCATGGTTATGTGGAAATTTAATTTTAATTTTATTGGCATTTTTACTGATATGAAAACCGCCACTCCTTTTGGAATTGATTTCTTAAATCCTGGTTTGAAATATAAAAACGGTTGGGATGCAGCTTCTTTAACACTTGGGCTCATTCTTGGGACAGCGGGTCTACCCCATGTATTAGTTCGTTTTTTAACTGTACCTAATGCTCAGGTTGCCAGAAAGTCAGTTGTTTGGCTTATGTGGATCATGGGGTTATTCCACATTATGGTTATTTTCCTTGGGTTTGGAGCAGCAAAGCTAGTTGGAACTTCGAATATTATAGAGGCTAACCCAGCAGGGAATATGGCAGCGCCATTATTAGCAAAGTATATTGGCGGAGATTTTATGTTTGCTTTCATTTCTGCGGTTTCTTTTGCTACTATTCTTGCAGTTGTTGCTGGAATTGTAGTTACGGGAGCAACAGCATTTTCCCATGACTTTTATAACGAAATTTTAAAAGACGGGAAGGCAACCGAAAAACAGCAAATGTTTATGGTACGTCTTGCATCGATTGTCATCACTGCTATCGCGATTGCCTTATCACTATTTCTTCAAAATTTTAATGTTGCCTTTGTAGCGTCAATCGCTTTAACATTAGCAGCGAGTTCGAATTTACCAGTTATTTTATTAACTATTTTTTGGAGAAAATTCAACAAAACTGGAGCAATCTTTGGGATGCTTATAGGATTAATTAGCACGATTGGTCTGGTTATGTTAAGTCCAAATGTTTGGAATCCACAACCAGGTGTAGCCTTATTTACTGGTAAGCCTATTTTCCCTCTTGCATCACCAGGAATTCTTTCTATACCGTTAGGTTTCTTAGGCTGCTATATTGGTACATTAATAGGGACCCGTAAGTCAAAAAATGTAGAGGATAATTTTTCAGAAATTATCGTTAAGTCAAATATAGGTAATGATGTTAAAGGTGTAGTTAATCATTAGTAATAGTTTTGCAAGATCAATAATATTAAGTAATTATCAGAAGAATTTACGAGTTTATGAGAGGAGTGAATAGTTATGAGAAAGGCAATTATTAAATTTAGTGAAACCCTTCACACAAAAGAAGTGGAAGTAGACCCTCAAAGCAATACAATTATTCTCGGTGATAGAAATTTAACAGTAGAACAGTCCTCTTTGGAGGCGCCAATTTCGGGTACAGTATATGGAACTTTATTAAATTATAGTGGCGAGCTAAAGGCATTAGGTTCATCGTTAACTAAGGAACCTTATAAACAGCCTCCCAAAGCGCCTGTCTTATATATAAAACCGGTAAACACCATTACTGGATTTAAATCTTCAATTCCATTACCCGAGGATACACCTCATCTGCAAGTGGGTGCCTCATTAGGCATTGTCATTGGGAAAAATGCTACTCGTGTAACAGAAGAAAAAGCTTTAGATCATGTATTAGGATACACGATTGTAAATGATGTGAGTATTCCACATGAGAGTTTTTATCGACCAGCTGTTAAACAAAAAGCGAGAGATAACTTTTGCCCTGTAGGTCCATGGATTATTGAACGCGATGCAATCTCTGACCCTAATAAGTTGACGATTACTGTATTCGTTAACGATGAATTAAAACAAAAGAATACAACGGCCAATTTAATTCGTCCTGTATCACAATTGATTTCTGAAATTTCGGAATTTATGACGCTGTATGAGGGAGATGTTTTACTGGTTGGGGTACCTGAAAATCCCCCGCTTGTGAAAGAGGGAGATCGAGTACGAATTGAAATCGATGGAATCGGTTATTTAGAAAATACAGTTAAATGAGAATCTTATTGTTTTGTAAAGGAGCGCGATTATTATGAAACATGCACGTGTAGTATTTCAGGATGTCATTCATCACGCAATTGAAACAAATGATGGTCACCTGAAACTAGATAATGGACAAATTGTTTCTGAGGAGGAAGTGGTCTGGCTACCACCTGTCCAACCTAGAACCGTTTTTGCTTTAGGACTTAATTATGCAGATCATGCAAAGGAACTTGCTTTTCAAGCACCAACAGAACCTTTAGTTTTTCTAAAAGGTCCTAATACTTTTATTGGTCATCGAGGTCAAACTTACCGACCGACTGAGGCAACCAATATGCATTATGAATGTGAACTTGCAGTTGTCATTGGGCGTTCTGGGACTAACATTAAACGAGAAGATGCTTATGATTATGTAGCAGGATATACCGTTGCAAATGACTATGCCATCCGTGATTATTTAGAAAACTATTATCGTCCAAACTTAAAAGTTAAGAATAGAGATACTTGTACACCAATCGGTCCATGGCTAGTCGATGCAAAAGATGTTGAAGATCCTATGAATCTTACATTGCGTACTTATGTAAATGGAAAAGTGACTCAGGAAGGCACAACGAAGGATATGATTTTTAGTATTCCGCAATTAATTGAGTATTTAAGTAGTTTTATGACATTAAATAAAAACGACATTATCCTTACTGGTACGCCTGAGGGCTTAGTTGATACAAAAGAAGGAGATGAAGTCATTACTGAAATTGAAGGAGTGGGACGACTAGTAAATACCATTATTAGCGAAAAACATTTCTTAAAAACTGAAAGTGATAACGCTATTTTTAGTCAGTGAAAGGGATGAAAACATGCCGCATTTTATTGTTGAGTATACCGATAACATAAAGAAAGAAGCAGACATTCCGAGTTTGCTTAAAAAAGTGAATGATGTTTTGATTAGCCGTAGTAATCTTTTTCCGACTGGAGGAATTCGATCAAGAGCAGTTGAACTTCAAGATTACCGAGTAGCAGATGGAGCAGAAGATGATGCATTTGTTCATGCTATATTAAAAATTGGGGCGGGAAGATCGGCTGAAAATAAGAAAGAAACTTGTGACGAACTATTCGAAGTGATGAAGGATCATTTTGCTGAGCTATTTACTAGACGATATCTGGCATTATCTATGGAATTGATTGAATTCAGTGAGGAAGGTACTTACAAGTATAACAATATTCATACACGTTTTAAAAAGTAAGAAGGCGTGTAAGTCGTTCATTCCTATTCTTTTATTTTTTTGCTTCTCTTAGCAATTATCATCCTGATAAGTATAGTTCCGCTTTTTACAATAAAAAACAATTAATACCGCTTACAATTTAGGTTACATCGCGTTAAGTATAGATTTTCATTTCAGGAAGGGGACTTTAAATGACAAAGAATCAGGCTTTAGATGTGAACTGCATTGAATGGGCAAGTAAAATAAACAAAAGTTATATTGGCGGTCAATGGGTAGAGGGTGGTAGTAAAAGAACTTATTCAATAAAGGATCCATATGATCAGTCAACTATTACATCTGTAGAATTAGCGAATGTAGAGCAAATAAAAGACGCATATCACAAAGCAAAAGTAGCTCAAAAGGAATGGGCTAAATCTACTCCAGAACAAAGAAGAGAGGTTTTAACGAAAGCATTAGACTATTTAGAGAAAAATAAAGAGCATATTTTGGAATTAATTACACGGGAAACAGGTGGAACACTACTTAAAGCTCATATTGAGTTTGGCTTTGGGGTTAGTGACATAAAAGATTCTATTAATATGGTTGATGAAATATACAGACCCCAAAATTATGCATCTACTACACCAGGAAAGGTTAGCCGTGTATATCGATTACCTTTAGGTGTAATTACGTCCATCACACCTTTTAACTTTCCATTTAACATGGCAACAAGAACAATTTTCCCGGCCATTGCTCTCGGGAACAGTGTTGTTCATAAACCAGATCTCCAAGTTGGAATAGTTGGTGGACAAGTTTTTGCAAAGGCTTTCGAAGAAGCAGGACTTCCTGCTGGAGTGTTTAATTCAATTTTAACCGATCTTCAAGAATCAGGAGATGAATTCCTGTTAAATAAGAATTCTTCGTTTATCAGTTTTACAGGATCAACTGCAGTAGGAAAACATATTAATAAGGTAACAGGCGGAACATTAAAACAAATGGCATTAGAACTTGGAGGCAATAATCCTTTAGTAGTTTTAGGAGATGCCGACGTTGAACAAGCTGTGAGAGCCGCCATCTTCGGGAAATTTTTGCATAGTGGTCAAATCTGTGCGATTACAAACCGAATTATTGTTCATAGAGATATTTATGATGAATTTGTTGCTAGATACGTAGAAAAAGTAAAGGGATTAACAGTAGGAGACCCCAAGGACCCTAACACAATTATTGGACCTGTTATAAATGAGAAACAAGCTGATAAAATCATGGATTTAGTTAATAAAGCAAAGGAAAGTGGATTGAAAGTTGCCGTAGAAGGTGACCGTACAGGGAATGTTATTTCTCCATTTGTATTTGTTGATGTACCTAATGATTCAAGTCTTGCATCTTGTGAAATCTTCGGTCCTGTTGCACAAATTATTCCGGCTGAAAGTGATGAAGAGGCCATTCGTTTTGCTAATGACACGGAATATGGACTATCCTCTGCCATTATAACTAGTGACTTAGAAAGAGGGGAAAGATTAGCCCTTGAGATCGAATCTGGTACAACACATATAAATGATATGCCTGCAGTGCTAGAAGGAAATGTTCCATTTGGTGGAGTGAAACAAAGTGGAATTGGGCGATTTGGATATGAATGGATTGTAGATGAGTTTACTGTTACGAAATGGGTATCCGTACAGACAAGTAAATTAGATTATCCGTTTTAGGATTGCAGCGAAGTTCAAATTACTTACAGCTCGATACTATTAAGAGGATATTAATAGATTTGAAGATATTTCTCAATAAAGCATTGAACCGTTGTTAGAAAAGCCTGTAACCTTGAGTGACAAGGGATACAGGCTTTTAACTTACTATGAATGGAAAAGCGCTCTTTATAGCTGTTTTAAAGTCTGCCCGCTATTCGTAACTCGTCTACTTTTTCGAAGAATTTACCATCTTCATCAAATAAAAGGAACACTGAGGGGAGATAATTAATTATCTAAATTTTCCGAAAGTTTTGTTGATTATTTTTCCTTTTTTTATTACACTTATTTTACGAACATTCGTAAACAACATTAGCAACTTTCAAACCGTTGATTTAGCTGTTATTCGATTAACCGAGGGAATTATCACATATTAAACATCGATTTGTAAGCGTTTACTAATTTGTATTAAAGGTGGTATAAAGTTGATTAATCCTTTAAATTCGAAAATAATTAGTTACTTGCCGTCTCAGCCTGACTTTGAATTTCAGACAGATTACTATACTGAACAAAAAGTTAGAATTAAACCAAATCAACCATCTATTCTGTTTTACCAATTTAAAATGGGAGGGGTAAGTAATCAAATTTCTGTTATCCCGGATGGGTGTATCGATATTCTCATTAATTGTGATCAGCATTACGGTAATATTTGTGGAAGCGTTACTAAAAGTAGAGAGATTAACCTTCTCCCAAACAGTACATACTTTGGGTTTCGTTTTCTGCCATGTCTAGATATTAAGAAAATAAAATTCGGTATAAAAGACCTTACAGATAAAGAAGTTTCCTTAAATGAAATGTTTCCTGTAAATACGAATATTTTAGAAAGGGTAGTAACCTACGATAGTTTTACGGAGAGAGTCAATATATTCAATGAAATATTGGGAAGTCAAATTTTTGAGATTGATAAATCATCAAAACTAATAAAACAAGCATTATATAATATATACGCGACAAGAGGTAATATTACCATAGCTCAACTTGCAGAAGAAGTAGGATATTCAACTAGATATTTAAGAAAACAATTTGAAGATCATATTGGAATTTCCCCAAAATTATTTAGCCAAATAGTAAGATTTCAATCATCACTAAATATGCTTCTGAGGACAACCCACTCTACGTTAAATGATGTTATTTATGAGAATGGTTATTATGACCAAGCCCATTTGATACATGAGTTTCGGAATTTTGGATGCATGACACCTTATCAATTAACTGGGCAAAAAAGTTGCCTGAAAACCAGCTAAATAATGTTTGTATAGCTCAAGCAATTACTTATTTAAGTAATTGCTTTTTTAAGTGCACCCGGCATGCGCATACTTGAAGAATCCTTGGGTGAAAATTTAGAATGTTCCGATTTTTACAATATCAAATTATCTTAATCTGATAATCTGTAATTAATATAAAGAATGCTTATTTTCCTACTACAGTTCTAAGGAAAAATGGGCAATCAACAAAATCAAAGAGGGGAGTCAGATGAATGACGAAATACTAACTGTTTATTAGTTGTAACTGGGTTGAGGCCGTGTCAGGCAGAACATTTTCGTTTATTAATCCCAGAACTGAAAAGTGAATTCCGTCTTATCCGAGGCCTGAAGTACAGTTAGACAAAGCTTGCCTGGGTTGACTTGAATGAAAAATTTTAGAATTGGTATGGAGGGTAACGTTTTGTATAAATAACAAAATTATAATAACGCCAATGGGGGTAGGGATTATAGAAACACAAAAATCAATAGGGAACATTCAAATTTTATCAGATGGGCAAAGTCTAAAAAGAAGTTTAAAGATGCGAGATTTAGTTATTTTTGGTCTTGGCTTTATGGCACCAGTTGCAGCGATGTCAATGTTTGGAATTATCACATTGGTATCTCAGGGCCATTCTGTCCTCTCATATGTTCTTGGTTTTGTTGCAATGTTATTTACGGCGTACAGTTTCGGTAAAATGGTTGAAGCTTACCCAGTTGCGGGTTCAACCTATACCTACGCCCATAAAGCGCTACACCCTAAAATAGGATTTATAGCAGGATGGGGAATGCTCCTTGATTATCTGTTGATACCCATGCTAACTTTTTTGATCAGTGCAAGTTTTGCAAACGCCCTTGTACCAAGCATTCCAGTTTGGGGTTGGGTTCTCATTTTCGCTATCCCAATCACGATTATAAATATAATTGGAATTGATATAGCGGCTAAGTTGAATTTAGTTTTAGTGCTCCTCATGATTATCGCGGTGATTGCCTTCGTTTTCAGCGCAAGTCACTATATTATAACGGGGGATTTAACTTTAATAAACTATAATGCAATTTATGATGGTGATTCATTTTCAATAGGAGCAGTTATTGGCGGGGCAGCTATTGTTATTGTCGCTTACCTAGGTTTTGATGCTATTACAACCTTGGCTGAAGAGACGAACGTAGGGGGGAATAAAATTGGTTT
This sequence comes from Lysinibacillus sp. NPDC056185, assembly GCF_047737915.1. Lineage (NCBI taxonomy): Bacteria > Bacillati > Bacillota > Bacilli > Caryophanales > Bacillaceae > Lysinibacillus > Lysinibacillus sp. NPDC056185. The sequence continues at coordinate 231,777 of NZ_JBLLLQ010000006.1, forward strand.
GGCCATTTTGTTTACCTGTATCATTCAAACAGTATTTTATGTTTCCGTAACTTATTTAGCAGTGATTCTTGTAGGGAACTATTTAACTATTGATAATCCCGACACAGCCTTCTTCAACGTTTTAGAGACGATAGGGGGCGGGTTCCTCCAGACTTATATTACACTTACGATTATCGCATCTGGAATTGCAAGCGCCTTAGCGAGCCAAGCAGCTTCAAGTCGTTTGCTCTTGGGGATGGGACGTGACAATGTCATCCCTCAAAAATTTTTTAGCTATATCCATCCAAAGTATAAAACACCAATTAATAATATTTTATTAATGTCAATAATCGGAATGATTGGTGCAATATCTTTGAATCTGCAAATTGTATCAGACTTAGTTGCATTTGGTGGATTATTAGGATTTGCTTTCGTGAATATTTGTGTAATTAAACACTACTATTTAAAAAATAAGCAAAAAAATATCGTTAAATATTTGATTATTCCATTAATTGGAACGTTGGTTTGTCTTTATATCTTGTGGGGGCTTTCAACAGCTGGAAAAATAGTTGGATTTACCTGGATGGGAATTGGTGTGTGTTATTTAGCGATTCGATCCCTGTATTCAAAAGAATCCAAGAAACTCTTAACAGATATAGAAGGGCAGAATGTTAGTTAAATGCGCTAACGAATGTGACAATCCCATATGGTGTGAAAATTGCAAATCAAGGATTTAGACAAGCTGCTCTGGCATTAGCTAAAGGAATTAACGTTATTGGAGGATTTGTGACATATAAAGCTGTAGCCGAAGCTCATGGCTATTTATATACCCTTATTGAGAGACTGATAGAGTGTGAAAGGGTAATTTCATAAATCGATAATTAATTATTAAATAGCTAGGAATGCTTAATTATATTTGTCTATTAAAGGAGGAATAAAAAATATGCAATACGTTGCAAAGCGAAATAACCTAAGCAAATTGGAATTATCAGAACTGGATAAAAAACATTATTTGCATCCAACGACACCACCAAGAGCTCATTATTTATCAGGGCCTTCAACAATCTTTACAGAAGGCAAAGGAATTTATCTGAAAGACATAGAGGGGAAAGAGCGTATTGATGGGGTTTCGATGCTTTGGAATGTAAACCTTGGCTATGGGAATGAAGAGCTTGCTGAGGTAGCAAAACAGCAGATGTTAAAACTTTCTTACAGCTCTTCATTCAGCGGACAATCCAATGAGCCCGCTATCCTTTTAGCACAGAAAGTGGCTTCATTAGCACCTGGTGATTTGAATGTTTGCTTCTTCACATCGGGAGGCTCGGAATCTAATGATACTGCGTTTAAACTAGCACGTTTTTATTGGAAAGTAAAAGGTCAGCCAGAGAAAACTAAAATTATTTCTCTTGAACAATCATTCCATGGAGTTACAGTAGGAGCCACAAGTGCTACCGGAATCGAGGGATTCAACAAATTTACGACTTCCAATGCTCCGAACTTCCTTACAGCTGCAGCACATGTTTTGAATGCAGAACTTGGTGACAAAAGTGATCCAAATTACTCGCGTTCTATTCGTGGAATGATTGAATCAGAAGGATCCGACACCATAGCTGCTGTCATTCTGGAGCCAATCCAGGGCGCAGGCGGGGTAAGATTCCCTCCTGACGGATACCTTCAAGCTGTTCGTAAACTTTGCGACGAACACAACATTTTGCTTATTGCAGATGAGGTGATATGTGGGTTTGGAAGAACCGGAAAGACCTTTGGTGTTGATAACTGGAACATTGTTCCGGACCTTCTATGTGTTGCAAAAGGAATCTCAAGTGGCTACGCTCACCTGGGTGCCGTAATTATGAGAGAGCATGTAAGAGAAGCATTTATTCAATCAGATGAAATGATGTTCCATGGATTCACATATAGTGGACATCCAATGGCTTGTGCGGTTGGCTTAAAGACACTTGAGATATTAGAAAGAGATCAAATTGTTGAGAATAGTAGACTTCGTGGTGAAGAATTATTAAAAGGACTTAAGTATCTCGAAAGCAATCATAAACATATAGCGAATGTAAGAGGTCTCGGTCTACTTGCCGGTATTGAGCTAGTTAAAGATCCTGAAAACGGCATTCCATTTGATCCGTCGGTACACGCTGCAGCTCTGTATACAGATATATGCATGGACTTAGGGCTGCAATTGCGTTACTTCGATTGGAAGGGAACAAATACGGTTGCTCTTGCTCCACCGCTTATTATTACAAGCCAACAGGTTGAAGAGATTATTTACAGAATGTCTGAGGCTCTTAAAAGGTTCGAAAAACAGATTTAATTCAAGCTAGGAAAATCTATTAAGATTATTGATAGTAAATTACTATCGTTATTCAATTATAGGACGCTTTTCCTAAGTATAGGAAGTGTCCTTTTTCATATATTTTAATGATTTACATGATTCAGTAATTTATTATTACCCATGATTCGATCCTTGAATATCCTCGTATGAGAAAGACCCTCCACGAACAGAATCGATTCTAGATTAATGTAATTCGACAGCCGAACGCCAGCAATGGTCATGTAAACATCGACTATGTTAATGCAATAGATGATAAAAAGTAACTGCACAATATGAGGGAAGAAACGATTAAAGGGTCACTAGGCAAGAAGCGACCCTTTAAAGAGGTGAGAAAGACTGATAGTTTTGTATTGATATGCTAACAGTTTTCATTATTTAAGAAAGTAGCGCCGATAATAATTAGAAGAATGAATAGAACAACAATCAGCGTAAATGATGAACCGTGGCCACGGCTATAGCCACCATAACAGCCACAATTAAAATTACCTGTGTTTCCATAGTATCCCATAAAAAAATCCTCCTTCCTACAATATATAATATGTAGGCTGTTGAGAAGGAGTGGGGTATTCATCCATTCAACAATAGGCATTAAAAATTAATCAAGTTAGTAATATTTTTGTGGGATAAGACAATAAAAAAGGTCACTTAGGATTGAACTGACCCTTAATACAAAAGGAGGATAATTGCTTTACATTACTATTACTATGAAGTAAAAGTTATTTTGCTTAAGTGAATAGCCTCTGAAAGATATTAAAAATAAAAACTGTAATGAAATAAGATACTGTAGCTTAGCTTCTACTGAAAGAAGTTAAATTTTTTCTTGTCTATATTATCTGAAATCGCAGCACCGTCACTAGAATCTTTAAACAATATTAATTCCTGCACTTGCAGTACCAAGAATAAGGTCAACTGTAGTATCTCCTGGTAACGATGAAATATAAAATACCATTAATAATTGGTCACCTGGAGCTACTGGTACCGGTGGGATGTTAGCGGATGCAAATACTAAAAGACCTATAGGTATAGGTTCTGTAATAGTTGGAGCTAAATCAACGCTAGCACTTGTACCAGTAAAACTATTACTTCCAATAGGTGCATGGAAAATTTGAGCACGGATTGTTACAGATCCTGATTCAACCTGTCCCCCTAATGCAGTATAAGAAGTTGAAATAGCAGTAATATTTCCTTCACGTGGGACGGTGTAGGCTTCATTTAAAAGTCCAGTTAAATTAATTGTATTATTTGCAATAGGTACAAGGTCTACAGCAGAACCAAACCCTATAAGACTAGCAAGATTATTGCCGAGTATATTTTCAACAACAGTTTGTGTATTTCCAGAGGAAAAGGGAATTATTGAACCGCTGTTGTTTTCTTCCCCGTTCTAGATTTATGAATTTATACAATTTATATCTTTAGCCACAAATGGTCCAAAGTTATCACATTCTTTTCTCGTTGATAAACAATTACAATTATCTTTATTAATGCACATAAATTTGGCTCCTTTCATCGCTATGATATGTTCGAGAAAGTAAGTGAGAAGGGCTAAAAACTTGATAATAATATTCTTGTAATGCATCTCTTTCGGTAGGCAGTTTATACCGAAGCAAATGAACAAGAAGATGCCTCTGTAGTTGTATTCCCCGTTTATAGAAATAGTTAAAGCATCTACTTTTTCTCCTATAGCTCTTAGCATTAAGAGCTATATTTGTTATTTGTAGGGGCATAAGAATGTTGAGCGATTCTGTGGAGAATAAACGCAACAGTGAACGTCCAGTACGGTTTTAAACTGGCTGAATGAGCGAAATACACAGACATATAAAACCCCTTATAGGATTTTCATTAGCTAGTTCCATACATTAAAAGCGTTTTGTGCCATTTTACAGATTTTCGAACGGGAAAGCCCAATCCTTCAGGTGTGGGATGAGAGTGAGATCGGATACGGAGTGCTACTAAAAAACTGAAAGGTTTGTGGTACTTCAAGTATCCGAAAATTCCGCACTTTTTTGTATGTATGTTGCATTTATAAATAAAGCTGATAAATTTAAGTTGAGAGAGGAATTTCCTCATCTTCAACATTTGCCAAGCCAATGGACACGTTCCTATTTTGTATCTACCGCAGGAAACATATCGAGTGAAATCATCAAGCATTATGTGGAACAACAAAAAACAAGGGGGGAATACTATGCAAGTTAAATGTAGTAATTGTGGTTTTGTGCAATTTTATAAAGACTGAAAATTCAATAAATTCCATATCTCAGTTCATGGTTGATAATTAGAGAAGCAATTTTAGAAGAGTATAGAAGAGTATAGAAGAGTAAAAAAGCTAGATTAATTAGAGATTGAGGTGAAGAACAATGTCGCAAACAATAACTGTTAAAGTAAAACTGCTTCCAACAAAAGAACAGGCTTCCATTTTGCTGAATATGAGTCAATCGTATGTGTATACAATCAATTCCCTTGTTTCTGAAATGGTTGCAGAAAAGAAAAGTACAAAGAAATCAAGCAAGGATATTTCTGCCGACCTGCCAAGTGCTGTTAAAAACCAAGCGATTAAAGACGCTAAAAGTGTGTTTAAGAAAGTGAAGAAAAATAAATTCAAGGTTGTTCCTGTGTTAAAGAAGCCAGTGTGTATTTGGAATAACCAAAACTATTCTTTTGATTTCACGCACATTTCAATGCCCATCATGATGGATGGCAAGGCAACTAAAACACCTATTCGTGCTTTGTTGGTCGATAAAGAAAACCGCAATTTTGATTTGTTGAAACACAAATTAGGTACTCTTCGTATCACGAAAAAAGCGAATAAATGGATGGCACAAATATCTGTCACCATTCCTACAAGTGAAAAAACAGGAACAAAGATAATGGGGGTAGATTTGGGTTTGAAAGTCCCTGCTGTTGTAGTGACAGAAGATGGAAGCGCTCGTTTCTTTGGAAAGGGTAGACAAAATAAATCTGTCAGACGTAAGTTTAAATCCAAACGTAAGAAGTTAGGCAAATTAAAGAAATTAAATGCTATTCGCAATCTTGATGATAAAGAACAGCGATACATGAAAAACCAAGACCATAAGGTTAGTCGTGCGATTGTTAATTTCGCTAAAGAAAATAATATTTCTGTCATTCGCTTAGAACAACTAACGAACATCAGGCAGACGGCAAGAACAAGCCGTAAAAACGAAAAGAATCTGCACAACTGGTCATTCTATCGTCTTGCTCAATTCATTGCGTACAAAGCGAACCTAGTAGGTATTAAAGTTGAATTTGTGAATCCTGCGTACACAAGTCAAACATGCCCGAAATGTTCCGAAAAGAATAAGGCACAAGATAGAATATATAAGTGTAAATGTGGATTCGAAAAACATCGTGATTTAGTCGGTGCAATGAATATTCGATATGCACCTGTGATTGGTGGTAACAGTCAATCAGCCTAAGATGCTATATGCACTGTCTTAGGAAGGGTAATGAGATCCCCTCATCTTGAAGGCTGTTCAAAACAGAAATGGACTGCGAACGCGTAGTCATTCAAGAATCCCACCCGTCATACCGTAAGGTATAGGGCTTGCGACTTTAGTCGTGGGAGTCTCAAAACAGGCATAATGAGATTAGCGTGATGGTCTTCCACAATCTATATAGATCGGGTACTTTAGATAATTGGCTACTTTGGTAAAGTATCTTTATACTGAGAATTAGTATTTATGAAGAAAGGTTTTGGTTTTGTGATAAAGATACTTCCTGCTAAAGAAATTTACTTAAAAGGTAATAACCATGCTGTATTACTTTTACATTCGTTTACAAGCCATACTAGAGATATGAAGAAGGTTGCTATTGAAATTCATAAAAAAGGTTACACATGCTATGCACCACTTTACCGAGGACATGGGTGTGCTCCAGAACAGTTACTACAATATAACGTAAATGACTGGTGGCAAGATGTTGTGAATTCATATCAATTTTTAATTAACGAGGGATTCCAAAAAATTTCTGTTATAGGTTTGTCTATAGGTGGGATATTTACATTGAAACTTGCGGAGATAGAAAAAATAGAGCGAGCAATTGTATTATCAGTACCGATTGATAGGGAGCCAGAACGACTCAAAAAAAGAATTATAAATTACGCATACAATTACAAAAAAGTAGAGGGGAAGTCTACATTTCAAATTTCTCAAGAAATTGATACGTTTAATCAAATGTCCTTAGATAAATTAATTGTATTTCAACAATTCATTAAGTCTACCATTCAAAATCTTGATAAAATATCAGTTCCAATTGCAATTTTTTATGGTGAACAAGACGATGAATTGTACTCACATAGCGCTAATGTTATTTATAATAATGTCAATTCATATGTCAAAAAGATTAAAGGTTATAAAGAATCCAAGCATTTAATGACATTAGGTAAAGATCAAGAAGAGCTAGTAAATGACATTTTGGAATTTTTTAATTGTTGAAGATGAATTTATTTGTAATCTCTATAAAAAGACCGCTTCAAATGGTCTGTCTGTTTAAATTCCCTATCACTCAGCTGTATGTAGAAAATAAAGCTCGATGAAATCAAATTATCACTGAATAAAATAAAATTTAGAAGCTTTTCTGTATTGGTACTTTATCGCATTCAAATAGGGAGTTTCCAGAGAAAGTCCCCCGGGAAAGGGACAAGTAAAAGTGGTTATATGGTGCGTAGATAGGAAAGAATCGATTTTTACAATGTAAACGAAAAAATCCAAGCTTTAACTAGCCATTAGATTAAATATTTTATTATTTCAGTGATGACAAAGGGGTGTTTTAATTGAGTGAAATTCCAATAAGATGTACAGGAGTTGCAACAGTTTTATTAAAAAGAATAGAAAATGAATATAGAGTTTTACTTTTAAAAAGAGCTACTGCGGTGCTACGTGATGCATGGTGTTACATTGGGGGTGGGATTGAAAAAGACGAAAGTGCTTGGGAAGCTGCTTTGAGGGAAATAAAAGAGGAAACCGGGATTACAAAAGTTACATTATATACATCAAATAAATTTGACCAAATATATTCACCGCAAGAAAATTATATTTATATTGCACCCGTATTTGTCGGGTTTGTAGAAGATCAACAAGATGTTAATTAAATTATGAACATAGCGACTACCAATGGTTATCGTTTGACAGGGCAATAGAGACTGTAACTTTACCTGGAAATGATGAAGTGCTTAGGTCAATCGAAAAACATTTTGTAATAAGAAAACCACCTAAATACTTACGTGTTGGGAATTAAGTTTTATTTTAATAGAATAATAGATTGGAGAAGATATACAAATGCAAAATACAATTCGTATGTTAACACCTGCAGATTTAGAGCAAGCATCAAAGGTTTTTACAAGTGTTTTTAATGCAACTCCTTGAAATGAACCATGGAGTTTACAAACATCTTATAAACGATTGTTAGACATAAGTATGACTCCAGGATACATAGAATCGGTTATTTTTATTCAGATGATCAAATGATTGGATTTTTAGCTGGAAATGAAGAGGAATGGGCTGATAGCAAAAGCTTTTACATAAATGAAATCTGTGTATTAAATAGGTATTTTCTTAAAGATTGTTGCTTTTATTGTCTTGTGATAAAAAAACAGCGATGATTCTACAAAAAATTGTGGGATCATCGCTGTTTTGACAAGCAATTTATGGATTATTGAAATGTCATAATATTGAGATTCGTAAACAGACAGATTCCCGCAGAAGTACACATTGAACACCCATTTGTTCGATCAACAATTTTTTTAGCCTAAGGTAAATGGAAATATTTATCCATATGGATGAAATATGAGGTATTATTAAATTAACAGTGCTAGTTTAGGAGGGGTTTTATTGAGTGATAACAAAAAGGGGATAGTGTTCTCGATTATATTCGGTAGTTTAGCCATTTTAATTGTAGTGTTTCTATTGTCTTTTGCGTTTTTTTGCAAAGAAATACTAGACGCGTTATTTAATAATGGGGATTTCTAGTCTATATCTGTAATCTTCCATTCTTTTTTTGACCACTTTCAAGAGGAATTTCCTTAAGCTTCACACTTGAATAATTTACAACTCGGTTATCGGTTGTTTAGTATTCTCCGCTTATTTCGTAAACCAAACTTTTAACTAACGAACTCAGTTAATTTAAATATGACTTCTCATAAATTTTTGGATAGGGAGGGGAGCTGCAGCGTCTTAGAACGGTATTTCCACTAAAAAAATCCTTCGTGACGCTGTTTTTCGTAAATAAATGAAGACCCCTTTTTTCTATTTTTCAATAATTGTTTGCACCGAATTTTACTTGCACATTTGCATCCTCGCATTCTTTTTTAACCAGATAAATAATCTCATTTGCTCGAGATTTTGATAATTTATTTGCCACCACTGTTACGGAAATGTTTTCTCCTTCTATTCGTACTAAAGCATCGGGAAAGCCTAATGATTTAATTTGCATCTCAAGTATTGCCTCTGTAGATTCTTCCTTATTGAGAGTATCGATTTCCATAGACGCTGTATTTTGATCCTCAACAAAATACTCATCTGACGTTATTTTTTGCGTTAACTTTTGGCGAAGTTGATTTCTTTCGTTATTAACTTGTAGGCGTGTTTCTTCAAATAAAGGGCTAGAAGAAGATACTTCCTTCGTAACAGTCTGTATTGCAGCTTTTTGATCTGCATCTACAGACAAGATAATTTCCTCTTTTGATTGTTTTGGTGAATCCAACAAATAAAACACTGAAATAACCGCTACTAGAGTTAATAATGCAAGTAACCAAGACGATTTTCTTTGTAGGTGCATTCACTATCCCTCCCTCAATAAATTTGGTTAAACACCACTAAGCATCTTTTCAATGTATGTTTTATGAGAAATTTATTTATAAATATGCTGACAGTTAAACGAAAACAACTCATTTTGTCTGTCCGATTTGTCGAAGCCGCTTTAAATTATCAAAATTAAGTTTCGTCTTCGCATTTAAAATAGGTGTCATGAACGAGTGTATTGCGTGTTTGGCTACAGGGGAAGAATACTAACAACTAATAAAAGGGTACTAGAATAATTTTTTGATTCAGTACCCTTTTGTTGATTATTTTTTTCATCAAACTATAAGAATAATAAGCCAAATAAAGAAAGGAGTAGAGAAATTCCGAGGATTGTCCCAACAACTTTCATATGTCTTTTTCGCCCCATTACAACAATTGCAACATATTCACGAACCATTGCGTTGGGCCAATAATAAAATGCTGTTTTTGAACCGATACCTTGGCTATTCAGACCAGCTTGTCTAGCGTATAGACCGGCGCGGAAAAGATGGAAATTATTTGTTGTAAAGATGCTGTTGTATTTACCATCTGGTTTTAACGTATCCATAACTTGTTTCGAAAATAACATATTTTGATAGGTGTTTACAGAACGATTTTCTTGCATAGTATGCTCAAGAGGAATGCCTTTTTCAACAGCGTATTTCTGCATCGCTTCCGCTTCAGGCAGATTTTCATCGGGACCTTGTCCTCCAGAGAAAATAATTGATGGTGGTGTGGTAACCGTTGCTTGTTTCTGATAAAAATCAATAGCTTTATTAATTCTACTGGCAAGAAGTGGTGGTACTTTATCGTTAATTAAACCGCTGCCTAGTACGATGATAAAATCTTGGTTATACTTTGGTTTATTAAACTGATAGAGGAAATATGCAGATAGAAAGTTTGATAAATGAATCAAGAAATAAAACATTATAAGCGATATTCCACCAAACATAGGTTGAAATATATTAGATAACAAACTAGATGGACTAATAATAGGCATGACAATAAATAATAAAATAATAATAGCTACAATTAAAGTTAAGGAATTTGCTAAGCGTCTTCCTTCTCTTTTCATTAAAATTCTTGCGTTAAGAAATAGACCGAACATTAAAGCTACAATTCCAAAAGGTATAATAAAGAAAAGTGCTATTAAAGGTATAATAACTAAAAGCTTTATAGTATTGTTTTCAGATGCTAATGAAATAATCGTACAAAATAAAAGAAATGAACAGAAAAAAATATTAAATAAAAAGCCATTTACTATCTTTCTGGGATCTTTCAAGTAAGAATACAAAAAAATAAAGAATAGGATAAGCGGAATAATCCAAAAAAACATAAACCTACACCTCGCCTATATAGTATTGATCGTTTTATTTTTAAACTTCTATATATTAGCATAGATTTTTGAAATTACATCCTTTTTACGTAATCCTTACATAAACCTTAAAAAATATTGTTAATTGCACAAGATAATTATTGCCTCATCATCAAAAGTTGTGGATGACATTTGTTAAAACGTATGCTATTTATCTTCATTCAGTAGAAAACTCCTATCTCAAAAGGGGTGAGATGAATTCGTCTTTGCAATAGGTGTTCAAATAAATAGAGGAACTCCAGTCTAAGAACGCCGCGTTCTGTGGCAATTTATCTGTGCGAAAGCAAAGTGATAGCAGCAATTACGCTATTGCGAAATTGAAAAGAGTTGATTGGAGTGGAGACTGGGCGACTCCTTGGGGATTAGCGTCACAGATGAGACCCTGCAGCGAAGCGAAGCGGCTCATCGGACGCCCCCAGGAAAGCGCCCAGTCGGAACGGAAATCAACCACACGTTATGGTGATAAGCTAATTTTTTGTTAGTTTGATAAAATTATGAAATTTTAAAAGAAAAAACAATTCAAGGAGGGAACTATATTGATAATTATGGAAACAGAAAGGTTAGAATTACGAGAACTAAACGATGATGATATTTCTGTCCTTTATTCAATTTTTTCAGATGCTGAAACAATGAAATATTATCCATCACCATTTAGTTTAGAACAAACTAAAAATTGGATTGAAAAAAATAAAAAAAGATATCGAGAAGATGATTTTGGTTTATGGGGTGTATATTTAAAAGAATCGAATGAATTAATTGGAGATTGTGGACTCGTTAAACAAATAGTTGATGGAAAAACTGAAGTGGAAGTAGGCTACCATATTCATAAAAAACATTGGTCTAAAGGATATGCAACTGAAGCGGCTAAAGGTTGTGTAGAGTATGGATTTTTACAGTTAGGACAAGAAAAATTAATAAGTATTATTGATCCTAAAAATGAACCATCAATTCGTGTGGCTGAAAAAAATGGTTTTACGATGGAGAAGGAGTCGTTTATTTTTAATAAAATTCATCATATATATTCAGTACAAAATTATTAGAATACTAATTGGTAATTAATATTTAGTATAAAAGAATAAGTTGTAATTGTAAGACATAATGAGGATTAAGTGATTACAATTACAACTTTTTTTAGATGGAAGTTCCTATCTTTTAAAATAGTTAGAAGGAAACTTGATAGTCTTATGAAAGGTCCTTTTTTAAATAGTAGTGCTGATGATCCCTTCCGACATTGTCCAAAGTACCGTAGATTTTATATCCGTGATTTTGATAAAAATCTAAAGCCTGAAAACTTAAAGTATCGACCTTTATGAAATCACAGAAGTTATTTAAAGCAATTTGTTCGATTTCTAATAACAATTTAGATCCATGCCCTAATCCACGAATATCCTCATCAATCATAAGTGTATGTATCTCTAACCAATTCCAACAAATTTCCCCCAATATGCCGCCACGGATTTGATCATTTTCATCTATAAGGAACAGGTTGATTTCTTGATATCGGCCTCTTAAATCCTTTGGAAAATGTTTTAAATTGTATTCGTAAAGCTTATTATTAATTAAAGATTTTTTACGTTCATTTTGTTCTTGTGAGATTTTGTATTGCATTCATTTTTTCCTCCTCTTTTATAATGGGAAATTTCGTTTCCAAACCATATGATGGCTATTTTCATTCCAATAATGCTCCAGTAAAAAGTTTGGCTTCCCCAATTTTTTTTGCCAAAAAGTTTGAGCCTGTTTGTATCCACTATCTAAGCAAAAACCTTTTATATTTTTACTCTCTAGCGTGGTGAACATTTTTTGAAGTAACTTTGATCCTACTCCACGATTTTGATAGTTGGGGTGAACAAAAACTGTCCCAATCTCAGGGAAGTCTGTTAGATCTTCCTTTATCGTTTTTTGAATTAAATTATTCGCTACTCCATATTCGATTGTACCAATAATTTTCTTAGCTTCTTCATCAATTGCTAACCAGAAAAATCTCTTTTCTCCTTGGCTTTCCAAATCCCATTGTAAATAATGTTTTTTTATTTCCCATTCATCTTTTTGATCATCATGGAGCCCTGCAAGCCCTTCTTTTGCAAAAGTATCGGTAATTACAAGAAGAAAAAACTCATGCAACTCTTCAGTATCTGTTGGCTGGGGACGTCTTACGTTAATTCTTTTCAAATAGCATCCTCCTTTCAGAGTGAATGTAATATTATTGTAATCATACAATAAAAAGTTATGTGTATTTAGCAATTAAACAAATTACCCAGGTACTTTAAAAAATAAAGACCTGGGCATTTGCGGAGGGCACTGAAAAACTTACGTTTTCATGAAAGCGAACCTTTTTCAGATAAAAATAAGGCACTTCTTGTTCAATTTTGAACAGGAAGTGCCTTATTTCTGTCTCTAATCCTTATTCATTTTCGTTTAGTAGCTTTAATATCCGTTTCAAATTGACAGCGAATATCGTTGTAGCACCTTGAATTTCCATGCCAAATAGACCCGCTGTCGATGCCGTATCGTACCCGTGTCCGTTTATTAATTCACTATTCTTCGCTTCTACTTTGTAGCGATTTGCGGCTAATTGCTTAAAAGCTTCCGTATTTTGAAATGCCTCTTGTTCGGCATGTGTA